>JAWLHS010000001.1:0-65905 GCA_041690235.1 Bacteroidales bacterium
TTGATGCCCACATGAAAACAGCGGCTTTGAAGAAAAAATGCATCGTATTCGTCGGACTAACCCTTCTGTTATTGGGCATGCTGCCGCATCAGGCATCATCCCAGCAGCAACGCTTCCCTAAGCCGGAGTTTCAGACCGAATACCAAATCCCCGACACCACCAAACCGGAACCAAGGGCCTCCTCCATGGAGACCGTTGACCTTGTGGTGTTGATCCTGGTCCTGGGTCTGACCACCTGGCTGGCCCTGAAAAAGCGCTCACGCAACTGGATATTATGGGTCATGGTGTTCGCCCTGGTTTATTTTGGTTTTTACCGCAATGGATGCATCTGCCCGATAGGGGCCGTTCAGAACCTCTCCCTGGCGCTTTTCAGCAGTGAGTACGCCATTTCCTTTACGGTGCTGGCCTTCTTCGCGATCCCATTATTATTGGCCCTTGCCGCGGGCCGGATCTTCTGCGCTTCGGCCTGCCCCCTGGGGGCGATACAGGATTTGGTGATCGTTAAACCAATCCGCCTGGCTCCCTGGCTCCAAAAAGCCCTGGGTTTGTTTCCGTTTGTTTACCTGGGAATGGCCATTTTGTTTGCAGCGACCGGCACAGATTTCATCATTTGCCGTTACGATCCTTTCGTAGGCATCTTTCGCATGGGCGCCGGGTTCCATATGATCGTTCTCGGCATTGGGTTTCTGCTGATCGGCATGTTTGTGGCACGCCCTTACTGCCGTTTCATTTGTCCCTATGGGGCCCTGCTCAACATCACCTCCCGCTTTTCCAAAAACCACCTGTCGATCACTCCCAAAGAATGCATCAATTGCAAACTCTGCAAAGATGCCTGCCCCTTCGATGCCATCGACTACCCCACCGAAGAAAAAGAAAACAGGGTGAGCAGGACGGATTTTCGAAAATTCCTGGTTTACGCCGCCCTGATCCCGGTCCTGATGTTTGCCCTGGGATGGGCCGTTTCCGGATCGCACAAGCTGCTTTCGAAAGCCCATCCCGATGTATACCTGGCCAATCTGCTGGTTGCCAGACCAGACCTCATGCAGACCACCGACAACATCGATATTGAAACTTTTATGGCCTCCGGAAAAACCCTGGATATGCTGGTCGAGGATGCCGGTATCATACAGGAGAAATTCCGCAAGGGCGGTTGGTTTTTGGGCGGATTTATCGGCTTGGTCATCGGATGGACCCTTTTGAATCAGGTGGTCTTCAGAAAACGAACCATTTACGAGGCCAACCGCGGCAACTGTTTTAGCTGCGGGCGTTGCATGGAATACTGTCCGGTTGGAAAGCCGGAACACCCCTATCACGCCCAAGCCGATGCACAAAGGGATTGAATAGTGAAGCCTTGAATAATTTCAAAATGAATAGAGAAGAAAAAATAAAGCGAACGAAGCAGGTAGCCATCATTGCCGGGGTGTTCACAGCCCTGGTCAGTCTGTTGCTTTTGCTGAACTATCTGCAAATCAAATCCAGCGACCCCCTGGAAAGCCAAACCCTGAAAACCCTGGTGGACCGCCTTTCAGCAGATCCCGGCAACCATGCACTCATGGAAGAAATCCGTCAGCTTGATTTGCTGGCCCGGAAGGCTTACTTTAACAGCCTCTGGCAGATACGCACCGGAGCCTACCTTCTCCTTTTCGGGGCCATCGTATTGGTCCTGGCCCTGAGGGTTCACAGCAAGCTGGTCTTCTCCATCGGGAAACCATCCGACGAAAAACCAACAGCCGGCCGGGACAGAAAATTATCGCAACGATGGATTGCGGCAACAGGAGCCATCATCATCATCGGAGCCGGTATGTCGGCCGTTTTCACCGCCGACTACCTCAGGCCATTCGACACCCTGAAAATGGCAGAAGAAGTTCCAGGCCATGATGGCATCGAACAGATCGATATTTCCCTGGCAGAGCCCACTGCGAACAGCCCGGAGCCGGAAATGACAACGGGAGGCCCCCCGGCGGGAACTGCAGATGCAGGCATGGATGCTGATCCCCAGACGCAGGAGATGGTCACGGAAGAAGCATCTGTAGAAACACCGGGTGAAACCACCGCCAGGCAACCCCCACCCCCGTTATTAACGGAAGCCTCGGTACGACAAAACCACAACACTTTCAGGGGGCCCTGGGGCACCGGCATCAGTGCCCACGGGAACATCCCCTCTGAATGGGACGCGGCAAGCGGTGAAAACATCATCTGGAAAACCGAAATCCCCATGCACGGCTACAACTCCCCGGTCCTATGGGACGACAAGCTGTTTATGTCAGGGGCCACCGAAAGCAGAAGGATGGTCTATTGTTACGACCGCCATACCGGCAGCAAGCAATGGGAAAAGGAGGCCTCCGGAATCCCGGGTTCACCGGCAACACCGCCACGTACAACGGATGACACCGGACTGGCAGCGCCGAGCCTGGTGGTCGACGGGCAACGGGTGGTGGCTTTGTTCGGCACGGGCGACATCATTGCCTTCGACCACAACGGAAACCGTTTATGGGCCAAAAACCTGGGGGTTCCCGCCAATCACTATGGCCACTCTTCTTCATTGTTGATGTGGGACGGGAAGGTGATGGTACAATACGACACCCAGGACGGAAGCCGGGTTTTCGCGCTGGAAGCAGCAACGGGACAGATTGCATGGGAAACCCCACGCAGCAACGGGGTAAGCTGGGCCTCCCCCATCCTGGCGAAAGTCGACGGAACATTTCAACTGATCCTGCTGGCCAACCCCAGCCTTTCCGCCTATGACATCCAAAGCGGACGCCAACTGTGGTCGGTCAATTGCATGTCGGGCGAGGTGGGTCCTTCTCCGGCTTTTGGCGGGGGACTTGTATATGCTGCCAACGAATACGCCAAAATGGTCGGGGTGGACGCGAAAACGGGGCAACAGCAGTGGGAAGACAACTATTACCTGCCCGAAGTGGCCAGTCTGCTGTATTTCGACGGACTCCTTTACGTGGCGACCACTTTCGCGGTATTGGCCTGTTTCGAGGCAAGCAGCGGGGAGTTCTTATGGGAATACGACACGGACGATGGTTTTTATTCTTCTCCGGTCATAGCCGATAACAAATTGTATATTATCGACACCAGCGGCAAAGCATATGTCTTTAACCCGGGCAGGGAACCGGATCTGATCGCCACTTCGGAACTCGGGGAAAGGGTGTTCGCCACCCCGGTTTTTGCGGAGGGAAGATTGTATATCAGGGGAAATCGCCACCTTTACTGTATAGGAAACTAAGCCGATTTCGGGCACAAGGCGGCCCGGGCAATTACAGGCATGCATCTATGATAGCGCAAACAGATAAAATAATCGCTCAAACGGGAAACGGAAAAGAATCCGTTATCGCGATACTGCAAGCCATCCAGAAGGAATACCATTACCTTCCGGAAGCAGCGCTGAAACGGGTATGCGAAACGACGGACATTACCGCGGCGGAAATCATCGGGGTGGCCAGCTTTTATTCCCAGTTTCGGTTCCAGCCGGCCGGCAAGCACCTCGTGAAGGTTTGCGTGGGTACGGCCTGCCATGTGAAGGGAGCCGGACTGGTTTATGATTCCCTGAGACGTGAACTTCATATTGAAGAAGGCCGGGACACGGACGACAGCCGCACTTTTACGGTGGAGAAGGTCAGTTGCCTGGGATGCTGCACACTGGCACCTGTGGTGCAGATCGACAACACCACTTACGGACATGTAAGCCCGGCCACGGCCAAAACCATTATCGAAGATTTTATCAGCCGCGGTGCAGGAAAACAAAAGGGGCCAAAATCCAAGGCCGGCAAACAGGCCCTTCAGGGAGAGATTCGTATCGGCCTGGGATCCTGCTGCGTCGCCAGCGGCAGCGATGACATCCGTCAAGCCGTGGAGGAGACCGTGAATAAAGACGCCCTGAATGTGAACATTAAACATGTTGGCTGCGTGGGCATGTGCCATCAGGTTCCGCTGGTGGAGATCCTGCCCGAGGGAAAAGCACCGCAACTATACGCCAGGGTCACCCCGACAGATATCAGGTATATTGTTGAAAAGCATTTCCAGCCCCACGGTTTTTTTAATCGCCTGAAGAACCGCTTCGAGCACCTGGTTGAAAACATTCAGCACGAAGGACGCTGGGAGGGCATCGAACGCTACTCCATCAATGTCAGGGAAAAGCACGTCATGGCATTCCTGGGCAACCAGATACCCATCGCCACAGAGCACCGTGGCGTGATCAACCCCACCGACATGGAGGAGTATGTGTCCAGGGGCGGCTTTGACGGATTGAAAAAAGCCCTCTCCATGCCCCCCCCGCAACTGATCGAATTGGTGAAGGCAAGCGGTCTGAAAGGTCGGGGCGGTGCGGGGTTCCCGACCGGACTGAAATGGGAGGCCGTAGCTGGTCAGGACGCCCCGGTCAAATACCTGATTTGCAATGGGGACGAAGGTGATCCCGGGGCATTCATGGACCGCATGTTGCTGGAATCCTATCCCTACCGCATCATCGAAGGCATGCTGATTGCTGCCCGGGCCACCGGGGCCACCCAGGGCTACTTCTATATCCGCGCCGAATACCCGCTGGCCGTGCTGAGGATCCGGGAAGCCCTGGAGCGATGTACCGCAGAGGGCTGGCTTGGCAGGGATATTGGTGGCTCGGGATTCAGCTTCGACATCCGCATCAAGGAAGGGGCCGGTGCCTTTGTTTGCGGTGAGGAGACGGCACTGATCGCTTCGATGGAAGGAAGGCGCGGCTTTCCAAGGCTCAGGCCACCTTACCCGGCGGAACGGGGACTATGGGACCGTCCGACACTCATCAACAACACCGAAACCTTTGCCCAGTTGCCCTATATTCTGAGCCATGGACATGAAAAGTTCGCCGCCATAGGAACCTCATCCAGCAAGGGCACCAAGGTGTTCGCCCTGGCAGGCAAGGTCAGCAGGGGCGGTTTGATCGAAGTGCCCATGGGCATCAGCGTCCGCCAAATCGTCGACGACATAGGAGGAGGGGTACCGGGTGGCCACAAACTGAAGGCCGTACAAATCGGCGGACCTTCAGGGGGGTGTGTTCCTCATTTTCTGGCGGACCGGCCGGTGGACTTTGAATCGCTGGGAGAGGTCGGGGCCATGATGGGGTCCGGCGGACTGGTTGTGTTGGATGAAACGGACTGCATGGTCGACATCGCAAAATATTTCCTTTCATTTACCCAGAGTGAGTCCTGCGGAAAATGTACGTTCTGCAGGGTGGGCACCCGGCGCATGCTGGATATTATGGAAAGACTTTGTGAAGGGAAAGCCGTGGAGGAAGACCTGGAAGAGCTGGAAACACTGGCAGAATGGACAAAAAAAGGAAGCCTTTGCGGATTGGGAAAAACAGCTCCCAACCCAGTACTGTCCACCCTCCACTACTTCCGGGAGGAGTACCTGGCCCACATCAAAGGCAGGTGTCCGACAGGAAGTTGCAAGGCACTGATCACTTATTCGGTAAACGACAACTGCATCGGATGTACCATCTGTGCCCAGCAATGCCCGGAAGATGCCATTGCATTCGATCCCCACAAAAAACATGAAATTGACACCACGCGATGCACCAAATGCGATATCTGTCGTCAGGCCTGCCCGGAAGATGCCATCAGTGTAAATTGAAACCAAACCATGCCACCCGATTGAAAAACAAAGATGATCAAAATAACCATCAATAACAGGGAAGTCGAAGCCGAAGAGGGCAGCATGTTGCTGGAAGTCTCTGTCGGGGCGGGCTTTCCCATTCCAGCCATGTGTTACAACGGGCAGGAGGAACACTTTACTTCCTGCATGATATGCCTGGTGAAGGAACGCACCACCGGAAAACTCCTGCCCTCCTGTTCGGTCCGGGTGGCTCCCGGAATGGATATCGTAACAGAGGATGACGAGATCAGGACCGCTCGAAAAACAGCCCTGGAATTGCTCCTGTCTGAACACGTCGGTGACTGTGAAGCCCCCTGCCGTATTGCTTGTCCGGCCTTCATGGATATTCCCCGAATGAACCGCCTGATTGCAGCCGGGCAGGTTCAACAAGCCCTTGAGGTGGTACGTCGCGACATCGCCCTGCCCGCAGTCCTTGGAAGAATCTGTCCCGCTCCCTGCGAAGGGGCATGCAAGCGCAGGCCCATCGACCAGCCGGTGGCCATATGCCTGCTGAAACGCTTTACTGCCGATGAATCCGGCCCCTTAATGCTGCCGGAAACGGCGACCACCGGCAAAAAAGTGGCCATCATCGGGGCGGGGCCTGCCGGGCTGTCGGCGGCATTCTACCTGCAGCAAAAAGGCATACAGGCGGTGATTTTCGACCGCAACCCACTCCCGGGGGGGAGCCTGCAATACGAAATTCCGGATGAAAAACTGGACAAATCCGTGCTTGCCGGAGAGATTTCATTGATTCGTCAGACAGGCGTGCAGTTCAGGCCGGACCAACTGATTGATGCAACCGCTTTCGAAAGGCTCCGCAGGGATTACGATGCGGTGGTCGTGGCCACCGGGAACCATTCAGCCGCCCTGGATTCCTGGGGTATTGAACACAACGGAAAGCAGTTGCAGGCAGACAAATCGACCCATCAGACCGGGCTCGAAGGTGTGTTCGCCATAGGCAACGCCAACCGGCCCGGAAAACTCGCCATCCGTTCGGCGGCCCAGGGCAAGGAAGTGGCAAAAAGCATTGAGCAGTTATTCAGCGGGGAACCGGTGAGGGGAGAAACCAGGCGGTTTAACTCCAGTTTCGGCCGACTGATGGAAGAGGAATTTCCAGAATACCTGAAAGAAGGCAGCCCTGACAAGCGGCAGCAAGCCCGGGGAAAGCCGGGCAACGGTTTCGACCCCGACCAGGCCCGCATGGAAGCCGCACGGTGTATGCACTGCGACTGCCGCAAACCGGACCATTGCAAGCTCAGGGATTATGCCGGGATGTACAAGGCCTCCAGGCGACGCTTCTCTTACTCCAGTCGAAAACCCGTGAGAAAGTTCATGCAGGATGAGGGGGTTGTCTATGAGCCGGGAAAGTGTATTAAGTGCGGTATCTGTGTGAGACTCACCGCCAGGCACCAGGAAACCTTCGGATTTACATTTATTGGCAGGGGTTTTGATGTGGAGATAGGGGTTCCCTTCAACGAAACACTGGATAAAGCCCTGGTAAAAACCGCCCAAGCAGTTGCCCTGGCCTGCCCAACCGGGGCGCTTTGCTTTTCCAAAAATTCAATATAAAAACCCGATAAATCAACAGATGATGACCCTTAGCGCCCTTCTATTCCTGCTGTTTTTCATCCCACAAGCCAACCAGTCCGGCTGGCCCGAATTTCGTGGTGGACAACACCTTCGGGGTACCACCTCAGAAACCATTCCCTTCATGGTGGAGCAGCATTGGGTGTTTCAAACGGGCGATGAGATCAAGGCATCCCCCGTCATTCAGGGGAACAGCATCGTGATCGGAAGCACCGACCAACATGTGTATTGCCTTGACATGGAGGGGAAGCTGATTTGGAAGTTCAAAGCCGGCAATGCCATTGAAGCTTCGGCCCTCATCCGAAACGGAATCGTTTATATCGGTGACCTGCATGGCAATCTTTTTGCGCTTGAATTGGCCAGCGGAAAACAAATCTGGAAGTACGAAACCCAAAACCAGATCATGGCCGCACCAAACTGGTGGAGCGATGGAGAGCGCACGTACATCCTTGTGGGAGCATACGATTATTACCTGCATTGCGTGGATGCGAAAACCGGACAGCCCATCTGGAAGTATGAGGCACAGAACTACCTGAATGCAGCAGTGGCCGTCGAAGGCAATCTGGCCGTCTTCGGGGGGTGCGACGGACTCCTGCACGTTGTCGACATTGAAACCGGAAATGCAGCATCCGCCATCGAAATCGCCACCTATGTAGCCGGATCAACCGCATTGGACAATGGCAAGGCTTTTGTTGGTGACTATGACGGCATCTTCAGTTGCATTGACTACCGTTCCGGTCAAATCCAGTGGCAGTTTGAGAGCCGCGACCGCCAGCTGCCCTTTATCGGCTCCCCGGCCATAACGGATAAGCATGTATTCATTGGCAGCCGCGACCGCTTTGTGTATGGTCTGGATATAAGCACCGGGTCAGTCATATGGCAGAAAAATACCGGTAGCCGTGTCGATGCCTCCCCGCTTGCAGACCGCCGGAACTTGCTTGTAGCGAATATGCGGGGCGATCTTTTGCTTTTCAACCAGGAAACCGGTCAAACCGTCTGGACCTACGAGCTGGGAAGCCCGCTTATCGGACATCCGGCTGTATCGCAGGGAAAAATCATTGCCGGCGCACAGGACGGCAATATCTATTGCCTGGGTGCGCCCTGAGCGAGAGCCGCACCGGTGAGCGCCGCAACGAAATACGGATCAGCGCGCCAGGGCGCGAAGCCGGTGCGGAACGAGCGCATTTGAAATTTTGAAGAAATTTTGCAGCGCAAGGGCCGCACCGGCGAGCGCCGCAGCGAAATACGAATCAGCGCCCCAGGGCGCGAAGCCGGTGCGGAACGAGCGCATTTGAAATTTTGAAGAAATTTTGCAGCGCAAGGGCCGCACCGGCGAGCGCCGCAACGAAATACGAATCAGCGCCCCAGGGCGCGAAGCCGGTGCGGAACGAGCGCAAGCGCCGTAGCGATGAGCGCCGGTGGAAAGGAATCATGTACAAACGAAATGCGAATTGAACGTAATGAATATTGCACACATCATACCCGGTTCAGGCGGAAGCTTTTATTGCGGCAACTGCCTGCGCGACAGCAAACTCTTTGAAGCCATGCGGGCCCAGGGCCACAACGCCATCAAAATCCCCATGTACCTGCCCCTGTTCTCGCAAGATACGACCAATGGCATGACCCCGGTGTTTTACGGGGCCATCAGCATCTATTTGAAGCAACTGTATCCCGTGTTCCGGCATGCCCCCAAATGGTTCGACCGGCTCCTCAACGCAAAATTCATGCTCCGGTTCGCCGCAAGCCAGGCCAATTCAACGAGGGCCAGGGGACTGGAAGACATGACCGTGTCCATGCTCATGGGTGAACATGGGAAGCAGAAAGGGGAACTCGAAAAAATGGTTCACTGGCTCGAAACACACTATAAGGCCGATGTCATACACATCTCAAATGCGTTGCTGCTCGGACTGGCCCATAAGCTGAAGGAGCACCTCAGGGTGCCGGTAATCTGCTCCCTGCAGGACGAAGATACCTGGGTTGACGGGATGGAACCCGAATTTGCAGAAAAAGCCTGGGAACTGATGGCAGAGAAGTCGCGCGACATCGATCTGTTTGTTTCGGTAAGCCACTACTATACCGAGTTCATGAAACATAAACTCCGTCTGCCGGAAGAAAAGATCACCACCCTTCACCTGGGCGTTGACCCATCCGACTATCATTACATCAATGCCGCCGACAAAAGCCGGACCATCGGGTTCCTGTCGAGACTGTGCCGGGAGAACGGACTGGACATCCTGGTGGACGCCTTTGTCCTTTTAAGGAAACAGCCGGCTTACGAAGATGTGAAGTTGTTGCTAACCGGGGGACAAACAGCGGATGACAATGCCTTTATCAAAGAGCAAAAAAAGAAGTTACAACAAGCCGGCCTGGAAAAGGCGGTGGAATTCATTCACGACTTTGACCAGGCCACCCGGAAAGACTTCTTCGACCGGGTCATGCTGCTTTCGGTTCCGGTACGCCACGGGGAAGCGTTTGGGATTTACCTTACCGAGGCCATGGCAGCAGGCATTCCAATCGTTCAACCCGCCCTGGGCGCTTTCCCCGAAATCGTAGAAAAATCAGGCGGTGGAATGGTTTATTCCGAAAATACCCCTGAACAACTGGCCGGAGCCCTCGAAGCATTATTCTCGGATAAAGAAAAAAGGCGGCAGTTAAGCCAAAAGGCAAGACAAAGCATCGAAAAGAAGTTCAATGTCCACAATCTGACCAGGGAAATGACCGCTTTGTACCAACAGGCCATTGATCATAATGCCGGCAAAACCCGTAAAACAGAATCTTATGCAAATCCAGGTAAAAAACCTGTACAAGACTTATCGTAACACCCTTGGGGGCATTGAGCGTGAGGTCCTGCGGGGCCTCAATCTCCAGGTGGGCAGCGGAGAAAAAATCGCAGTTACGGGTCCTTCGGGCAGTGGCAAAACCACCCTGCTGAACCTGATCGGCACCCTTGATAAACCAGACAAGGGAGAAATTCACATCGGAAACCTATCATTGTCGGATATGAAAGCCGACCAGATCCTCTCCTTTCGGAACAGAACCGCAGGCTTTGTCTTCCAGCTGCACCACCTGTTGCCACAGTGCACCCTGCTCGAAAATGTTTTGCTTCCCACCCTGCCATTAAAAGGCGACAAGACCGGCTTCAATGACAGGGCGAAAGACCTGCTGAAACTGATGGGCATCTGGGAGCAACGAGACAACAAGCCCGGAGAGTTGTCGGGTGGCGAATGCCAGCGGGCCGCTGTGGCCAGGGCGCTGATCAACCAGCCCAGGATTTTGTTGGCCGATGAACCCACCGGGTCGCTGGATGCCAAAAACGCGGACCTGCTGATCGACCTGCTCTCCAGCATCAATAAAGAAATGGGCATCACCCTGCTGATCGCAACCCATGCAAAGAGCGTCTCCTCCAGGATGGATCTGGTTTACGGGATCACGGAAGGAAAGCTGGCGTTGCAAAAGGCCTGAACCGGCCCCCTTTTAAGGCGGCAGTCAGCGGCAATACCCGGCGCTTCTGCAACCTGCTGAATGACCTTGGAACAAATAAGATTTCAATAATGACATTGTTTCGGCTTATCATCCGCACACTGAAGCATTACCTCGGCACCAACCTGGCCACCGCGGCAGGGATCGCCATTTCCACGGCGGTCATTTGCGGGGCACTGATCATTGGCGACTCCCTCAGAAAAAGCCTCTTGCACGTGGTGGATGTCCGCCTGGGCCAAATCACCCACACCATTACGGCCGGGGAACGCATGTTCACCCGTGGTTTTGCCGAAAACCTGGATGATATCGGCGGACTGGCGGCTGCTCCCGCCCTGAAAAGCGAGGCCGTGGTGACGGTTCAGGGGAACGATCAGCGCGTCAGCAAGGTACAGGCATGGGGGGTGGACAGTCGGTTCGGGATGGTACTTGGGGCCCCGGACGAATATTTTGAGATGGGCCCGGGGGAGGCCATCATTAGCCTGAACCTGGCCACGCGTCTGGGACTAGAACCCGGTGATTTCTTTCTGATGCGGATCCGCCAAACCGGACCCATCCCCGCCAATACCCCATTCGTTTCGGAGGGGGACCAAACCATCTCACGAAGGGTAAAGGTTAAAGCCATTGCCGGCAGGGAGGATTTTGGTCATTTCAGCCTCCGCCCATCACAATCGGCCCCCCTGAATCTATTTGTGGATCTCGAATGGCTGAACGAAGTGATGAACCTGGAAAACATGGCCAATCTGGTGGCATTGGATGCCGGGACTGCAATGATGAGCTCCCGCATTACGGAATTGGTCCGGCAATCCTGGCAGCCCGAAGACGGCCATATGAAACTGGAATATCAGGCGTCCGGCAGCTGGAGGCTGACCTCTGAAAGGGTTTTTTTTGAAAACTACCTGGCTGACAGGATTGAGGCGCTCTTCCCTGAATCGGAATTCTCTCTGACCTATTTTGTAAACGAACTGGAGCACCGTGATCGTGTAACGCCCTATTCCTTTGTTGCTGCAGTGGACCGGACCGGCCACCCCCTGCTCGCCCCAAATGAAACCCTGATCAACCAGTGGCTGGCCGATGACCTCATGGCAAAAACAGGCGACACCCTGCGAATGCGCTATTTTGAGGTCGGCCCCCTGAGGGAATTAAAAGAAAAGGAAGCTGTTTTCATTGTGAAAGGCATTCTTCCTATGGACCAGGCTGAAGCCGACGGTTATCTGATGCCGGATCTTCCCGGACTCTCCGGTGCAGGAAGCTGCAGTGACTGGGATACAGGCATCCCCATCAACCTGGATGCCATCCGCCCAAAGGATGAGCATTACTGGGAGGTTTATAAAGGCGCTCCTAAAGCCTATATTTCCCTGGACAGGGGAAGGTCCCTCTGGGAAAACCGCTTTGGAAACCTTACCAATGTCATGATCCCAGGCAGTCCATCGGATGGCCCGCAGATAAAGGAAAGGCTCGGCCAACACATCGACCCTTTCAGGCTGGAGTTCCAGGTTAATCCCGTAAGAGAGCAGGGACTGGAAGCAGCGAGGGGCGGGGTCGATTTCGGGCAATTGTTTGCCGGACTGGGCATGTTTATCATTCTTGCCGGACTCCTCCTGACGGTGCTATTGTTGAATTTCAGTCTGGAAAAGAGAAAAACCCAGTTGCAGTTGATGGCCTCCCTGGGCTTCCCGGAAAAGCTGATCAGGAAAATCCTGGTAACAGAGGCATTGGCTGTAGCAGTCCTTGGAGCCCTTGCCGGATTGGCTGTATCCATAGCATACAGCAGGCTGGTGTTTATGGGATTAAACCGGATATGGCATGACATTGTCAGGACGGATGTGTTGCAGCTGTATTACAACCCCTGGATGCTGGTCGCCGGACTTATTGCGGGCATCTCGCTTGGAATGGGTGTGGTCCTGTTCGGCATTCGAAGCATGCTGAAAAAAAACATCAGGAAAACGGAAACCGGTTCTCAAAAACGGCCTTCCCGGAAACCGGGACGGCAGCTCCCGGTCTGGTTGTCCGCCGCATTCCCGGCCACTTCTCTGCTGCTGGCGGGTTATCTGGGAGCCACTTCACAATTTACACAGGTTTTGGCTTGGTTTCTCGCAGGAGGAATTCTATTGATCGGACTCCTCTTGCTGGCACACACATATTTATATCTTCCGATGCGGGTGTCCTCGGAAACATTAAACCTAAACCGGTTGAGCCGAAAAAATATCAGGAGAAACCCGGCCCGCAGTTTTACCATCATCGCCCTGCTGGCCCTGGGCAGCTTCGTTATCGTAGTCACGGCCGCCAACCGAAAAGACCTGTCTACAGACGCGCTTGCCCCCACGGGCGGAACAGGTGGCTTTCTGTTCATGGCAGAAACCACCGCACCAGTCTTGAGAAACCTTAACGGGAACGATACCAGGCTGGAGCTCGGCATCCCCGAAGCGGCCTCCTTCGTGCAGTTCTTATCGGTCTATGACGACGATGCCTCCTGCCTGAATCTGAACCGGGTCGAGAACCCCCGCATCCTGGCCACCGACCCGGAACAACTTTTGGGCAGGTTCTCCTTCAAGGCCGTGCATCCCCGGGCAAACAAACAGGAGCCATGGGGCTCGCTGAACGCCGATCTGAACGGAGTGATCCCGGCCATTGCCGACCAAAGCGTGATCCAGTGGGGCCTGGGGAAAAAACTGGGAGACACCCTGACTTACATCAATGCCCGTGGTCATGAGGTGAGGCTTTTGCTGATCGGCGGACTGGCCAATTCGGTGTTTCAGGGAAATGTCATCATTTCATCGGCGAATTTCCTGGAGCATTTCCCCTCATCGGGGGGGTCCGATGTTTTTCTGGTAGAAGCCCCTGCCCCGGAGGAGGCTGCTCTTCTCCAGGAGCTCGGTTTCATATTCCGGGACCATGGCTGGGAAATGCGCAGTGCCCGGGACAAGCTGGCAGCGTTCAATAGCGTGGAAAACACCTACCTTGGCATCTTTTTTCTCATGGGGGCCTTTGGCATGTTGCTGGGGACCGTCGGACTGGCCATTATTCTGGCAAAAAGCATGCTTGAACGGCGCAGCGAAACAGCCCTGCTCAGGGCCCTTGGCTACCCTTTTCGAACCCTGGTGCGGCTTTTTTCATCCGAATACTTCATTTTGTTTATTGCCGGGATGCTGGCAGGAACCCTGGCCGCCATCCTCGCAACCCTCCCCACCTTCCTGGAAGGCAGTCAAAATATTCCCCTGGGTTTTCTGGCCCTGGTTCTTGGGGTTCTTTTCCTGAACGGAGCGGCCTGGATTCTGATCATTCCCGCCGCAATGATCAAAAAAATGTTGCTGACCGAAGCCCTTCGCAATGAGTAATCTGCAACATGGCCTGGCCTGAAAAAGAACCGGTTTGATAAGCGTCATGGTTCATTGCAACTATTTCAATATTTAGTTACCTTGCAAGGAGTTATGGTATTGAGAAACATCTTCAGATGATACAGGATTTCATACTGAATATTGCCCTGCTGCTCATTCTTGCATTCGTCTATGGGGTTTTTGCGTATTTGCCGGGGCAAAGCCGCCTGGTCAACCGGTCACTACTCGGCCTTTGGTTCGGGCTAATCGCCGTGGCGGGAATGTTGATGCCCTTTGTTTATTCCGAGGGGGCGATTTTTGACGGACGGTCGGTGATTCTTGCCCTTGCCGGGTTGTATGGCGGCTGGTTACCCGCTTTGATTTCTGCCGTGATCGCCGGTTCCTACAGAATCTTCCTGGGCGGGGCCGGGATGTGGGCCGGCCTGGCAACCATTGTTTTTTGCTCCATGGCGGGACTGTTTTTCAGGTGGCGGTATGCCAACCAGCCGGAACGGATTGATTTGCTTTCCCTTTACGGAATCGGTGTGCTTGTGCACTTGATCATGCTTGCCTGCCAGTTGCTGTTCCCATGGCCCACCGGCCTGGCCATCATCAGCCGTATCTGGCTGCCGGTGATGCTGCTGTTCCCGCTTGCATTCGTAATCATAGGCCAGACCCTGGGCGGTATCGGCAGACGCATCAAGGCCGAACAGGAAACGCGTGAGGCAGAATCCCGCTACAGGGCCTTGTTCAACAGCATCAGGGATGCCATCCTGGTGGCCGATACCAGACGGTTTATTACGCATTGCAATCCGGCATTTACTGATTTGTTCGGCTATACACTCCAGGAGATCAGGGGCAAAAAAACCCTCACCATCTACAAAAACGAAGATCAATTCAGGGCGTTGGGACAGGCCATCACGGAAGAAGACGGGGCCAGGCCGATCCTCCACACCGTGGATTATCAGAAAAAGGACGGGACGGTGTTCCCCGGGGAAACCGCCGTGTTTTTGCAAAAAGACAGCGCAGGGAAGGTTTCAGGGTTTATCGGGCTGATCAGGGATGTTTCGGACAGGATGCTGGCAGAGACCACCATGCGGATTAGCGAGAAGAAGTACCGGATGGCCTTTAAAACCATTCCGGATGCCCTCTCCATCAATCGCTTATCCGACGGATTGTTCATTGAAATCAACGAAAGTTTTACCCGAACAATCGGCTATGCGCCCGAAGAGATCATTGGAAAAACAGCAGGCGAAGTCGAGATATGGGCCGACCCGTCCGACAGGAACAAGCTGGTCGACGGCTTGAAAAAGCATGGGCACGTGGAAGGTTTGGAAGCAAGGTTCCGCATGAAAGACGGGAAGATTGTCCACGGCTTGATGTCAGCGGCCTTCATCAGCCTGAACGGCGAGCTCCACATCCTGTCCATTACAAGGGACCACTCAGAGCGAAAACGGGCCGAAATGGAATTGCGGAAGCTAAAGGATGAGCTGGAACAAAAGGTGGATGAAAAGACCAGTGAATTGCAGGAAAGGGTCAGGGAGCTGGAGCGCTTTCGCCAAGCGACCATCGACCGTGAGCTCCGGATAAAGGAACTGCGTGATGAAATTAAAAGGCTGAAAGGGAACAAGCAATGAAACGGATGGGTAAAGAATATGTGCCGCTGCTTGTTCTGTTGTGCCTTTGGGGTGGAAGACTAAGCGGGGCCGGAAATGCGGATTCCCTGTATTCTCACAGGCAATTCATCACCATTGCCTCCGAGCCGGATTATCCCCCTTATTGTATTGTGGACGAAAACGGGATGGCCGACGGGTTTTCCATTGACCTGTTTAAAGCAGCGGCCGGGGCCGTCGGATTGGATGTCCGGATTAAGATCGGCCTGTGGGACATCATCCGGCAGGATCTGGCAGCAGGCCGGATCGATGCATTGCCCCTGGTTGGCAGAACGCCTGAACGGGAAGCCCTCTATGACTTTACCCTGCCTTATCTTTCACTGCACGGGGCCGTATTTGCGCGCAAAGGACGCACGGACATCCGTTCGGTCAGTGACCTGAGGGACAAGGAAGTGGTGGTCATGAAGGGAGACAATGCGGAGGAGTTCCTCCTGCGTGAAAACATCACCGATCATATGATTACCACCCACACTTTTGAGGAGGCCTTCAGAAAGCTTGCAGCGGGAGAGCACGACGCCGTGGTCACCCAACGGATCACCGGTCTGCGGCTTCTTGAAAACATGGGCATCAGGTCGGTCGAACCCCTGGATATCCGTCTTCCGGCCTTTCGCCAGGATTTTTGCTTTGCGGTGCAGAAAGGTGACACCACGCTACTTAACCTGTTAAACGAAGGGCTTTCTGTTGTGATCGCAGATGGCACTTTTGATGAGATCCGCCTGAAATGGTTCGGTCCCGCCATCAAGGAGGAGCTTGACCTGCGCGACATGATACGGATTGCCCTGACATTCATCCTCCCGTTTCTCGTCGTTTTCTCCATTGCCGCCGTGGTTTTTCTCCGCCGTGAGGTCCGACGAAAAACAAGGCGCCTGAACACCGAGGTTTCGGAACATAAAAAAACACTGCAAAGCCTCCGCAAACAGCAATTGCTCCTGGAAGAAAGCAGGGGACAGCTCCAATTGATTCTGAACTCCACGGCTGAAGGCATATTCGGAGTGGACAGCAATGGGAAATGCATATTCTGCAATGAGGCCAGCCTGCGCATCCTCGGGTATGACAACGACACAGAACTGATCGGCAAGGACATGCATCGCCTGATCCATCACAGCAGGGAAGACAAGACCCCTTATCCGGCTGAGAATTGTCCCGTTGCCCGGGCTTTCCTCCATGGGGAGGAAGTCCATGTGGAAGAGGATGTTTTCTGGCGCTCCGACAACACCCCTGTTCCGGTCGATTACTGGTCCTATCCCATCCGTAAGGACAAGCGGGTGGAGGGCTCCGTCACGACCTTTTTCGACATCACCGACAGAAGGAAACTTGTTTCCGAACTCCGCGGGGCCGAGAAAGAATTGAGGGCCCTGGCCGATAACCTGGAAAAAAAGGTGAACGAGCGAACCGCAGAACTGGAGGGAAAGGTGCGGGAACTCGACAAAAGCCAGAAAGCCATGCTTTATATGGTAGAGGACTTGAACGAGCTTACCCGGGAGCTGAGGACTGAACAGGAGAAGCTGGAATATTCCAACAAGGAGCTGGAGTCATTTTCCTATTCTGTCTCGCATGACCTTCGCGCCCCCCTAAGGGCCATTGACGGTTTTTCGAAGTTTTTGCTGGAAGATTACAGCGAGCGGCTCGATGCGGAAGGACAACGGCTCTTGAAAGTAATCAAAGAAAATGCCCGCAAAATGGACAAACTGATCTCCGACCTGCTGAGTTTATCTCGCCTGTCCAGGACTGAAGTCCGGTTGACCAGGGTGGACATGCGGCAATTGGCCGCATCGGTATTCAACGAACAAACCATGGCAGATGCCGGTGAATCATTTAACCTGACCCTGGGCGACTTGCCCGTCGTATTGGCTGATCCTGCCTTAATGAAACAGGTCTGGGAAAACCTGATAAGCAATGCAATCAAATACAGCTCAAAATCCAGAACAAAAAAAATTGAGATTGCTTGTGTGGAAAACGATGAAACCTTCCAATTTTCCATCAGGGACTACGGGGCCGGATTCGAAAAGAAATACAAGAACAAACTGTTCGGGGTTTTTCAAAGACTTCATAAAGCAGCGGATTATCCGGGAACAGGCATCGGGCTTTCCATTGTCCAACGGATCATTGCCCGCCACGGCGGAGAAGTCTGGGCCGAGGGAGACGTTAACAAGGGCGCTGTTTTCGGTTTTTCCCTGCCCAAAAAAGCGGAAGAAACCCAGCCCGGAACCCATCCGATCTAAAGGAAAACCATTACTTTTAGGGGTTAAAAAAAAGATTCAATGGAAAACATAAGTGAGGTTGAAATCCTGATCGTTGAAGACAACCCCAATGATGCCGAAATGGCACTCCGGGCATTGCGCAAGAACAACCTCGCCAATAAAGTCCTTGTGGTGGGCGATGGTGAAGAAGCCCTGGATTTTATTTATTGCAGGGGCGCGTATGAGAAAAAAGACCCCTGTCTTTTGCCCAAAATCATACTGCTTGACCTGAAGCTTCCGAAGGTCGACGGACTGGAAGTGTTGAGGGTAATAAAAAACGACCCTGCAAAGAAAACAATACCAATTATCATCCTCACTTCTTCAAAGGAAGAAAAGGATATCGTAGCCAGCTATCAGCTGGGGGTAAACAGCTATATCATCAAACCGGTCGAATTTGAAAAATTCGTGGAGGCCGTCAGGGACGTCGGCCTTTACTGGTTGTTGCTGAACGAGCCACCGAAAACAGGCTGATGCCCCCCCCGGCACGCCCGTTTCAAACCCTGGCCTTTATCACCGGGTTCAGGTATTCATCTTCAAGCAAAGCCATCACCCAGATGGAACGGTACTCTTCGCCCGATTTCACACAATCCCTGATGAGTCCCTCCCTTTTAAAACCCTCCGACTCATACAACTTTATCGCCCTGAAGTTGTCTGAGATCACATCAAACCACAGACGGTGAACCCTCAGCTTTTCAAAGCACAGGCTTTTAACCAGCCGAATGGTGTCACGCCCGAAACCGTTTTCTTTCCGCGAAATGGCGAGTCTTCTGAATTCTATGGAGTTGTTGTCATCTCCCAGTCCGGCCAAAATGGCATAACCAATCAACATGCCATCGGTCCGATCAAAAACCGACAGGTGAACCTTGCTTCCGTCCAATAGTATGGCTTCGTGTTTTTCCCTCTGGTAAGACCCGATAAAGCGGGCGTTGGCCTGCTCAATGTCCATGATCCGGGGAAGATCCTCAGATCGGGTTGGTTTCAGCAGCACCTTTTCGGTTTGAAGGACCATTTGGATAATTGGATGTCATTTTCTTTCGGGCTACAAATATATTATTTTTATGACCTTAAAATAGTTTTCCGCCTATTTTTTTATTTTCGACAGATGGGTTCAAAACCCGCGAAAGGCCCTTTTTACCCGAACCATCTAGAAATAATAATGGATCTTCAGCCCCGTCATGAAATGCCTCGGCATGCCCGGATAGTAATACCTCGGGGGATTATTCCCAAAGGAGGGGGCATTGACAAGGATCATGGAGGCATAATGTTGATTTGTCATATTATTCACCTTCACGAATGCATTGAAATGCCATTGCCGGAGTGTCCCCTGATAGCCTGCCGTCAGATCCAGCAGGGCGTAAGCTTCAGTATAACGGCTGTTCGCATCGTCCATCGGCATTTCCCCGACATAGTGAAAATGGCCCTGTGCATAGAGTCCCCCCGCAAACCCGGCATCGGCACCCAACCCGAGCACAAGGGCAGGAATTCCGGGTACCTGGTTGCCCGAATAATCGGTTTCGCGGTCAACAAAATCAGTGAAACGAAAATGATTGACCGTCAGCACCGGGCGAAGGGAAAGCTCTGTGGGACGCCACCAGCTTCCCGTCTCTTTCAGTCCAACCCTCCCCCGACTTCTCCTGTGAAGCGGCTGACCAAAAGCAAACCCATCATCCGCCGACCGGGGATCACGCAACAAAACCAGCTGAATTTCAGCTTCAAGGCCCCGGTGGACCGACTCACCTGCATTTTTTCCAACCCAGGCATCTGCTCCCACCCTTTCGGCCACAAGCAGATCTTCAACCCGCATGCGGTAAGCGCTCAGGTCATAAAAAACCCGGTGTCCCCATAAATTGCCCCTTAAACCTGCCTCAACGCTCCAGCTTGTCTCCGGACGGATACCGGGGTTAACAAACCCTTCAGGGGTCAGCGTCTCCGAAAGGGCTGGGGGTGAAAACCCATGGCTCAGGGTTACAAACAGGGCCTGAAAGGGAAGGTAACGGTAGTTGGCGCTTACCCGCGGGGACAATATGACCCCGTAGTTGTACACTTCAGATCGGTCCATTCCGCCAATCAGCGACAAATCCGAATAGCCTGTCCGGCTGGTATGCACATTAAGTCCCGCGGATGCATTGAGGCGGCCCACTTCCACTTCGCTTTGCAAAAAGAAGTTTGCGGTCCGGATCAGCTCCTGGTGATCACTGATCTGATCGCCCTGCACCCCCACCCCTCCGATATTCTCGTATGTTCCATACCGAAAATCCTCGAAAAACAGTTCCGCCCCACCCATCACCTCAATGGCCGCCTGGCCCAGGCGCAGGTAATAACTTCCTTTTATGCGGCTTCCGGCACTTTTCCGTTGCTCAAACAACACATCGAAGGGACGCATTTCCTTCTCATTGTGAAGGGTGGAAAAAAGTCCCGCCTGAAGCGTAAACCTTTCGCTGAACCGATGCAGGCCTGAAACACCGGCCAGCAGTTTTTCCGTATCCTCATACCCTTTGGTGCGCAACCAATTCTGTGCGGCGGATCGTGGTGCGGTAAAATGAGTCATGCTGTCTACCGAACTGGGGATATGCCCTTTCATGTCCGACCAGGCCACCAGGGCGGTAAACAAGGTACGGTCGGCCAGACGCCATTGGGTCACAGAGGTCAGTGCATCCCGGCGGTAAGAATTGTTTTCCCGGAAACCCTCATTCCGGGTCCGGCTGTAAAGCAAACTGGAGGCCAGGCGATCATTGCCCCCATCAAAACTGATCACATTACTTAACAGCCCATAGGATCCGGCCCGGGTGGATACCCCGATGGATGGCGCACGACCAAAAGGCTGTCGGGCAGTGATATTGACAGTCCCTCCCAAACCTGCGCCATAAGCACTCGAGGCCGGCCCCTTGGTAATTTCTATCCGTTCGATGACCGAAGGGTCAATATGCTCCAGGATGGAGATGCCGGAACCATTGGTAAGTGGGATTTGATTCAGGTAGGCACGGATCTTTCCCGTGGCGTAAGGCACCCTGGCCCCGATGCCCCGAATGGTGATCCGGCTGGTATTCAATGTTCCCATATGGGCAAACACACCCGAAGCCTGGTTCAGCAGGGGCAATACAGTCAATGAATTCTCCCTTTCTATCCGACCCGGTGGGATCATGCTGACCGATCCGGGCATGTCGAGCAGCCGGCGGGAAGTGTTGAAGGCGGTAACGGTTACTTCCGACAGGGACCGGATCTCTGTCACAATTACAGTATCCCCGCTTGCAGAATCCCCGTTCGCCTGCATGGGCAGTAAAACGCCCACAGACCGGGAGAAAGCGCTTTTATTGCTGGGAAAACCCTGCCCGTATGGGAGCAGAATCGCCAACAAGAATAAAAAACCAAACATCTTTCCCATTCTGAATGCCCGCTTCTTAAAGGGCCGGCTGTTAATCGAACAAAAAAGTCCGGATTGGGTTCATTGCCACTATAAAAACTGTATTTTTACGGGTTCAATTTGTCTAACCCCCGTAATTGTTTTTTAAAATGACGAAGATTCGATTTTCGGTTCCACCCTTTCTGGCCCTGCTGGCCACACTTTTTCTTGTTGGCTGCACACCCTCTGAAGAACGGATAAGGAGCAAAGCCGCTGCCATTCACAGCGAGGTGCTTACCCTCGACAGTCATACCGACACCCCCCTGATGTTGTTCCGCGAGGATTTCGACATCAGTCAACGCAATGATCCCCGCAACCGCGGAGGCAAAATTGATTTTCCCCGCATGGAGGAAGGCGGACTGGACGCTGCTTTTTTTGCTGTTTTCGTCGGACAGGGGGCGCGGGACCCTGAATCATACGAAGCGGCAAAAAGCAGGGCACTCGACATCTTTGACCGCGTCCACCGTGCCCTGGCACAAAACCAGGATGTGGCGGGACTCGCACTCACTGCCGAGGATGCAACCCGTTTGCAGAAAGAAGGTAAACGGGCCATTTACATTGGGGTTGAAAACGGATACCCGCTTGGAACGGACCTCTCCCTGTTGCAAACTTTTTATGACCTGGGGGGCCGGTATCTGGGTCTTTCACATACCCGCAACAACCAATTGTGCGATTCTTCCACCGACCGGGAAGGGGAAGAACATGGCGGATTGTCTGATTTCGGGAAAGATGTGGTTCAAAAACTCAACCGGCTGGGCATGATGGTCGACGTAAGTCATATTTCCGACAAGGCATTTTACGACGTAATTGAAATCACCCAAACCCCCATTATCGCCTCTCACTCCAATGCAAGGGCCCTGTGCGAAAGCCCAAGAAACCTGGACGACGACATGCTGTTGGCCCTGGCAGAGAACGGGGGCGTCATCCAGTTGTGTATCCTGAGTTCATACATTAAGGATTTTGAACCCGATCTGGAAAGGGATTCTGCCTTCGCGGAACTCCGCGCCAGGTATAACGATTTTGAGAATCTCACCGATGAAGAAATGACGATTGTGCGTAGTGAATGGGACCGTCTGAGCGAAGAGTATCCCAGGGCAATGGCCACGGTGTCGGATCTGGTCGATCACGTAGACCACATCGTGGATTTGATCGGAATCGACTATGTGGGAATAGGAACCGATTTTGACGGCGGCGGCGCCCTGGAAGATTGCTATGACGTATCGGAACTTCCGAATATTACCCTTGAACTGGTTCGTCGCGGGTATAGTAAAAAGGACATCGAAAAAATCTGGTCAGGCAATTTTATGCGGGTTTTCCGGGAAGTCGAAGCCTTTGCCGGAATTTAACCCAATGCCTGCCGGATCGACCCCGCATTTAACGGTTGTTTAAAACCTGAAAGTTTGTATATTTACCACCCGGATGGCAGAGATTGCTTTCCGGGTTTTTTAAATCACCGGGGATTAAATAAAATCTTGAAAAATGAAGAAAAAAGGATTTTTGCTCGCATCTGTGATGATGTTGTCTGTCATGGCAATGGGGCAGGCAGGCCAGGTGGTCGGCTTTTGGCTGACCGGCGACAAGGACTCCCAGGTGGAGATCCTAAGAAAAACGGACAACAAATATTACGGCAGGATTGTATGGCTGGATGAACCGCTCAATGACGAGGGAAGGCCAAAAGTCGACGACAAGAATCCCGACAAGGCCAAGCATACCACCCCCCTCATCGGACTGGAAATCCTGAAGGGTTTTTCATACAACGATTCGAAAAAGGAATGGGCCGGAGGAACCATCTATGATCCCCAGAACGGAAAAACGTACGACTGCTATATGTGGTTTGATGGCAACAACACCCTGAAAATCAAGGGATATGTCCTTGGCATGCGCTTTTTAGGCCGGGAAACCACCTGGACGCGCGAGGCCCGCAAGCGGGATTAAACACCTGAAAATACAGCCCCGGTTCCGGGGCGTACGATGGCGGACAATCGTGTCCGGCAAGGGACAATCTGTCGCCTGCCCAGAGCCCTTGTTGTCCATTTCAAAAAGCCTTTCTTGCTGACTCTTAATTTATTAACAACAACAGGCACACTTATTGTTGTATGCAATAAACACCAAGGGGCTTCCCGCCCCCGAATGTCCTTTTGCATGCATTTGTAACCCTTAAAAAACAACAAAAAATGAGAACATTATTTACCATCGGGCTGCTTGCCTTGCTTCCGTTTATCGGTTTGGCCCAACAGGCGGATGAAAGCGCTGTAAAAAAAGTAATTACCCAGGCCTATATTGAGGGCATCCAGAACCAGGGCGACATTGAGGCTGTCCGACAAGGCTTTCACCCCGATTTTGAGATGCTGATCAATCGCAACGGACAATTATCAAAGTTTCCCATCTCCGCCTGGATCGAACGCCTCGAACAAAGAAAAGCCAACCCATCCGGTTCCGCCCAGCCTCCTGTTAGCGGAAAGTTCCTGGATGTGAGCATTACGGGCAATGCAGCCATTGTTTCATTGGAACTGCACAGGGAAAACAAACTGATCTTTACCGACTACATATCACTCTACAAGTTCGGATCCCAATGGAAGATTGTATCCAAAATTTACCACCAGCATTAACGGGATGTCCAAGAGACAAAAGCAGAAAGCGGCCGGTAACAGGTTTTTGCCGGCCGCTTTTATTTTACAGCACGCAAAAACAAATTGACACCGATGGGTTCGGTAATCACAGTAGCCTTTCCCGATGGGATACCGGCCTGGTGCGCAAAGCCCAGCAGTTCCTCCTCAGATCGATGATATAAAAACCAATCACCAAGCACCTCCATGATCTTTCGGGATGGGTTTTCCACGTTGAAGTTGCCAATAATCATTTCACCACCCGGACGAACATATTCATAGAATTTCTTTGCCAGGTATACAAAGTGTTTGTCCTTAAAATAGTCAAACAGCCCCGCACTCCAAATCAAATCGTAAGACTTTTCCGGCATATACCGGATCACGTTCTTGTTTTCAAACCTTAAACAATGCAGGTAATCCCTGTTCTTGTTTTTGGCATAATCGATGGCCCGCTGATCCAGGTCGATCAGGTCAAATACCAAATGGTTTTCCCCGACATCCCGGAGGTATTCATTGACCTCCGTGGCCGGTCCGCTGCCAAGAATTAAAACGGACTTTTGCCCTTCACCGGCCTTTTCATTTAACTGGTGTAATATTTCAATGGCCAGCTTCTTGCGATTTACAACGGCAATCACAGCCGGAAACCGGTGCGCAAATTCATCCCATTTCTTATACCTTGAATCTGAACTGATGTATTTCTGGTAGATTTTCTCAATAATAAAGAAATCCCCGCTATACCCAAATGGTTTTGAATAACAAAAGCCAATGATGCTTGCCGGTGTCAGAATAGGCTTCATTGCACGGCGGAATGCATCTATTTCATCCGCCTTGATCAGATCAACAAACCCGAGCACTTCTTCATATTCATCGGGATCGGGTCCGTTTTTCTCGAACAACATATTGGCGAAGGTTTCCAATCCAATCGCATCAATACTTGACCTATTCTCCATCACTTGCGGGAATTATCGGCTTGGCCTAAATATTCATCTTTGACTCAAATGCTTCCTTGTACTCTTTCTCGACAATAATGACAGACATCTTGTCGGCAATAATGATCTCCGGGAATTTCGCGATAAAGATCTTGTCAAGGTTCACAATATGGTCGCGGCTTACCCTTACAAATTTTTCGGAAGGGAAGTGATTGGCAATCTCGTCAAGCGTACTCCGGATCAGAACGTTTTCGTTCCGCATGTGCGCCTTGCAGTTTTCCCCGCTTTGCTCTACAAAATATAAGTCGGGAAGCTTGATCTTCTCCAACCCCTTGTCAGAGTCAACCATGATCAGTTCTTCACTTTCTTCGTTGAGCCTGAAAAATTTATTAAACTGGTCGCTCTCGATCCGGGATTTCAAATCGTTTTCAAATTTAAACCGGGCGATTTCAATGTTCGTTTGTAGTTCCTTTTCTGTGAAGGGTTTCAAAATATACCCGTAAGGCAGGGAAATTTTCGCCTTTTCGACCGTGGCAAAATCGGCATTGGCAGTCAGGTAAATAATCGGAACATTGTGCTTCTCCCCAATGATGGTTGCGGCTTCAATACCCGTCATCTCCCCTTTTAAAATGATATCCATTAAAATCAGGTCGGGCAGGTTTTTTTCCACCTCAGCGATGGCCGCCGGGCCGGTAGCAACCGTATTTTGCACTTTATACCCAATACTAATCAGGCTTTCTTCAATGTCTGCTGCAACAAGGAATTCATCCTCCACAACAAGAATATTTAATGCTGGCATATCTGGACTAATTAGTTTTTAAATCGGATTGTGTATTTGGTTCCATTCGAAAAATCGTACTCAAGTGTTCCGTCAATCTGCTGGACAAGCTTGGAAACGATCCGCATGCCCAGAGAATTGGAGCTTTCCAGGGTCCTGGTTCCATCCATCCCAACGCCGTCATCGGCGACATTCAGGGTAAATTCATTGCCATTCTGAATGCCCAGCTGGATGGAAATTTTTCCCCCATCCCGGCCCTTGAAGGCATGCTTAAAGGAGTTAGAGATTAACTCGTTGATAATAAGACCACAGGGAATTCCGACGTCAATCGGGAGAAATACATCCTCTATGTCATAATCAAAAGTGACTTTCCCCTGAAGATCGGAATAGGTCCTGGACAAATTATTGGTCAGACTCTGCACGTAATTGCCAAATTTAATATTGGCCAGGGTTTCATTACGGTAAAGGTTTTCATGGATCAAAGCCATCGAACGGATTCTGTTCTGGCTCTCCCCCAGAACGGTCTTCAGCCTGGGATCATCAACCAGGCGCTCCTGCATTTTCAGGATGCTGGATATGATCTGCATATTGTTCTTCACCCTGTGATGCACTTCCTTGAGCAGAATATCTTTTTCGGCAAGGGACTTTTTCAGATTGGATTCCGCAATGCTCCTTTTAAGTTCTTTTTCCTCCAGGGCCTTTTCCATCAATATATTCCCGGCGAGTTCATCAATCAGGCCATATAGTTTTTTCGGATCAACGGGTTTCACCAGGTAACCGTTTACTCCCAGGTTAATGGCCTCCAGAAAGTATTCCTTAATACTGTATGCCGACATGACGATCACATTCACCTCGGGGTCAAATTCCTTGATGTTACGGATCATCTCCAGGCCGTTCATAATGGGCATGCTGATGTCGGTAATGACCAGATCGGGCTTATGCTCCTTGTAAATCTCCAACCCTTCCTGCCCGTTTTCGGCAACAAAAAATTGCTGAACCCTCTTGGATAAGCGGCGCTGGTATAAGGCCCGGATGGTTTCGTTATCCTCGACGAACAGCAGGGATATTTGATGGGCTTGAATCTCTTCCATGTATTCTGTTGGTTTAAGCCTCTTTTTCTGAATCAATGTATTGCGAGATCAACTCAATAAAATCTTTAATATTAAATGGTTTGGCGATATAGTCGGTACAACCGGCCTCAATACTCTTTTCCCTGTCTCCATCCATGGCATATGATGTCTGGGCGATCACAGGCACATCGGGACGGATTTTCCGGATGAGCGGGGTGGCTTCAAACCCACTCATTACCGGCATTCTGACATCCATCAGGATCAAATCAATTTCTTGCTCCTTCTTACATTCTGCAACAGCTTCCTGTCCGTTCTTTGCCCAGATCAGTGTAACACCGGTCTTCTTCAGGGCTGTCTTAATCAGTAAGAAGTTAGTGGTTACGTCCTCCGCGACGAGAATCACTTTGTCTTTCCAGTTGAAATCCATTGGAATATTGATTTTAGAATGTCGTTTAATGGTGCTGCGATCATCCTTGTTTATAGGAAGGGTAAAGCAGAATACAGAGCCTTGTCCCATGTCACTCTCCACCCAGATATCCCCCCCGAACAAGTTCACAAAAGCTTTGGAAATGGCCAGGCCAAGACCTGTTCCTTCATGCTTGGGCCGGTGATCGATGGTGGCCTGCATGAAGCGTTCAAAAATGTATTGTTGTTGCTCATAATCAAGGCCAACCCCTGTATCCTTGACATAGAACACCAGAAACTCCTCATGCACGGCATACCCCACCTCCACATATCCCTGGTAAGTAAATTTACAGGCATTGCCCACCAGGTTAATCAGGACCTGCTTTAACCGGGTACGGTCTGAGATCAGAATATCATTCCCCTTCTCAAGACTGTAATTGCTCCGGAGTTCGAAGCGGCGTCCGCTAACCTGGTTGTCTTTCAGCAACAACTCATTGACCTCGTCCAATAACTCATTGATGGAAAACTCATTGGAACTCAACGAGAGCATTCCCGCTTCAACCTTGGAAATGTCAATAATGTCATTGATCAGTGCAAGCAAATGATTGCCGTTTTTATTGATGACCTCAATGAATTCTTTTAACTCCTCTTTGTCTTCCGTTTCCAGAAGAAGTTGCGAGAATCCCAGAATTCCATTCATGGGGGTACGGATCTCATGACTCATATTGGCCAGGAAAGCAGATTTTAGTTTGTCTGATTGCTCAGCCCTTTCCTTGGCTTCGTTCAGCTGGCTGGTGCGTTCCCTGACCTTGCGCTCGAGGGTGCGATTGGCTTCTTCCACTTCCGCCTTCCTTTTATCGAGCTGCTTGTTCAGGAAAAAGTCGCGCCGGGCAAAATATTCAATGTTGTAGGCGGCAAACATCCCGATCAGGTTGGCCGAAACGAAAAAAAAGTTGTTATTGATAATCACCAAAGCCCCCGTCTCTGAATAGAAAATAGCACCGATATTGTAAATGGCCAGGATGAGCCAGCCGCCAAGGGTGGCCATCAAAAAACGAAGTTTAATGAAGAAATAACCGGCCGTAAACACCAGCATGACCCCGCCGTAATAAGCATAATAATCCGGCACCAATACAAGCATCAGACTAATTCCGGCTCCTCCCAGCACAAAGGAAATAAACACCAGAAGCTGCCAGACATTTCTGAAAAACTTAAAAAAGGAAAAGATCAGCACCAGGAAGAGGAATGGGACGACCACCCCGAACCTGACTATGAAAAACACTTCCTGGTACATGGGTACAACCATGGAGTCGAGCAAGCCAAAGACCCCGTAAAGGGCCGCAAGCAAAACAAAGGACACCCGAAACTGAACCAGGGAATCGCGGAAATATTTTGACAAAAACTCATTTTCCCGTCCATCACGGAATGCAAGGGTAATGGGATTCAGGTTCATGCGCCTGGTCCCGGGAACCTCCTTGGTATTGTCTGATGACAGGTTGGGAGTATGCTGCTTCATCAAAGCGATTAAAAGTGGGTCCAAAATACGTAATTCCGGCTAATTGCAGCACAAAAAAAACGTATTTCTTACTATTAATTCTTAGAGGTATACGCAGAATCCCTTTCGAGGTTATGGATGCTTTGTCTTTTTTTCCAAAAGACGTTTTTTCTTCATTTTTCCAACGATCGGTTGACCCACAGCCTCCGGGATCCAAGGGCCATTGAGGAGTCCAGCCGGGCAGGAACCGACCAACCACCCATCCCACAAAAAACAAGCTGCGGGTGATGCCGTTTTACTTACCTTTACCAGGTTTTTAAAACTGGTTTTTCGATGGATTGGAACGCGTTTTTTGAGTTGTTTTACGCCAATATGCTGGCCTCCACCTGGCCGGAGATAGTGGCTGTTGTTTTCGGAATCCTGAGTGTTTGGTTTGCCCGTCAGGCCAACCTGCTGGTCTATCCGACGGGAATCATAAGCACCGTGATTTATGTCTATATCTGCTTCTCCATCCAGCTATATGCCGACATGGGGATCAATCTTTTTTACACGGGTATGAGCATTTACGGTTGGTATATGTGGACCCGCAAAGATGCACTCCGGCGGGTAAGGCCAATCAGGTGGAACACCCGCAGTCAGCAGCTGCAGGGAATACTGATGATCCCCTTGCTTTTTGTGATTGTTTTCGGCCTGATTTACCTGGCCAAGCGGGATGATGCCGCTTATATGCAGTCCTATATCCCTTATGTCGACTCCTTTACGACTTCCATTTTTTTGATCGCCATGTGGTATATGGCCAGAAAAAAGATCGAGAACTGGATTTACTGGATCGCCGGGAACATCATTTCCATTCCGCTTTATTTTGTAAAGGGACTGGTCTTTACCAGTTTCCAGTTTACCGTTTTCCTGGTTTTGGCGGTCATGGGACTGCACAACTGGATCAGGCTGTACAACGAGGGACGTGAGCGGGAACAAAAATTCCTGTAGTTTTCAGGGCTTCTGCAAACCCCTTACGGGCGTGGCTTATAACAATTCCTTCACCACGAACTCCATGACCTGGATATCTGCCCTGGACCAGTCCAGAGAAAAAAGTTCCGGCGCTGTGAACCAGGCCGTTTCGTGATGCTCGCGGGCACGAAGATTGCATTGTCTCAGGCGGCAGAGAAAAGGAATCAAAACGATGGTGGATTCGGGGTAGCTGTGGGTAAATTCCGGAAGCCTTGAAACGATGCTCACTTTCAAATTCAGTTCCTCAGCGAGTTCCCTGTGAAGACATGCCTCCTCCGATTCTCCGGGTTCCAGTTTACCACCCGGAAATTCCCATTGAAGGGGTTGACTGGAGTGGCGGCCCCTTCTGGCGGCAAACACCTTCCCTTCACGGATGATGACCGCGCATGTGACCCGGACAGGTGGTGAGGTCATTTCCGCTTATTGTATAAATTCATGGTGCGTTCCACCCCCTGAAGTCCGAAACTCAAAACAATCTCGCAGGCCAGGTCAAGGCTGGGCCCGATAAGCGCCAGTTCATCCGCATCCCATTTCCCCAACACATACTGTGACTGGAAGCCTTTTGGAAAATCGCTTCCGATCCCGAATCGCAGGCGGGCAAAAGCATCGCTCCCCAACATATCAATGATGCTGCCCAAACCGTTGTGTCCTCCGGCACCTCCCTTGGCACGCAAACGTAAGCTGCCCGCGGGAAGGGCGATGTCATCCGCGATGACAAGCAGGTTCTCAATTTCGATTTTTTCCTTGTCCATCCAGTAGTAAACCGGACGGCCACTCAGGTTCATGTAAGTGGAAGGCTTGATTAGTATAAAAGTCCGCCCCTTATGGCGAAAGCTGGCCTTGTCACCATAACGGGCGGGAGAAAACACGGCCTCATGCTTTTGGGCAAGCCTGTCGGCAACCATAAACCCAATGTTATGGCGTGTTTCAGCGTAGTCGGGGCCAATATTCCCCAATCCTGCGATTAGGTATTTCAATACGAAGCTTATTCGGTTTTTTCGTCGGATCCGGATTCAGCATCCCCTTCGGCATCGCCTTCAGTTGCTTCTCCCTCTTCCTCCTCAGCGCCTTCTTCCACCTCATCTCCAACAGGAGCCATCATGGCAGCCCGGGCAGATTTAACCATGGCAACCACTGAAGAAGCAGGATCCAAAAAGCTGAGTTTGTCCCTGCTCAGCTGTCCGACTTTGACAGAATCGCCAATCTCAAGTTTGGAAATATTAATGTCAATTTCATCGGGAAGATCAACCGGCAAGGCCTGAACCAGCAATTTGCGGAGTTTGATTTGCATTTTCCCCCCTTTGATCACGCCGGGACTGTCGCCGATGATATTTATGGGTACGCTGATCTTTACTGGTTTATCAGGAAAAATCTCCAAAAAATCAACATGAAGGATCTTGTCGTTCACCGGATGAAACTGAATGTCCTGCAAAATGGCATCAAACTTCTTTCCTTTGATGTCAAGTTTAATCAGGCATGAATGGGGGGTGTAAACGATGTCTTTGAAACTGATGGCAGGGATTACAAACTGAATTTGTTCCTTCCCTCCATAAATTACGCATGGCACCAGGTCTTCCCGGCGAAGGCGTCTAGCATCTTTTTTCCCTACGTTCTCGCGCGGAGAACCGCTCACAGATACTGTTCTCATAATTCAAAATGGGTTAAAATAAACATTGGTCCGGGAAGCACACTGCTCCCGCAAATAAAGGATGCAAAGATAGCACTTAAACACAAAACAACCGGCATCGGGGTCAGAAAATTTACAAAATGGTCGAGAATTCGAAGTGCGTGCTGATGGATTCATGGTTGTGAACCCGGTGAATGACATCCGCAAAAAGTTTGGAACAGGAAAGCACCGTGACCTTCGGGCATTCTTTTCTCAACGGGATGGTATCAGAGACCAGCACTTCATCGAACAGGCTGTTCTGAATCAATTCATAGGCCCGGCCGCTAAAAACGGGGTGGGTGCAAATGGCCCGGACACTATTGGCCCCATTTTCCAGCATCATGGTTCCGGCTTTGACAATGGAACCGCCTGTATCGATAATATCATCGACCAATACGACGTCTTTTCCCTTTACATCACCAATCAGTGTCATCTTTTCCACCTCATTGGCCTTGGTCCGCTGCTTATAGCATATGACCAACTCCCTGTTCAGGAATTTCGCGTAGGCGGCTGCACGACGTGTTCCGCCCGTATCGGGCGAGGCCATCACCAGGTTTGGAAGGTTCAGCTTTTTAATATGGGGTACGAAAATGGCAGAAGCATACAAATGATCCACCGGCACATCAAAAAAGCCCTGGATCTGATCTGCATGAAGATCCATGGTGATGATGCGGCTGGCTCCGGCCGACATTAAAAGGTTGGCCATTAACTTTGCACCAATCGACACCCTCGGCTTGTCCTTGCGGTCCTGCCGCGCATAACCGAAATAAGGAATAACAGCCACTACCTGATTGGCAGAAGCACGCCTTGCCGCATCAACCATTAACAACAACTCCATGATATTGTCTGCAGGAGCGAAAGTGCTCTGAATAATGAACACATCATTTCCCCTGAGGGTCTCCTCGTAGGAGGTCTGCACCTCCCCGTCTGAAAAGCGGGAAATAATCTCCTTACCAAGGGGCTTCCCGTATTCTTCCGCAATTCTCTGGGCCAGGTAGCGGGAAGCTGAACCGGTGAATAACTTCACATGTGAAGGCATATTCTTGCTTTTTGGGGTAGGCAATGATTGGACCGTTCAAGCAAAATTAGGAATAAAAACCCAATTCAACGGAAACGCCACGGGTTTTTCTTTTTTTTTGCCGGATCAAATGGAATGATTAAATTTGCAGGCCGGATAAACGCTTCCTGTCCCCCCATTGCCCGGGTGGCGGAATTGGTAGACGCGTTGGTCTCAAACACCAATGATAGCAATATCGTGCCGGTTCGATCCCGGCCCCGGGTACTTTAAACCCCTTGCAACAATTTGTTGGCAAGGGGTTTTATGTTTTGTGGAGCAAACAGTACACATGGTTTAGGTTTCTTCCGGTTTTTCCTTTCTGAATACAAGCGGGATTTGGTGGTTTCCGGGCGCACCAATCTCCATTAGTTTCCAGTCCTTGTCGTATGCCTCAATTTTTCGCCTGAGCACTTCAACACGGTCGGTTGAAGGATCCTCACCTTCCCATTCGACAACTTCAACGCGGTATTTCAAGGTGCGTTTCCTTCCATTAATACGAACATCGATCTCAACGTTCTGCTGTGCATCCACGTCGGGAATCAGGATTACAATCTCTCTCATGGGGGTAAAATGTTTTATTCATATTTCAGTGACTCCGTGGCATTCATCCGGGAGGCCTTCCATGCATGCACGCCCACTGCCAGCAGGGCGATGCCCGTGGCGGTGAGCCCTGCAACCAGCAAAGGCCATATGCTTAAATCAATGTGATAGGCAAAGCCTGAAAGCCAGCGGTTCATCAGAACCCAGGCCAGGCTGGAAGCAATGGCCATGGCAATCAGGATCAGCCAAATGAATTCTCTGCCAAGCATCCTGAGCACATCGGCAAACCTGGCTCCCAGCACTTTGCGGATGCCGATTTCCCGGGTGCGCTGCTCTGCCGAAAAGGCAGACAAGCCATACAGCCCCAAAAAGGCGATTACAATACAAAGCCACGCAAAAGCCGCAAAGAAAATGCCCAGCACCTTTTGCGAATCATACATGCCGGCAATGACCTGGTCCAACACATGGTATTCCAGCGGTTGGTTAGGTGCAAAAGTTGTCCAGGTCTCCTCGAGGGTATGAATGCCCTCTGAAAAGCGTTCGCCCCTGACTTTTGCAAGCAGGTAATTGCCTGCTTGCTGCATGGGATAAAAAACCATTGGCTCAATCGGCTTGACCAGGGTGGTATAATGGAAGTCCCTGACCACCCCGATGACTTTGCGGTTTTCGGAGCTGGTGCCGTCGGGCCAAACAAAGCCTGAGGTAATTTCCTTGCCCAGGGCATTGTCCCAGCCAAAATACCTGACAGCGGCCTGGTTGACCACCACAGCTTCCACATAATCAGTCTGGTAATCCCGGTCAAAGAATCTTCCCTCATGCATTTCCATTTCCATGAAATCCAGGAAATCCGGACTGACCTGGACCACATTTGCCGAGTAAGAGGTGTACCCGGTTTGTGTTTCTACGTTGAGGCCGTTGAACATGGTCAAAATGGAAGGAAAATAGTTTGAAACGGCCGCCTTTTCGATCATGGCACTTTGGCTTAACTGGTCCTTCAGGGTTTCTGCACCCTGTCGGCTGGCGTTGTCCTGAAGCTCCACGACCACGACATGTTCCCGGTCGAACCCAAGGTTTTTGTCGTTGATATACTTCAATTGACTGTTTACAATCAGGGTGGCGGCGATCATGAACACAGAGATGGCGAACTGCACGATGATCAGACCTTTTTTAAGGGTAAGGGTCTTGCGGCCTGGCTGGAAGCGGTGGGCCAGTGCCTGCAGGGGGGTGAATGACGACAGGTAGACGGCCGGGTAGCCACCGGCGATCAACCCGACAAAAACGGCCACTCCAAGCAGGATCAGCAGCAGTTGCGGATTGGAGAAGACATTGACTGATACGCTGGCATTCAGCAGGTTGTTCACTTGGGGCAGCAGGAGTTCCACCAGCAGCAGGGCCAGCAAAAGGGCCACGATGGTCGTGATGATTGATTCAACAAAAAACTGCCGCACCAGGGTACCCTTGGATGCCCCCATCATCTTTTTCACACCAACCTCCTTGCTTCGGCGCGCGAATCGGCTGATGGCGATGTTGGTGTAGTTGATGGCCGCCAGCACAAGCAGGAACACAGCGATCAGGATAAAAATCCGTATCAGTTCCGGACTCATCATGGTCACGGCCCCCGTATCGGAAGTCATTTCATAGGGGAGCTTCGACTTAAGGTGGATGTCAGCCATCGGCTGAAAGATCAGCAGGCTTTGTTCAATCCCTGTGGAACGGGCCTGGGAGGCAATGTGGTTCTGATAAAATTCAGGCCAGGTGGTTTCCATGAATTCATCCGGGTCAAATCCTTCGGCTGCCTTTAAGTATGTCCATACCAATCGGGCCCCATGCGACGTTTCCAGCATCTGCCAGCTAGCCCCCCGCATAAATCCGGCTTCAATCAAGTGATTCAGGTGCGGCATGGTGGCCATCGAAAAAAGCCCGGTGAACTGAAAATGACTGTTAATCGGGACGTCCTCAATGACGGCGGTGACCCTGAACGAACCGGCACCCTCCAGTTGGACAGTTTTTCCCAGCGCGGATTCCTCCCCAAAATACCGTGCCGCCATGCCTTGTGTCATGACCAGTGAAAACGGCTCATTCAGCGCCTGCCCGGGCTGCCCTTCAATAAACCGGAAGGTAAAGAAATCAAACATGGTGGAATCCACCCCGAACACCCCTTCTTCAAAGAACTGCTTGTCTTCGTATCGGTAAATGATATTCCGGAAAAAATAGCCTGCCGGAAAAACCCTCAAAAAGTCGTTGATCTCGGGAAGCTGGCTTTTCATCAGGGGCCCCAGCGGCACAGAATTGATGGCCAGTTGCATTCGTTCCCCCTCCGCGGTCGTCAGGTCCGTGCCGACCCGGTAGATCCGGTCATGATCGGTATGGTGCCGGTCATAACTGGACTCAAAAATCAGGTACAGGAATATGAGCAGTGCGGCCGCCATCCCAAGGGCCAATCCGACTACATTGATTAAAGTGTACAGGCGCTCCTTCAGCAGCCTGCGCAAGGTGATCCTAAACTCGTTCCTTTTCATTATTTCTGTATCTCATTGATTTTCCATTCCCCTTCCTGCCGGGCCAGCGCAAACACCTTGGTGCTTTTCATGGGATCATCATATCCGGAGTCATAATGCCAGCAGGTCTCCACCCAGGCGGTTTCCTCTGTTTCGGCAAGGGTTCCGGTTACATGAAACCCCTGGTCAGGGGCTTCGTGTATCCCAGCGAATATGGCGAGGCGTCCTGACAGTCCTGCTCTTATTCCGTTCAGATCTTGTTGGGTGGAAGCCGAAAGCAGCATATACGCATTTTTGGCGGCTTCGTTGTCAAAGCGGGGCGGGGCGGCATCAAAGAAGTTCTCACAAAACAATGCCACCACCTCCTCCGGTGTGTGCAGACACATGCTGGTTTCACCGGCTGACGCGACGGCATGCTCCGTGCGCGCGCGCGTCTTCCCGACGGGCGATTCAGAGCATGCCGGCAGGAGCATGGCAATCAGGATAAGGAAATACAATTGGTCCCTTGCTTTCATGTTGTCGGATGGTTTTTCCCAAGGCTTGGATACAAAACATTACAAATCACGTGCTAAGGATTACAACATGCTTATTTATAAATTATTAAATATCGGATGGAGGGGCTGATGGTGGGACGGATGTACTGAAACGGACAGGTTTGTACGCAAACGTACACCTCAGATATCAGCCTGGAAGCACAATCGGGAAATTCACCATGCGCGTGCGCTCACGTGCTTTTCGGAAGGAGCGCGCAAATAAGAGAGCGCAGAATGGATTGTGCACAAAAAAAAGGAGCCCCGTTAAGGGCCCCTTTTCCCACAATTTATAACCACAAAACCAATTCACAATTAACCAAAATGATTCAATTGGTTTAAGCATCTCTGCTCGGAACAAATGTACCCGATAATCTGTTGCCCCCACGGATAAAAAAAGTTAAAGCGTGTTAAATTCTGTTAAACAAGATTTTCTTGCCTGTTTAGCACGTAATTTTGTGTTGCACCCATTTGAAAAGAATCCGGACAGGGATTGTCCGGACAGAACCATTCCTGAGAATTGTCGACCATTGACTGAATGAAAAAGCGGTTTATTTTCCTGGTTATTATATCAATTACCATTTCCCTGCTGGGTTTGATTGGAATCCAGCTTTACTGGATCCGAAACGCCGTTTCGGTCAAAGAGGTAAACTTTGATCGTGGGGTCAGTGAGGCGGTCAGCCGTGCCATATACAAGTTCAATAAAATGGAACTGACCCGCAAGGCCATGGTTCAAAGGGAAAGGGGCCAGCAAATGAATTCATTGTTTCAAATGCTGGATTCGCTCAACAGGGTGCACTACCAGCAAATGGTGGCCCAACAGCCCACTGCCGCCGATCATTTCCTGACCGACACCCTGAACCCCGTCTTCTGGCAGGAATTTCAGATGAACATCAACCTTCAGGGGGATGTTGGAATCAACCCAGCCGATACTTTACAAGGGCAGGCTTTACCTCCCTCGACCGGCGGGGGAAGGGGTTACCTGCCGGGGCCGGACCAGCGCGCCCAGGAGGACCCCTCCAGCATTTTTTTTAGCCGGAGCCGAATCATCAACGACCTGTTCGATGATATGTTTTCAAACCGATATGCACTGCAAATTTCTGCCGAAGAGACCACAAAAACACTTGATTCCCTGCTGGGAAATGAGCTGCAAGGTCACGGAATCAAAACGAAATATGAGTTCGGGGTGTTTAATCCGGTGATGAACACCCTTACCAGCGAGAAAACCGGAGAATACAGCGACAACCTGCTTCAAAGTCCCTACTTTTTTAGTCTTTTTCCCAACGATATTTTCCTGAATCCCGATTATTTATTGCTTTATTTCCCGGAGCAGCAGAGATACATCTTTTCACAGATGAATGCCATGCTCGCCACCTCAACTTTGCTGATTTTCATTATCATATCCTCCTTCGCATTTACCATCCTTACGGTCATCAGGCAAAAGAAACTGTCCATCATGAAGAATGACTTTATTAATAACATGACCCATGAATTAAAAACCCCTATATCCACCATCTCATTGGCCTGCCAGGCCCTTAGCGACAAAGATGTGCAAAAATCGGAAGACCTTTACCAGAGCTACATCAACGTGATTGATGACGAAAACAAGCGCCTGGGGCATATGACCGAGAAGGTTCTGCAAACTGCTTTGATTGAAAAAGGCAGGATCAATCTGAACAAGACGGGCATGGATGTACATGAACTCATTCTGGACACCATTCGTAAGATTGGTCTGCAAGTGGAATCCCGCAGTGGTACCATCAATACAGATCTTCAGGCCGCTTACCCCTTCCTGAAAGCAGATAAGGTGCACCTGGCCAATGTCTTTTTCAACCTGCTCGACAATGCCAACAAATACGCACCAGTCAACCCCCGGATCCGTGTTTCTACCGAAAACTCCAGCCATGGAATTCTTGTCCATGTGGAGGATAACGGAATCGGCATAAGCCGTGCCAATCAAAAGAAAATTTTTGATAACTTGTACCGGATTTCAACGGGCAATATTCATGATGTGAAAGGTTTTGGCCTCGGACTGAGTTACGTAAAAGCCATCGTTGAAAAACACGGAGGATGGGTTGCGGTTAGCAGTGAGCTGAAAAAAGGATCCCGTTTCACTGTTTTCATCCCGTTTGGATTTAACAACACCTCCGCATCTGGATAATGGATCATAAACAAGAACCCACCTTACCCACATGGAAAAGCCATCGATCAAAATTCTGCTTGCCGAGGACGACCCCAATCTTGGAACCATTTTAAAGGCCTATCTCGAGGCCAAAGGATTTCCCACCACCTTGTGCGTCAACGGAGAAGACGCTTACAACACTTACCTGAAAGAAAGCTTCAACTTTTGTATTCTTGATGTCATGATGCCGATAAAAGACGGCTTTTCCGTGGCCCGTGACATTCGTAAAGTGGATAAGAAGATTCCCATTCTCTTCCTCACGGCCAAAACCATGCAGGAAGACATCATCGAGGGACTGACAATCGGGGCAGATGACTACCTGACCAAACCTTTCAGCATGGAAGAGTTGTTACTGCGCATCAATGCCATTTATCGAAGGACTTATTCCGAGAAGCCGGGGGATTCTGAAAAAACCTTTTTTCATGTTGGAAAATACACATTTGACTATTCACGACAGATTTTGAAGCTGGGAAACCAGGAGCAGAAGCTCACATCCAAAGAGGCGCAATTACTGAAAATGCTTTGTGACCGGACCAACGAAGTGCTCGATCGGTCAGAGGCCCTGAACAAGATCTGGCTTGACGACAATTATTTTAACGCCAGGAGCATGGATGTATACATTGCCAAGCTGCGGAAATACCTGAAAGACGATCCCGGTGTGGAACTCCTGAACGTCCATGGCCGCGGGTTCAAGTTGTTGTCGCAAAGCGGGAAAAGTGAATAAGACAGGTTCCTATTCATATTTCAGCGCATCCGAAGGATTGGCCAGCGAAACCCGGATTGCATGGTAACTCACAGACAGGGTCGTGATAATCACAGCCACCAAGCCACCTACTACCAGCGGGAGGAGTTTCATATCCAATTTATAAGGGAATGAGCTCAACCACCTGTCCATAAAATACCAGGCCAGGGGTGCCCCAACCAGAAACCCGATACCAACCAGAATATAAAAATCTTTCAGGAGCATCAAGGTAATTCGCAGCGTTCCGGCACCCAGCACCTTCCTGACGGCAATCTCTCTCGAGCGTTGTTCCGCCATAAAGGACGCCAGTCCGAATAAGCCGAGGCATGCAATGAATATCGAAAATCCTGAAAAAAGCAGGATGATCGCCCCGAAACGCTCCTCTTCCTGATAGTTGCGGTCAAACTCGCGGTCAAGAAAATAGGGGCGAAAAAAACGGTCGGGGACAAAGGAATAATACACCTCCTCCAGAAAGGACATCAGGCCGGGAATATCCTTTCCCGTATTCTTAATTGAAACCCGTTGAGACCGGGGTTCATCCCAGCAAACAACAAAGGGACCGATCAGTTGCTGAAGGGAGTTGAAATGAAAGTCCGGGATAATCCCGATAATGCGGCGCCCGTTGATCTCCTGTCCGATTACATCCTCATGGCTTCCCTGCAATTCAAAAAAAGGAATGGCTGACTCATTGATGATGATCACCTGCTGGTGTTCCGACCTGAGACCGGGATCGAAATGCCTTCCGGCAATCACATCTATGCCCAGCAGCTCAAGGTAGTCATGATGGGCGGGCAGAAAAGTATATTGTTTCCTGACCCCGTTGATGGTAGTGCTTTCCTGCCAGCTGATGCTTCCGGGACTGGCATTTGAATAGCTAAGCTGAATTACGTCCGGGTGCTCCAGGATGGCGTTTTTAAAGGCTTCCTTTCGGCTGTTTGGGGGACCCTGGAAATAGATTATATTTTCTTTTTCAAATCCCAGGTCCTGGCTTTTCATATAGTTGACCTGCTTGTATACCAAAATGGTCGAAGCAATCAATGCGATAGATACCGAAAATTGAAAAACAATCAGGGCCTTTCTGAAAAAAACCCCTTTCCTGCCCCGGGTTTTTTCCCCTTTTAAGGTTGATATGGGCTGAAAAGCAGTTAAATAAATGGCAGGGTAAATGCCGGACAAAAAACCAACCAACAAAACACTTGTCAGCAGCAAAAGCAACAGGGTGCCCGCACCAATATCCCTGGTATTAAAAACCGTACCTGCCAGACTGTTGAAGTGCGGCAAAAAGATCTCTATGAAAATCATTGCCAAAAGTACGGCAAGCCCCGTGGTTAGCACGGATTCAAACAGGAACTGACCGATGAGTTTTTTACGGGTGCTCCCAAGTAATTTTCTGACACCCACTTCTTTGGAACGGTTCGCGGCACGGGCGGTGGAAAGATTGATGAAATTAATGACGGCAATGGCCAGAACAATCAAGGCGAGCAGGGTAAAAGCCCTCACGGAGCGGTGACTGCCATGCCTTACCGGCGGTTCGTGGACCAGGTCATCGGCAAAGAAAATATCAGAAAGGGGACGCAGGTGGTATTTTAAGGGGAAGGGCTCCCCGGAAAAGTCAAGGAAATAATCCTGTATCACCTTGTTTATCCTCGCTTCGGTTTCCATGATATCTGCATCGGGATGCAATCTGAAAAAGGTAAAGTAATTCCATCCGCCAAAAGTGTTCAGGGCGCCTGGATCGTTCCACAGCTCGGCCAGAAGCGGAAAAGGCACGATGCCGTTCAAAGGGATGTGAAAGTAGCGCGGATCCTCAATGACACCGGTTACCTGTAATGTGATGTTGTTCCTGAACAAGAGGGTTTGTCCCACTACATCCGTTGTACCATACAATATCACCGCCTGTTTCCGGGTGAGAACAATGGAGCGCGGATCAGAAAGGGCCTTTCCCGGATGCCCTGCAATGAATTGAACAGGAAACAAATCAAAAAAGGTGCTGTCGGCCATGATCACCTCGCTTACGGGAACCACCCGCTCCGCTATGGTGAAGTCCGCGTCATCCAGCCAATACATATCCACCCTGCAAAAGGTTTCTATTTCCGGGATCCGCTCCGCCAGAAAAGGGCCCTGGAAACTTCCCTGAATGGCCCAGTCATCAGCCTCAAGGCGAAAAATCTGATGCCGGTCATCCACCCACCGGTCATACAAGTTCTGGTCAACAACATAAATGCCAACGAAAGCAAATACGGTAATGCCCAGGCCAAAGCCAAGAATGTTAATCAAGGTGTAAAACTTTTGCCTGAGTATATTGCGGATGCTGATCTTCAAATTGTGGAGCGTCATATGCATGAATTGATGGTTCACGACATATATTCAAAAAGCACGCCATTAAGATTATATCGCTTTACATCAGGGACTTCACATTGAGGCGGTAAACAAGGTGAAGCAAAAATGAACGGTTCCGGACACCTGGCGGTAGGCCAGGTGTCCGGAACCGGATCATAAAGTGAAAACTGGATTTCCCTATAAGGGATTCGTCAGGTCAAAATCGGCCTGGAATATAATTTCGTCCTCATACTGCAACTGGTAGGAAAAGTTGGTCATGGCTTCATCCATCACGATGTTCCACTGACGGCCAATGGTGTCCTGCAACAGTTCAACGGTATAGTCATCGGCTGGAAAATACTGTCTGAAAGCGGTACCGCTGCCGTCTGAATAGCCCCCGTATAATGTGCTTTCTTCTGGTGTGCCGTCCGGATGCCGATGGTCGTGGCGAAACCGCAGCCTTCCGTCCTCCACAACAAACATCCAGGTACGTGAGGTATCATCGCTGAGGTGAAAAGGAATGTAAACATGATCCTCCTCGCATTCGGTCACATGCATTACAAAATCCAGATGACCCCAGCTTTCACGGCCGGGTGCCATATAGGTTTCACGGCCCCGGAACGATTGGCCGCAAAGACTGGCCAGGTTGTCCAGGAAAGCCTCCTCTTCGGGAGAAAGGGCTGCCGAAAGCATCTCATCCGCTTGCTGATCGCCTGTTTGCGTGGCGGGGCCACAGGCAGAAAGCAATAAGGCAATCACAAATACAAAAATCAAATTTCGCTTCATAATGGGTTGGGTTTGGGGGTGAATATTGTTTGGGACTACGAACTTACGCTTTTTTTTCACGCCGCGTCAAAAAAGTGGAGGGCGGAGGACATCGGACGAATCCTTCAACTCCACTGCAAACAAATGATTCACCTGCGAACTTTTCTCAGCCCGGCTTGTTATCTTTGGGTGCTTCATGCATCGGAAACAATGTTTTTTTGTCGGATGGTGAAAGCCTGATGACTGGCCAAATGCCCCAATATGAAAGATGCAAATCCGCTGAGTGGAAAACTGAAAGAAAGCGGGCCGCCGGGATTTTACGACCTGAAAAAAGTCTGGAACCCCACCTTCTTCCAGGGGAACAGGGCAAAAAACAGGTACTTCGAAGGCTGGTACTTTAAAAACCTCAGTCCGGATATCGGCCAAAGCTGGGCTTTCATTCCCGGCATTTCCCTTGCGCCGGACGATGAGCACTCATTTGTACAGGTGATTGACGGCAAAAAAGGCAAAACCTGGTACTATCGTTACCCAATCAGCGCATTTGCATTCTCCAAAAAGGATTTTTACATCCGCATTGGTGACAGCACCTTTTCAAAAACACATCTGCATCTGCAACTTGAAGGAGATACCGGCCGCTTCCAGGGAAAACTGTCCTTTTCAGGGCAAACCCCATATAAAGCCGGCCTGCTTCACCCGGGCATCATGGGTTGGTACCGGTATGTTCCATTCATGGAGTGCTATCACGGTGTGGTCAGCCTTGATCACCAACTGCACGGCTCCCTGAACATCTGTGGCAGCGAACGATCATTTGAAGGGGGGAGGGGATATATTGAAAAAGACTGGGGGTCTTCCATGCCCAAATCCTGGATCTGGATGCAAACCAATCACTTTGAAACCCCACGAACATCCTTCATGCTTTCAGTAGCCAACATCCCCTGGATCGGAAAATCTTTTACGGGTTTCCTTGGCTTTTTGTTATACAACGGGAAACGCTTTGATTTTGCCACCTATACCGGCGCAAAATTACTGGTGGTGGACAACAACCCGGAAGAGATCCGGATTGTGATTCAACACAAAGCCCAAACCCTCACCATTTCCGGTAAAAAGGCGAAATCCGGTCAGCTCAAAGCCCCGGTATTGGGAACCATGCAAAGGGTCATTCACGAAAGCATCGACTCGGTCATCCGGATAAAACTGACCACGACCGGAGGAAGGGTGGTTTTCGAAGGCCAGGGGAAAAACGCCGGACTCGAATTGGTTGGTGACACTGAAAGCCTGAAACCCTGAGTGTTTGAAAAATCCCCTGTTCCAATCCCTTATTTGTCATGGAGGGGTTTGAATAAACCACTCATCTTTACTATATTTGCGGATTAATTTAAACTTAATATAAATTAGGGGCGGGGTCCCACCACCCCGGTTGTCATTGCAGCATGGAAGACAAAAACAATAACATACTGGACGAACTTACCGGCTCAGATTATAAATTCGGATTCTACACCGACCTGGAAATGGACCAGGCCCCGAAAGGACTCACGGAAGATACCGTCCGGTTTATTTCGGCTAAAAAAAACGAACCGGCGTTCATGCTTGAGTTCCGCCTGAAGGCGTTCCGTCACTGGTTAACCCTCAAAGAGCCCAGGTGGGCGCATGTTGAATACCCGGCCATCGACTACCAAGACATCATTTACTATTCCGCCCCTAGAAAAAGTCCGAAGTTTGAAAGCCTCGACCAGGTTGATCCCGAATTGCTGGAAACCTTTGAGAAACTTGGCATTCCGCTTGAAGAACAAAAAATGCTGGCAGGTGTGGCAGTGGATGCCGTAATGGACAGTGTTTCAGTGGCAACCACTTTCAGGGAGGCGCTGGCCGAAAAAGGGATTATTTTCTGTTCCTTCAGCGAAGCCCTGCAAAAACACCCGGATCTGGTACAACAATACATGGGCACGGTGGTCTCCTACACAGATAACTTCTACGCAGCCCTGAATTCAGCCGTTTTCAGCGATGGATCTTTCGTTTTCATTCCAAAGGGAGTCCGTTGCCCAATGGAGCTTTCAACCTACTTCCGGATCAACGCTGCCAATACCGGGCAGTTTGAACGCACCCTGATCGTAGCGGAAGAGGGGAGCTACGTAAGCTATATGGAAGGCTGCACCGCTCCCATCCGGGACGAAAACCAGCTGCATGCGGCCATTGTGGAAATCATCGCACACGATGATGCCGAAGTAAAGTATTCGACCGTTCAGAATTGGTGGCCAGGCAACAAAAAGGGCAAGGGGGGAGTGTATAACTTTGTAACCAAAAGGGGCATTTGCGAGGGTGTACGGTCCAAAATCTCATGGACCCAGGTAGAGACTGGTTCAGCCATCACCTGGAAGTACCCCAGCCTCATCCTGAAAGGAGACAACTCATCAGGCGAGTTCTACTCGGTGGCCGTCACGAACAACTTCCAGCAGGCCGATACAGGCACCAAAATGATTCACTTGGGGAAAAACACCCGCAGCACCATCATATCCAAGGGGATTTCCGCAGGGAGAAGCAACAATAGTTACCGCGGTCTGGTAAAGACGGTTCGAAGAGCCAGCGGGGCCAGAAATTTTTCTCAATGCGACTCGCTGTTGCTGGGCGACAAATGCGGAGCCCATACCTTCCCCTATATAGAAGTCGGAAACAGTTCTTCGATCGTTGAGCACGAAGCAACCACAAGCAAAATATCGGAAGACCAGCTTTTTTATTGCCTGCAGCGGGGCATAGAGTTGGAAAACGCCATCGGACTGATCGTTAACGGTTATGCCAAGGAGGTTCTTAGCAAGCTCCCCATGGAGTTCGCTGTTGAAGCCCAAAAACTTTTGTCGATCAGCCTTGAAGGCAGTGTTGGCTAAAAACAAGCAATCTATTTACTTTTTATACTTTCATTCATGTTAAGCATCCGCAATTTGAGCGTTTCCATCAAAGGAAAAACCATTCTCCACCATTTTAACCTGGAGGTTAAAGAAGGTGAGATCCACGCCATCATGGGGCCCAACGGTACAGGGAAAAGTACTTTGGCGGCCGTAATCGCAGGAAAAGAAATGTTCGACGTCGATGAAGGCGAGATTACCTACAGGGGGCAAAATCTTTTTGATATGGCACCTGAGATCCGGGCCCGCGAAGGCATTTTCCTGGGCTTTCAATATCCAGTCGAGATCCCCGGGGTAAGCATGGCCAACTTCATGCGTACCGCCATGAACGAGAAGCGCAAGCACTTTAAGCTGGAGCCTCTGACCGGGGCGGAATTTCTGAAAATAATGGAAGAAAAGAAAAAGCTGGTCGACATCCAGTCCAAACTCACCAACCGGTCCGTGAATGAAGGGTTTTCGGGCGGGGAAAAAAAGAAGAACGAGATTTTCCAAATGGCTTTGCTCGAACCGCGGCTGGCCATACTGGATGAAACCGATTCCGGTCTCGACATCGATGCCCTGAAAGTGGTTGCCAACGGGGTAAACAAGCTGAGGCGCAAAGACAATGCCACTGTGGTGATTACACATTATCAGCGGCTGCTGGACTATATTATTCCCGATGTTGTGCACGTGCTTTTCGATGGTCGGATCGTCAAAAGCGGTGGCAAAGAGCTGGCCCTTGAGCTCGAGAAAAAGGGATACGAGTGGATCAAGAAGGAAGCAGGCATCAACGCCCAGGCCTGACCCTGGGTTTTCCTCCTCCCAAAACGTCGCTAAATGGCCTTTCACCCGCAACCTGGCTCATTTTTGTTTTACGAATAACAGACCATGGACACCACAACACATACACCCCCAATAAAAGAGCAGCTGCTGGCGCTTTACCGGGAGCATGCAGAAGCCATTAAAGGCCAGGCCTCCCCCCTGGTAAACCGACTTCGCCAAAACGCGCTGGCCCGGTTTGAAAAAAACGGTTTTCCCACGACCGAATTGGAAAACTGGCGCTTTACAGACCTGGAGCCTTTGCTGAATACCGAGTTTGTTTTCGACTTCGACAACAAAAGCCGTAGTGCGGATATCGACAAAATATTCACCTGTGATGTATACGACCTTGACACATTCAGTGTTACTTTGCTGAACGGATGGTTTATTTATAAAAATGCGCCCCTCACCAGGCTTCCCAATGGCGCCATCATCGGAAGCCTGGCCAAGGCCATGGAGGTTTATCCCGACCTGGTCGACCGCTATTTGGGGAAGGCCGTTAAAATAGAGGATTCCGGGCTGGCTGCGCTGAACACCGCCTTTCTGCAGGATGGCTTGTTTATTTATGTGCCCCAGGGCGTAATCATTGACAAGCCCATTCAGCTGATCAATATTGTCAATACAAACGTTCCCGTTTTCATCCAACCCCGTCACCTGGTGATTGCCGAAAAAAATGCCGGACTGACCCTGGTGCACTGCGACCATTCCCTCACCCACAAAGTAAGCTTTACCAACACCGTGGTGGAAATGTTTGCTGAAGAGAATGCAAGCATTGAGCACTATAAGATACAGAACAAGGGCCGCAACTCTGCCCTGGTTTCATCCAATTATTTCGTTCAGAAAAAAGACAGCCGGGTGTTATCCAATATCATTACCCTGAACGGCGGTTTTACAAAAAACATCATGGATGTTACCCTGACGCAGCCCGGATGCCATTCAGAGCACAGCGGGCTTTATCTGGCAGACAGCAATCAGCATGTCGACAACCAACTGCTGATTGACCATGCTGCCCCGGACTGCACCAGCAACCAGCTATTCAAAGGGATTCTTGACGATCAGGCCAGCGCGGTGTTTAGCGGGAAGGTAATGGTCAGAAGGGACGCCCAGCGAACCCTCGCCTACCAAAACAACAAAAACCTCCTGCTTACAGATGATGCCAGGGCCAACACCCAACCCCATCTGGAAATTTATGCCGATGATGTAAAGTGCAGCCACGGGGCAACCGTGGGACAGCTTGACCCGGAGGCCATGTTCTATCTCAGGTCAAGGGGACTTTGCGAGCGGACTTCCCGGCAGTTAATGATGTATGCCTTCGCCATGGAGATTGTGCAGAAAATATCGATCGAAGCCTTGCAGCAACGCCTCGACCAAATGGTTGAAAAGCGCCTCAGGGGAGAACTTTCCATCTGTGACCAATGTGTCTTGCATTGCGACAGCAAGGAGCCAACCACATTCAATATAGACCTGAGCAAAATTTAAATCAACCGGCCCATGACCCTGAACCAGGAACAAATACGGCGCGATTTTCCGGCCTTGAACCAACAGGTGAACGGCAGGCCCCTGATCTATCTCGACAATGCGGCCACTACCCAGAAACCAAGGGTGGTCATTGAGCGCCTTACGCATTATTATACCAGCGAAAACAGCAATATTCACCGCGGAGCCCATTTCCTGAGCCAAAGAGCCACCGAAGCTTATGAGGGGGCCCGTCAGACAATAAAAAATTTCCTGAATGCCCCCCATCAGCGCCAGGTTGTTTTTACCAGGGGGACCACGGAATCCATCAATCTGGTTGCCAGCTCTTTCTGTAAGAAATTCGTCCAACCCGGAGATGAAGTCCTCATCTCTGCCCTGGAGCACCACTCCAATATCGTCCCCTGGCAGATCGCCTGCCAGGACAACAGGGCCGTGTTAAAGGTGATTCCCATCAACGAAAAGGGGGAACTGGACATGGATGCCTATAAAAAGTTGCTGAACAAAAGAACCCGTATCGTTGCCGTGGCCCATGTCAGCAACGCCCTGGGCACCATCAATCCCATCCGCGAAATAATCGGCCTTGCCCACAAACAAAATATCCCGGTGTTGATTGACGGTGCCCAGGCAACACCCCATCTGACGGTCGACGTACAGGCGCTCGACTGCGACTTTTACTGCATGTCTGCCCACAAGGTTTACGGGCCCATGGGAGTGGGTGTCCTATACGGGAAAGAGGAGTGGCTGGAGAAGCTCCCTCCTTACCAGGGCGGAGGAGAAATGATCAGGGAAGTCAGTTTTGACAAAACAACCTATAACGAATTGCCGTTTAAATTCGAAGCAGGCACTCCAAACGTCGGGGATGTGCTGGGAATGGAAGCTGCCCTGAAGTACCTCGGAGGGTTTAACGCCAGTGACATCAGGGACTATGAGGAAAACCTGCTGAACCATACCATTGAAAGCCTGCAGAAGCTGGAGAAAATCAGGTTTATCGGGACAGCAAAGGAGCGGACAGGCGTGGTCTCTTTTCTTTTCGAAGACATACACCCTTATGACACAGGCATTATCCTGGACAAGCTGGGGATTGCCGTGCGTACCGGACACCATTGCGCTCAGCCATTGATGGCATTTTACAAGGTCCCGGGAACGGTTCGCGTTTCACTGGCCCTTTACAATACCACGCAGGAAATTGATGAACTGGTGGTCGCACTGGGAAGGGTGCGGGACATGTTTGGATAAAACAAATCAATTCGTATGGAATACCAAAAGGCAAGGGCCATCTTTCGTTCGCTGACAAAAACTTACAGCACTTTTTTCCTGGCAATGATCCTCCTCCTGGTCGTTGCCTCCCTGATGCTCAGTGCGGGGGGTCCTCTTTCGGACAGATTTGGAGAATGGCAGGTTGTTCATAAGGCCATTGGCATCGGCCTGGCCATCGTCTTTGTTCCGCTGGCCTATGGCTATCCACAGAAACTGATACGACGGATTGAAGCCGATTGGAAGCTGGACCTGAAGGTCAGCCTCTACCGCCAGGCTGTAATCCTCCGACTGGCCATTGTCGCAAGCGTCTTTCTGATCAATGCGATTTTTTTTCTCATAACGGGCGATAATGACCTGATTATGGTGCTGGCAATCATCCTGGTATTCTTCATTCTCAGCAGGCCGACACCCTTCAGGGCAGCGGCTGACATGGGATTGTCGGATGAAGAAAAGCTGCAGCTCATGTAAGTGAAGCGGCAAACACCATGGCCCCATCCGACGAAAACAACAAGCAAATAACACCTGAACATCGAAACAGACCCATGGAAATCAAAGAAATTGAACAACAGGTAATCGGAGAGTTTGAATTGTTCGAAGATTGGATGGATAAATACAACTACCTGATCGAACTGGGAAAGGAATTGCCCCCCCTGGATCCCAGCCACAAGGAAGAAAAACACCTGATCAAGGGTTGCCAGGCCCAGGTATGGCTGAAGGCGGAGTATCGGGACGGAAACGTAATGTTCTCAGCCGATAGCGATGCACTGATCACCAAAGGCATCGTGGCCTTGCTGATCCGGGTGCTTTCTGGCCATCCGCCCGAAGAGATCCTGGCGGCTGATTTGTCATTCATTGATGAAATCGGGCTGAAGGAACATTTGTCGCAAACCCGGTCAAACGGACTGGTGAATATGATCAAACAGATGAAGCTGTATGCCCTGGCGTTTCAGGCCAAATCGAAATAATCCCAAAAATGCCCGATATGAAACATCACACAACGGAGCTGGAGGGCCGGATCATTACGGAACTCAAAACGGTCTTTGACCCGGAGATCCCCTTGAATGTATATGACCTCGGACTGATCTATAAGATTGACATCGGGGAGAATGGACGGGTGACCATCGCCATGACACTGACCAACCCGAATTGCCCGGTGGCTGACCAGCTGCTGGAGGAAGTTGAAAAATCGGTGTTAAAGGTTGATGGGGTGCATGGGGTAGACCTCAAGCTGGTATTTGAACCCGAGTGGAATAAGGACATGATGTCGGAGGCGGCCATGCTGGAACTTGGGTTATTGTAGAAGAAGGGGTCCGCTGCCATCGCCCGCCCGGGAAAAGATCCCCATAGGCCTTGGCAAAGTATTCTTTTTTTTCTTTGGAAAAAGATTGTATTTTTGGCCAACAAACCCCAATCAATTCATTCACATAAACATTGCGAAAAATGAATATTCCGGACGATTTAAAGTATACCAAGGACCATGAATGGGTGAAGGTGGAGGGAGACCTGGCCATTATCGGGATTACAGATTTTGCTCAGAACGAACTCGGCGACATCGTTTACGTGGAAGTTGGCACCCTTGGAGAGACCCTCGACCAGGAAGAAACCTTCGGCACCATTGAAGCCGTGAAAACGGTTTCAGACTTGTTCATGCCCGTTGGCGGAGAAATTACTGCCTTTAACGACGACATCGAATCAAGCCCTGATATTGTCAATAAAGACCCATATGGCAAGGGATGGATTATTAAAGTAAAAATGTCGGACGCCGCAGAAGTTGAATCCCTTTTGACTTCAAAACAATACAGGGAACACACCGGGGCATAAGCCGGCCGCAAAGCCGCTAACCCGGATTCAGGGGGATGTATGAGGGTTTCTTATTTTCTGCCGGCCCTGGGATGGGCTTTGATTGTGCTGGCGGCCATCAGTATGCCTGCCAGCCGTATCCCCGGGTCAGACCTCTTAAAACTTCCCCATATTGATAAACTGATTCACGGCCTGCTGTTCATGGTCTTCGCCATTTTGCTGGCCTATGGGTTTTTCAGACAAAACAAACAGCGCATTCCCGGGAAATATTATTTGATCCTGACCCTTTCGATTGGCATCATTTATGGCCTGGCCACTGAGCTGATGCAATTCTGGATGCTGCCGGGCCGCCACGGAAACCTGGGAGACTTTATCGCCAACACAATTGGAACGATTTTTGGACTCTTATTATTCAGGGCATTTATTGCCGGTCGTTTAAAAAAACCGGCCTAATCAGGTCCAATCAGGCCAGCCCCTTTGTTTTGTTTTGTAAATAATTTGTATATTAGCGCAATCTTTTGGGCACACCATTTTGACCTTAAAGCGGTAACGCCAAACCCCAAAAAAACCAACAATACCACATGGAAGCAAAAAAAACACCTAAAGCCGATCTGGAGAATAAACGGCGTACTTTCCTGCAGATTGGGATTGCCCTTACGCTTGTTGCCGTTCTGTTGGCTTTCGAATGGAAGCAGTACGAGCGGCCCGATTACGATCTGGGGACCCTGGAAATGGATTTTATCGAGGAAGAAGAAATCCCGATCACGCGCCAGGAGCAACCTCCACCACCCCCCCCGCCAGAAGCATCCACCGAGCTGATCATCGTTGATGACGACGTGGAAATTGAAGAAGAGTTCACCATCGACGTAGAGGCGGATGTATTTACCGAAGTGCAGGAGTTTACCCCCATCGTTGTCCAGGAAGAAGAGATTGAAGAAGATGTAATCTTTACCGTTGTTGAAGACCAGCCAGCCTTTCCGGGTGGTGAGGAAGCACGTATCCGCTACCTCCAGGAAAACCTGCGCTACCCGCAAATGGCCAGGGAAGCAGGGATCCAGGGTACCGTCTTTGTAACCTTTGTTGTTGAAAGGGACGGCAGCGTTACCGACGTCAGGGTTCTGCGTGGCATCGGCGGGGGTTGCGACGAAGAGGCCGTCAGGGTGGTAAGGAACATGCCGCGCTGGCAACCCGGTCGCCAAAGGGGTCAGCCGGTCAGGGTTCAGTTTAACATGCCCATTCGCTTCGTACTCAACTAAGCAAGCCTTCTTAAAAAAATTCAGACCGCTGTGCGCTTACTGCACAGCGGTTTTTTTTGGTTCTTAGCTGATGCGGCTCCAGAAAATCTTCTCCGGGAAAAGGGCCTTCAGCCTGAGCGCCGCCACGCGGTTCTCATCATCCGAAAGCGCCGGGTCGCGCTCCAGCAAGTCCCTGGCATGCTGCCTGGCAAGCTTCAGTATGGCCTCATCCCTGGCCAGATCTGCCATTTTCAGGTCGGGCAGCCCGCTTTGCTGGGTTCCCTGAATGTCACCGGGGCCCCGTAGCTGCAAATCCATCTCCGCAATCTGAAATCCGTCGTTGGTGGATACCAGGCCCTGGATCCGTTTGCGGGCGTCTCCGCTCAATTCTCCCCTGGTCATCAGGATGCAATAGCTCTGATCGCCGCCCCTGCCAACGCGTCCCCTGAGCTGATGCAACTGCGAAAGACCAAAACGTTCGGCACTCTCAATGACCATAACGGTGGCATTGGGAACGTTTATGCCCACCTCAATGACCGTGGTGGCCACCATGATCTGGGTTTCGCCCCTGACAAAGCGCTGCATTTCGAAATCTTTATCGGCGGGTTTCATCTTGCCATGCAGGATGCTTACCCCGTAAGCAGGCATGGGAAATTCCCTGACGATGCTTTCGTATCCATCGGTCAGATCCTTCAAATCCAGGCTTTCCGATTCCTGTATCAATGGATATACAACATAAACCTGCCGGCCTTTTTTGATCTGCTCGCGCATAAACCCAAAAACCTTCAGGCGGTGGTTGTCGTATTGGTGGATCGTCCTGATGGCTTTTCTGCCCGGGGGCAGCTCATCAATCACCGACACATCGAGGTCGCCGAAAAGGGTCATGGCCAGGGTACGTGGAATGGGGGTGGCGGTCATCACCAAAACATGAGGCGGCACCTTGCTTTTGGACCATAACCTGGCACGCTGGGCCACCCCGAAACGATGCTGTTCGTCCACGACCACCAGGCCCAGTTTCTCGAAACGAACCACGTCTTCTATCAGGGCATGGGTGCCAATTATGATTTGCAGGCTGCCGTCCTTCAGGCCTTGCAGAACTTCCCTGCGCTGGGCAGAGCGTGAAGAACCGGTCAGCAAGCCCACCCTGATTCCAAGTCCGTCAAGCATCGAACCAATCGACTCAAAATGTTGAAAGGCGAGAATCTCGGTCGGTGCCATGAGGCATGCCTGAAAACCATTGTCCAGGGCCATCAGCATGCTCATGACCGCGACCACTGTTTTCCCGCTTCCAACGTCTCCCTGCAACAGGCGGTTCATCTGCTTGCCGGATAATGTGTCGGTGCGGATTTCCTTCAGCACCCGTTTTTGTGCCCCGGTCAGCGCAAAAGAAAGACTGTTGTGGAAAAAGGCATTAAACAGTTCGCCAATAACAGGAAACACATGACCCCCGGTCTTTTCCATGCGAAGCTGGCGCGTACGAAGCAGGCTGAGTTGTATGTAAAACAACTCCTCAAACTTAATCCGTGCAATGGCCTTTTTGAGCATGAGGGGATCGGACGGGAAGTGGATGTTGGAAAGGGTGTCCTTCCTGGAGGGGAGCTTGAGCACACTTAAAACAGACTGGGGCAGTGTCTCCCCAATATGAGGGAGGGCCTGGGGCAGCAGGGTTCTGACCAGCCTGCTGATGCCCCTGCTGTCGAGGCCCCTGGACTTAAGCTTCTCGGTCGAGGCGTAAACGGCCTGCATGGCAGACAACTGGTTGATGGCTCCCGGGCTTGCCGGCTCAATCTCAGGATGGGCTATGTTCCACTTGCGGCCAAACAAGGCGGGCTTTCCGAATACAATATATTCCACACCGGGCTTGTAAAGGTTTTTTAACCATTTAAACCCCCTGAACCAAACCAACTCCAGCTGACCGCTTGAGTCTGACAACACGGCCGTCATCCGGGTGGTCCGGCGCTCCCCGTGAAGCTGAATATTTGAAATGGTTCCGCGAATCTGGACATAGGGCATTTCCCCCCTGATCTCCTTTATCTGGAAAAACCTGCTCCGGTCTATATAGCGGAAAGGATAAAAACACAGCAGGTCGTCGAAGGTATCAATCCCGGCCTCCTTTCTCAGCAAGTCGGCACGCAGGGGGCCAACGCCCTTTAAAAACTCAATGGGGGTGTCCAGATAATGCACGCTCATAAATAGCACACTGCTTTGAACCAAAATTAATAAAACCATGGGGCATCAATAAAAAAAATTGTTATTTATAGATAAGTGTTTTTAATTTTGAGGAAGCGACCGGAACTGCGGGAATATATTTCGTTGCCGGTGCAATGAATTCACTTAAATCCAATCCATGAAAATATTGGTTTTTGGCGCAGGGGTGATCGGGACAACTTTTGCCTGGCAAATATCAGAAGCCGGATATGATGTAAGCCTGCTGGTTCGCAAACAACGGCTGACCCGGTACAGCCATTCCGGAGTCACCGTCAACTGTACCGACATGAGGGGCAAACGAAAAGAATTTGTAAAAACGGTTTTCCGGCCCAAAACGGTAGACCGGATCGATGGGTCGATCCATTATGACCTGATTATTGTGGCCGTAAAAAACTTTCAGCTGAACGAGGTGGTCCCTTATATTGCCAAATTCTCAGGAAATGCCCATGTGCTTTTCATGGGAAACCTGTGGAATGAGTTTGGCCTGATCAAAAAACACCTGCCTGAGGGAAGGTTCTTCTTCGGGTTTCCCGCCATGACAGGCGGGGGACGAACCGACAACGGCATCAATTGCCTGTTGTTCAAAAAGGGAAACACCATGCTCGGGGAACCCGGCGGCAAGACCAGCCAGCGCCTGAGAGACACGGCCGAAATATTGGGAATGTCAGGGTTGCAGCCGAAAATTTCCTCCAACATCGTCCATTGGATCAAAGCCCAATCTATCTGGCCTGCCGGAACCTTCGGGGCCTTATGCAAATCCGGAAGCGCACGGAAGTTCAGCGAAAACAATAACCTGATCAGGCAAAGTGTCCAGGCCATCAGGGAGGGATTTAAGGTCTGCGAAGCCCAGGGAATAAATCCCGGAAGAATATTTCCCTTCAACCTGTTCTTTCTTCCCGGATTTCTCCTGATCCCCCTGCTGAAACGATCCTACAATCCCGAAATGCAGGAGGCGGTTGACGGCCGTATGAAGCACGGGTTCGATGAGATGAAGAAACAATACCTCGATGTGCTGAACGACGGAAAATCCCTGGATATCGACATGCCCATCTGGGCGTCTTTTGAAAAGTTCATCCGTGAAGCGGAGAAGAAACGGTCAGATGCCTGATTGATTCATGTTTCAAATGAAAACAAATGGAACGAGCCAAATTTGTTTTTTTCCTGGTTCTGTTTGCCCTTTTTTTCAACCCGAACATTCGGGCACAGGGCATCCGTATGCGGCCGACAGACCGGCTGATGGCGGGAGTGTTTACCGACCACTGGCGTCATGTTCCGGGTTCGGTGGATCCGGCGGCCATCAACAGGGGCTTCGACCTTTTTTTGTTGCAGGACATGCCCCTGGGTACTTCCAGGTTCAGCGTGGCCGGGGGACTGGCTTTTTTTTCTCACAACCTGTACACTGACCATCGCTATGAAAAAACCAATGGAACCTTTGACTTTGTTCCCATTCGGCAGGAATACAAAAACAACAAGCTAAACCTGAACTACCTGGGGATTCCTGTAGAATTGCGTTTCCGCGGACGGGACCGGGACAGGGGACTGAGGCTCTATTTGGGATTTTCAGCGGCCGTCCTGGTACAGGCACATACCAAGTTCCGTGGATTGGATCCTGCAGGGATCGGTGAGATCAAGGTGAAAGAAAACCAGCCCGATCAGATCCGGCCATTCATGATGCATGCCCATTTTCGGGTCGGCATTGGAAAATGGAGTGTTTATGCCAGGGTTCCGCTGAGCGAGGTGTTTCAAGACAATTCAGCCACCGGCATGACACCGGTTTCCCTTGGCCTTGGCCTGTCCATCTACTGATTAAACCTGCAATAACAAGTACAGGCCCAGCATCACACCCATTCCGGTCAAAAAACCGGCATAGACCTGTGCGGGTCTGTGGGCATCAAGTTTGATGCGGGCTGCTCCAACCAGTCCTGCAATCAAAAAGACAAGGAGGATCAGCCAGGAAATATCAATCCGGAGAAACAAAGAGGTGGCAATCAAAAATCCGGAGAAGCCCCCCAGGGACATCATGTGGATGCTGATCTTCCACAGAAAGGTAATGACCAGGCAAAGAAGCACCATCAGGGTGGCCCCCATCATATAATAATAGATCAGCGCGGGCAGGGATATCTGACGCATCAGATAATAGGTCAGAAAAAAGAGAAGGGAGGAAAGCAACAACGGAAACAGCCGCTCATTGCGTTCGTTTAGCAGCAAATCCCCGATCAGGCCCGTCCGCTTCAAAAAAACGATGGCCAGGGCGGGAGCCAGGGCGGTATTGATAAATACCATCAACAGGATAAACCGCTTGGCCTGGGGGGGAACGGCGAAGCTGATATTGGTATCAAGCTGAAACAAAAGCAGTATCCCCAGGCTGGGCATCACAAGGGGGTGGAACACCACGGAAAAGAAATGGGCCAGGGTGGTTTCTGCCTTCATATCAGGATAGTTCCTTTCTAAGGCGTGCAACCGGGATGTCCAGCTGTTCGCGGTATTTGGCAACCGTGCGCCGGGCAATGCTATACCCCTTCTCCTTCAGGATGGCGGCCAGCTCATCATCTGTCAGGGGTTTGGTCTTTTCCTCACCCTCAATACAATCCTGCAGGATCTTTTTTACCTCCCGCGTGCTTACCTCCTCGCCCGATTCGGTCTGGAGCGATTCAGAAAAGAAAGTTTTCAAAAGGAAGGTCCCGAATGGGGTCTGCACATACTTGCTGTTGGCCACCCTTGAAATGGTGGAGATATCCAAATGAACCATCTCGGCAATGTCCTTAAGGATCATTGGCCGCAAGGTGGTTTCGTCCCCGGTCAGAAAATACTCCCTCTGAAACTCCAGAATGGCCTGCATGGTCACCATCAGGGTATTCTGGCGCTGCCGGATTGCATCAATAAACCACTTGGCACTGTCCAGCTTCTGCTTCACGAAGGTGATGGCTTCCTTCTGTCTGGCGTCTGCCTTTCCTTTGGCCTCGGCCATGGTTTCAAGCATCTCGGAATATGTCCTGTTTATTCGAAGATCCGGCGCATTGCGGGAGGTCAGGCTCAATTCCAGCACACCGTTGTAATTCGTGACAATAAAATCCGGCACAATGTACTGGGATATTTTTCCCGAATCCTGCAGGGACCCTCCTGGCTTGGGATTGAGTTTCAGGATCTCGTCGATGGCCTCTTTGAGTTCCTCCTCAGAGAAGTGGTGCTTCTTTCGGATCTTTTCATAATGCTTGCGCGTAAAGTCGTTGAAGCTTTTCTCAAGCAGCAGGGTGGCGTTTTCGAGGGGCCGGGTCCGAGGGGTTTTTCGACGGATCTGTAAAAGCAGGCATTCCTGAAGGTCCCTCGCCCCCACCCCGGGGGGGTCGAAACCCTGAATGGTCCGAATCAGGCCGAGGACTTCCTTGAAACTGGATTCTATGTTCAGCGAGAAAGCCAAATCGTCGATCAGGGAGTGAATGTCCCGCTGGAGGTAGCCAGAATCGTCAATATTGCCAATGATATGCCTGGCGATCAGCATTTCCCGTTCTGATAGGGAGCGAAGCCCGAGCTGGGACAGCAAATGCTCCTGGAAGCTGTCGCCCGAAGAAAACGGGATTTCCTTGCGTTCATCGTCCGAGCTGGCATTGTTGGCGTTCAGCCTGTAAGAAGGCGTGTCGTCCTCATCCATATAGTCGCTCAGGTCAAACTCATCGTTCGGGTCTGTCTCGGGTGTGTCTGAGGCAATATCCTCGTCGCGATCGTCATCATAGGCCTCATAGTCATCCTCCTGCTGGCTGTCAGGCTCTCCGTCAAGGCCCTCCTCCAGGGCGGGGTTCTCTTCAATTTCCTGTTTGATGCGCTGCTCCAGCAGCAGGGCAGGAACCTGCAGCAACTTCATAAGCTGTATCTGCTGGGGAGACAGCTTTTGCATCAATTTTTGCTGAAGTTTCTGCTGGAGCATTGCCTTTGGTTTAATTTACTGAATGTCACCCGTATGTGTCTTTCCATCAGGCCCCAAACGGCAGCCAAATTAGGCATTTTTTTTTATTTGGAAAACCACTGTTTTAAAATTCTGCATTTTGCGGGGTGCGCGGAAAGGGAATCACGTCACGGATGTTCCCCATACCGGAAATAAACAACATCAATCGTTCAAACCCTAGTCCGAAACCACTGTGCGGGGCTGTTCCGAACATCCTGGTTTCCAGATACCACCAGACATCCTTCTCGTGTATGCCCATCTCCCGGATGCGGCCCGTCAACTTATCGTAATTCTCCTCGCGCTGGGAACCCCCGATGATCTCTCCGATCTTTGGAAACAACACATCCATGGCCCGGACGGTTTTCCCATCGTCGTTGAGTTTCATATAAAAGGCTTTGATGTCGCGTGGATAATCGGTCAGAATGACCGGCTTTTTAAAGTGTTGCTCTACGAGGTATCGCTCGTGTTCGGATTGCAGGTCCACACCCCAGCTAACCGGAAATTCAAAAACCCTGCCGGAAGCAACAAGAATGTCGACCGCTTCGGTATAGCTCAACCTGACAAACTCATTGTCGACCACAAACCGCAGACGGTCCATGAGTTCCGCATCATACATTTTCTGCAAAAAGGCCAGGTCATCTTCACAATGTGCAAGCACATAAGAAATAAGGTATTTGAGAAATTCTTCGGCCAGATCCATGTTGTCATGGATATCATAAAAGGCCATCTCCGGTTCGATCATCCAAAATTCCGACAAATGGCGGGTGGTGTTGGAGTTTTCGGCACGGAAAGTCGGCCCGAACGTATAGATGTTCGACAAGGCCAGCGCACCCAATTCCCCTTCCAGCTGCCCGGAGACAGTGAGGTTGGTTTCCTTGCCAAAGAAATCACGGGAAAAATCCACCCGGCCGTCTTCTTTTCGTGGGATATTGTCCAGATCAAGGGTGGTGACCCTGAACATGGCACCGGCCCCTTCAGCGTCAGACCCGGTGATTACGGGGGTATGCAAATAATAAAAGCCCTTGTCGTTGTAAAATTGATGGATGGCGAATGAAAGGGCGTGACGCAACCTGAAAATGGCGCCGAAGGTATTCGTACGCGGCCTTAAGTGAGCGATCTCACGCAAAAACTCCAGGGAATGTCCCTTTTTTTGCAAGGGGTATTTTTCAGGGTCGGCGCCCCCGTATAAAGTGATTTCCGTTGCTGAAATCTCCACGGGTTGACCCTGTCCTTTTGATTCCACCAGCAAACCGTTCACTGAGATACAGGAACCGGTGGTAATCTGCCTGAGCAGTTCATCGTTTTGGAATGCCTGCACATCAACCACCACCTGGATGTTGTGAATAATGGACCCGTCGTTCAGGGCGATAAATGCCACATTTTTGTTTCCCCGCTTGGTGCGAACCCATCCCTTGACGTTGATTTCCGTGTCGATCAGCTGGCGGGGACTCCCCTTCAGCAAGCCTTCAACCCGTTGTCTTTTTATTTGCTTCATTTTACAGATATTGATTTCACGGGAGTTCTAACAACCTCCTTCAGCCTGCAAAATTACATACAATTTCGGACATTTTTCCCACGCATTCACCAGTCCCCTTTTGTTTAAGCGTGCAAACAAGCGGTTGATCAATCCGAAGAATTCCTCCGGATGATTTAGAAAAGAAAAAAAAACTCCTTAATATTGCCTTTCTTCCGGAACCAGAATAATATTGTATAGAAATAATAATCCTTTTTGTTATGAAGCAAAAATGCATCATTTTCCTGACCCTGTTGCTGCTGGCCGGCGGCGCCTATGCCCAGCGCATAACTGTCAGGGGGACCGTCCGGTCGATCATGGAAGACAATATCACCATGCCCGGAGTCACCATCATGGTAGAAGGCACCACACAGGGAACCATTACCGACATTGAAGGGAGGTATGCCATTGAAGTCGAACCCGACGCCAACCTTGTTTTTTCCTATGTAGGAATGGAAACCCAGGTGGTTCCCGTTCAGGGCCGCACCACCATTGATGTAGGGATGCGGATGGACGTGGCCCGGCTGGGAGAAGTGGTTGTGGTCGGTTACGGCACAGAGTCGAGCCGCCTGATATCGGGCTCAATGGGCGTTGTCGGAGAAGGAGAGATTCGTGACATCCCGCTGCGAACCGTCGACGGTGTGTTACAGGGACGCTCTGCCGGGGTACAGATCAGTCAAAGTTCCGGAACACCGGGATCTGCCGCATCCGTGCGCATCAGGGGGAACAGTTCCATCACGGCAGGAAACGAACCCCTGTATGTCATCGATGGCATACCTCTTACCACCGGAAACTACGGACAGGTCGGGTTCAGCGGACAGGGCATCACGGCCCTTTCTGACATCAACCCCAACGACATCGAATCCATCACGGTCCTGAAAGATGCTTCAGCGGCGGCGATCTACGGAGCCAGGGCCACCAACGGGGTCATCCTGATCACCACCCGCAGGGGGGCTCAGAAGGAAACCACCATCAACTTTAACGCCAGCGTAGGAATGCAGGAGGTGGTGGAACTCCAGGAAATGCTGAATGCAGAGCAATGGCACGACTACCGGGGCACTCAGCCTGAACCGGGAGAACCCCTTGTCGACACCGACTGGCTCAGCCAGGTCTTCCGGACCGCCCCCATGTCAAACTATGAACTGTCGGCCACCGGCGGGGGGGAGAATACGAACTTCTTTGTTTCAGGAAACTATTTTAACCAGGAAGGGATATTGCTTGGCACCTCTTACGAACGCCTGAACACCCGCCTGAACCTGGACCACCGCATCAGTGACCGGGCAAGCATGGGCGTGAGCTTCGGGGCCAGTTATTCCCTGAACAACCGGGTTGAAGGCGACCAGTCGCTCAACGGGGTACTGCCCAACGCCTTGACCATGCCACCCATCCACCCGGTTTACAACGAAGACGGTTCCTATAATGAACACGGGCCCTATGCCAACCCGGTTGCCATCGGGAAAGAAGCCATCAATGAAGCACACTCCTACCGTACCATTGGAAACGCTTTCCTGGACTACCGGATATTCGATAAGCTGAGTTTCAACACAAAGTGGGGCTTTGACCTTCTGAGCCTGCGTGAACACAGTTACGACCCGCCCACGACCAGGCAGGGGGCCAGGTCGAACGGCATCGGACTGGAAGCCCAGAATAATGTAATGAATATCGTGTCCAATAATGTGCTCAGATACGTCAACACTTTTTCTGCAGTTCATAACGTGGAAGCCCTGGCCGGATACTCGTTCGAAATCTTCCAGCGCAGAAACCAGTTCTCACGCGGGGTGGACTTCCCCGGACCGTACTTCGAATACATCAGCGAGGCAGCCACCATCACGGATGCTTATGCCAGGGCCGTAAACCGGGGCATCAACTCTTATTTCGGTCAGGCCAAATACAACTATGATTACAAATACATCTTCTCATTCAGCGGGCGCCTTGATGGTTCCTCCAAGTTCGGGGAAAACAACCGCTACGGGTTTTTTCCAGCCGCATCCCTTGCCTGGCGCATTTCGGAGGAAGGTTTCTTTCAAAACATGAATACCCCTTTCAATGAGTTCCGGCTCAGGTTAAGCTACGGACTGACCGGGAACGATGGAATTCCCGATTTTGCCTTCCTGAACCTCTACCGGGGCGGGGCCAATTACCTGGGACAGGCCGGCATTGCGCCCTCCCAGCTTCCCAACCCTGACCTGAAGTGGGAAACCACCTCCCAGCGTAACATCGGAATGGACGTTGGACTGTGGAACGACAGGCTGGAAGTCTCCGTCGATTATTACAACAACCAAACCAAAGACCTGCTCTTCAGCCGTCCGGTCTCCATGACCTCTGGATATTCCAGCATCACATCCAACATCGGCGAACTCGAAAACAAAGGGGTGGAACTTTCCATTTCCTCTGTCAACCTGCAGTCGGCCGACCTCGAATGGATAACCCGGCTAAACCTCAGTCACAACCGCAACCAGGTGCTTTCCCTTTATAAGGATCAGCCCCTTGACAACCTGGGAAGAGGAAGCAACAGCGTCAGGGTGGGCGAACCCATGGGCATTTTCTTTGGTTACAGAAGCCTGGGCGTGGACCCCTCCACCGGGGAAATGGTATTTGACGATGTGAACGGGGACGGCCTGATCAATGCCGATGACCGTGTGAAGATTGGAGATCCCAATCCGGATTTGACCGGCGGACTAACCAATAACCTGCGGTACAAACAATTCGATTTGTCTGTTTTCCTTCAATTCTCCTATGGCAACGACATTTTCAATGGGAACCGCCTGTACATCGAGTCCATGAAAGGCTCGGACAACCAAAGCATCGCCATTCTTGACCGGTGGCGGCAACCGGGCGACAGGACCCACGTACCCCGGGTGACCGAAACCGACCCCAATAACAACAACCGCATTTCTTCACGATTTATAGAAGACGGTTCCTACCTGCGGGTCAAAAACCTCACCCTCTCCTACAGCCTCAAAAGGGAAACTGCGGAAAAACTGCGCATCAGGAGTGCCCGGATCTATGTAAGCGGACAAAACCTGCTCACCTTTACCAATTATAGCGGGATGGATCCGGAGGTCAACTATGCAGGGGCTGACAACCTGCGCATCGGTACCGATTTCTTTACCCACCCCCATGCACGCACCGTCTCACTGGGAATCAACTTAGGACTCTAAACCAAGAAAAAGATGAAAAAGACAGTAATAATCTCCGCAATCATTGCATTGTTTCTCCCGGCCTGCGAGATCCTCGAGGTAGATCCGTCACACTCCATGCCAGCCGACCAGGCCATTACCGATGCCACAGGGGTACAAAGGGGCATTCTGGGCTGTTACGACGCCATGCAGGGTGTAGGACATTATGGTCGCAACTACATTGTGGTGGGCGATCTGACAACCGACATTCTGACCTGGTCTGGCACCACGGCGGGCTACAATCAAATCAACAACAACACCATTCTTGCCGACAACGTAATCGTTGAGGGCATTTGGGCAAGTATATACAACGGACTGAACCGGATCAACAACGTCATTGTCCAGATACCGGGCGTGGAAAACATGACAACGGAAGGGAAAAACAAAGCCCTGGCCGAGCTCTATTTCCTGCGGGCCCTGCATCACTATGACCTGGTCAGGCTGTTCGGGGACATCCCGATGCGGACCGCACCGGTATTTGCCGATGAAGCAAGCCTTAATGTGCCAAGAGATCCGGTCAGCGAGGTGATGCAGCTGGTTCATGACGACCTGGACTTTGCCATCCTGCACCTGGCCCCGGAGATTACCCGTGGCAAGGCATCCAAAGCAGCCGCACAGGCGCTGAAGGCAAGGGTTTCACTACATTCCTATTTCATGACATCCCAAACCAGCTACCTGAACGATGCCAAAACCCATGCCTCGGCAGTTATTGACCATCCCGGACTGGAACTTGAAACCAATTACCAGGTGCTGTTCTCAGGGGAATCTAACAGTGAAGCCATTTTTGAGGTGGAGTTCAATGAACAGGACCGCAACCGATATGCAGAGTATTTTTTTCATACCTCCATGAGCGGACGCTACGAATTTTCCCCGACCCCCTCTTTTATTGACTCTTTCGCCCCGGATGACATCCGGAAAGATGTCATTATCGGCACAGCACTGGGCAATCCATTTGCCAATAAATACAACGATATTGTTTCAGGTACGGATAATGCACCCGTACTGCGCCTGGCAGAAATGTACCTGATCAGGGCCGAAGCGGAAACCGAGTTGCAGGGCAACCCGGCCAGCATCCGCCGGGATATTGATGCCATCAGGGTAAGGGCCGGACTCTTACCAACGACCATATCCGACAACAATTACCAGGCATTCAGGCTGGAAATTGAATCCCAGCGGATGAAAGAGTTTGCTTTCGAAGGCCATCGATGGTTTGACCTGATCAGAACCGGAAGGGCCCTGGCCGTCCTCGAAAACCTGAACTCTGAGAACCAAACCCTGTTCCCGATTCCGCTGACAGAGATTCTGGCAAACGACAACCCGGGAATGACCCAAAACCCCGGCTACTAAAACCCCGGCTACCAAACCAGAGTGCAAACCCAAACACATGGAACAATGAATGCAAAAACCAACAACCTTCTCATACTGATGGCCGCAGGGCTCATGGTCCTGTCCATCCACTCCTGCAAAGATGATCCGGTTCAGATTCCGGAGGCCAGCACCCAGGCCATGTTTTCCTGGGAGATTGACACCCTCCGGGAAGGTGATGCAATCACCGGCTTCGGCGTTCAGTTTACCAACCAGTCAATCCTGGCCCAGTCGTACCATTGGGACTTTGGAAACGGAGAAACGGCTACAGAAGAAAACCCCTATGTGACCTATACCGAATCCGGACAATATACCGTGACCCTGACAGTGACCAGCGCCTACGACTTGCATTACAACCGCCTGGAACGCACGGCAAACATCACCCTGGCCACCGGGGCCCTGCCACTGCCCTATATGGAGGATTTTACATCAACCGAGGATATTCCTGAAATGATGACAGTTTGGGATCTTGACGGGGACGGATTTAACTGGTACTGGTCAAGCCTGGATGGCATTGGTCATTTGCGCAGCCAGTCGTGGGATCCTGATGAGGGGGCACTGACGCCCGACAACTGGGTGATCACCCCCCACCTTGAGCTGGGCAGTCTGCAAGGGGACGAACAGATTACCCTGAACTACTGGGTCGGCGTTATGGCCAACACACCAGCCTACCGCCAGGAGCACTACGGGGTGCTTATTTCGGAGACGGGAACGGAGGCGGAGGACTTCGAGCTGGTGTTTGAAGAAACTTTTGCCCAGGATACCCCGAGGCTGACCCCCCTTCTTCGCACGATAGACCTTTCTGCATACCAGGGAAAAACAGTCTTCATCGCCATCAGGCATTTCGATGTCAGCGACAACGACCGCATGTTCCTTGATAAAATTGAAGTCATCAAAGAATAACCCATGAAGACACAGGCAAAACACCACATCCTCCTGTTGGCTCTCGCGCTCTGTATGTCCTGCAACCCGTCACAAGAGCGGCAGGAACCCCCGGGACAACCAAAGGGATCATTAATGATCATCGGGGGCGGCAGTCGTCCGGTGGAACTGGTTCAACGCATGATTGCAGAGGCAGGGCTACTGCAGGATGGCTACGCAGTCATTCTCCCCATGTCGAGCGCCGAACCCGACTCGGCCATCATCTGGTCCGGCGAGCAGTTTCTTGCACAAGGCGTCACGGCCCTTGCCGGCTTCAATATTCTGCCAGGGGTGCCGGCCACCCAGGGCCAGCTGGACTCAATAGCGGGAGCCGCACTGATCTATATCAGCGGGGGAAACCAGAACCGTTTTATGGATATTGTGCGCGACACACCCATCGTTGATGCCATCCTCGAAGCTTATCAAAAGGGGGGCATGATTGCCGGAACCAGTGCCGGGGCCGCAGTGATGAGCGGGAAGATGATCACCGGTGATGAGCGCCGCTACCCCGAGTATCAGTCCACCTTTCGCACCATAGAAGCAGATAATATTGTGATGGGCGAAGGACTCGGGCTCCTGACAACGGCCATCATCGATCAGCACTTTGTTTACCGCAGCAGGCATAACCGCCTGCTCAGCGCCGTCATCGAATACCCCGACATGTTTGGTATCGGGATCGATGAATCGACCGCCATCCTTGTAAAGGGGGACTCGGCCGAGGTGATCGGGGCATCCCAGGTGCTGGTTTTTAAGAATCCGGACCATTCCGTTTCAGTCCAAAACCATAAACTGGGCGCCCACAACCTCAGTCTGGACATTTACCTCCCGGGCGAAACCTTTCCAGTCCGATGACCCCGACCCCTTCGTCTCCATAACCAGCCACCCATGTTAAAAAAAGTTCCGCACACTTATGTGATCGTTTTCTCGATCATTGTCTTCGCCGCCATCCTCACCTGGATCATCCCCCCCGGTAAATACGTCCCCCAAACCGTAACCTCAAACGGTAAGGAACAAACGGAGATGGTCTTCTACTATCAGGATCAGCTTCCGGAGGCCTACCAAACGGACAGCGCACCCCAGGTGCAGACCTGGCAAGTCTTCTCAGCGCTCTTCAAGGGCTTTGTAAAACAATCGAACATCATCATTTTTATCCTGATGATCGGGGGGGCTTTCTGGATCATGAACCAAAGCAAGGCCATTGACGTGGGCATACTGGCCTTCCTGAAATACACCCGGAAGCTGGAAAAGAACCGGCTCATGCGCCTGTTGGGCATAGACAATGTAATAATTACGATGATTATGCTCATGTTCAGCATGTTCGGAGCCATATTCGGCATGAGTGAAGAAACCATTGCCTTTGTGATCATTCTCATCCCCCTGGCCATCTCCATGGGGTAT
>JAWLHS010000002.1:0-60924 GCA_041690235.1 Bacteroidales bacterium
CCGGAAAACCATACAACTGGTGCCAGTCCCGGCTTCCGCTGGTGGACTTGAAGGCTGTAAGCTGGATAAAGGACAGGTGGCTGCGGAGCAAATGCTCCAGGGACTTGCTGTGGGGCCAGAGGTTGCCGTAGTGAAAACCGGCCTCCCAAAACAACCCTTCATCAAACATTGACGTGTTTAAACCCGGGCCCCCTTCACCCTCCTGTTCCGGTATGGGGGTCCGGACCAGGGTTATTGACTTTTTTGGAAAGACTGGCTGGACCGCGGACGGTGGATCTTCCGGTGTGGAAAACTGTTCCACTGCCATGACCAGCGGTACTTCCAGCAGGGTAAGCCGTTCCTGTACCCGGGCATAACCTTTGAAAACAAGGCAGGGGATGAACACAAGGATGGCAAGAATGCGCAACAGCATGTTTTGTTTTTTATGCCCCGGCCTGATTGCCTGAGGAAATAATGGCCGGGCCATTTCAAATATACGACATTTTGTAAGGGCCCTTGCTTAAGATATTGTGCTTACCTTTGCAGAAAAATGCATGATGGACAAACGCCTTGCCGCTTTTAAGCAGCTTCTTGATATAATGGATGAACTGCGGGAAAAATGCCCGTGGGACAAAAAACAGACCCTGGAAAGTCTTCGCCATCTGACGATAGAAGAAACCTATGAACTGGCCGACGCGATCATCGAGAACGATCTCGATGAGATCAGGAAGGAACTCGGAGATCTGTTGCTGCATATCGTGTTTTATGCAAAAATTGGAAGTGAAACAGGGGCATTTGACATACAGGATGTACTGGAAGGCATCAACAAGAAACTCATTATCCGGCATCCGCATATTTATGGGGACATAAAGGTGGAAAATGATCAGCAGGTGAAGGAGAACTGGGAAAAGATCAAACTCAGGGAAGGTGGAAGGAATGTGCTTTCAGGTGTGCCCGCTTCCCTGCCGGCCATGATTAAGGCTTACCGGATCCAGGACAAAGCGAGGGGAGTGGGTTTTGACTGGGATAAGCCGGAACAGGTTTTTGAAAAGGTTCTGGAGGAGTTGAACGAATTAAAGGCCGAGATTGAAAAAGGGGGAGATCATGCCCATATTGAACAGGAGTTTGGGGATCTGATGTTTGCTTTGATCAACTATTCCAGGTTCATCAACGTGAATCCTGAAAATGCCCTGGAGCGGACCAATAAAAAGTTTATCCGGCGATTTGAGCATCTGGAAGCCGGGGCGAAGAAGGCTGGCAGGGATATGAAAAGAATGAGTCTGGAAGAAATGGATCATTTTTGGAATGAAGCCAAAGGCCTGGAGGGAGCCTGACGCATCACGACTTTTTCTGTGACAGGAACAATTCAAAGTCGAAAAAAAAGTCCCTCTCCTGTTTACCCAACTTTTCACCCACGAAAAAAGCAGCCTGAACATAAGGGGTCTTTCTCATTTTGGCCAGCAATTCTTCAACATCAAACTGGTCGCTGGAGTTCCTGAGCAGAAACAGGTAGTCGAGCGTCTTTGGCTCGGAAAACAGGCTTTGCCCCTCCGCTTTATTGGAAACAAGCATAAAGTCGATGAGTTGCCTTTCGTTTTTGTACCGGTATACAGGAAAATCCACTGCCGCTTTCTGGTGTTGCGGAGTATAATGAAAATCCCGCATACGTCTTAATTCCACCTCCAGGTGTTTGTTCAGCAGCCAGCACAGACGGTAGTCCTTCTGCTGACTGCAAATGCCAATGGCCTGGAATGGGTGTTTGAACTCCAGATTCAGTATGAGTTTCTTTGCCATGGGTTACCCTTCTTCAAAAAGTTTCTCCCAGGCCTTTTGTGCAGCCTGTTGCTCCGCCTTTTTGATCGATAAATCCTTCCCAACCCCTGTTTCCTTTCCGTCGATCTCCAGGCGAACCACATAAAGTTTGTTTTTCTTTCCGTTATCCTGCTCTTCTACCAAGCGAAACTCGGCGGTTTTTTTCTCCTTTTGTGACCATTCAATGATTCTGCTCTTAAAGTTGATTTCGGTTGCCATCAGTTCATCAACGTCGAGATGGGTTTGAATGATCTGGTTCACGATTACTTTTTGGGCAAAGCGATAACCCTTGTCCAGGTAAACCGCTCCGACAAACGCCTCAAAGGCGTCTCCCAAAATAGAAGAATGGGTTACGTTGTTGTCTTTGCTGGCCTCCACAAGTTTGTCGATACCAAGCTTGCGCGACAGGCTGTTCAGGTTGTTGCGGCTGACAATTCGCGAGCGCATTTCGGTAAGGAAACCTTCGTCCCTGAACGGGAATTTTTTAAAAAGAAAGTCAGCCACAACCGATCCAAGAACGGCATCACCCAAGTATTCCAGGCGTTCATTGCTGTGCCGGAACCCATTATTCAGTGAGGGGGCCATCGACTTGTGGCAAAATGCCAGCTTGTAAAGGGAAAGGTTGCCCGGCTGGTAACCAAACATATTCTTTATGGCTTCCTGCAATTCCTTTTCAGGAGCCTTCTTCTTTCGTGAGATGGATGCGAAAAGCCGCAAAATGATTATCTAAGATGTAAACTTCTTAAACGCGATGCAGGCGTTGTGGCCCCCAAATCCAAACGTATTGCTAAGGGCCAGGTTCACCCGCCGCTCTTTGGCTTTACCAAATGTAAAGTCCAGTTTGTCGTCGATCTCGGGGTCAAGGTTGAAATGGTTGATGGTGGGCGGCACGATATCGTGCTTAATGGCCAGGACGGTAGCAATGGCTTCGGCCGCTCCGGCGGCGCCAAGTAAATGACCGGTCATCGACTTGGTGGAATTGATGCTGATCTTATAGGCATGCTCACCGAATAAGGTGACAATGGCCCTGGGTTCGGCGATGTCTCCGAGTGGCGTCGAGGTTCCGTGCGTATTGATATGGTCCACCTCGTCCAGGCGGTTCCCGCAGTCTTCAACGGCATTCTTCATGACAATCATGGCGCCGCGGCCCTGGGGATGCGGACTGGTCATGTGGTAGGCATCTGCCGACATGCCACCGCCAACTACCTCGGCGTAAATTCTGGCGCCACGCTTTTTGGCGTGCTCCAACTCTTCAAATATTAAGGTTCCGGCCCCTTCGCCCATTACAAAACCGTCACGGTCCCTGTCAAAGGGGCGGGAGGCGGTGGCCGGATCATCATTGCGTTCGGAGATGGCGTGCATGGCGCTGAATCCTCCCACGCCTGCTTTGTTGATCGCGGCTTCTGATCCCCCGGATACAAAAACGTCCGCCTTGCCCAGTCGAATCAGGTTAAAACAGTCAACCAACGCATTCGCTGCAGAGGCACAGGCCGAAGTTGTCGTGTAGTTCGGACCGGCCAGGCCGTATTTAATGGATATATGGCCAGCCGCAATATCGGCGATCATCTTGGGAATAAAAAATGGACTGAACCTTGGGGTTCCATCGCCTTTGGCATAGTCCACGATCGATTCCAGAAAAGTCTCCAGTCCGCCGATCCCACTTCCCCAAATCACGCCAACCCTGTCCAGGTCGGTGCTCTCAAGATCCAAGCCGGAGTCCTTCAGGGCCTCCTCTGTGGAGATCATCGCATACTGGGTGAAAGGGTCGTATTTGCGAATTTCCTTGCGGTCAAAAAAAGTAGCAAAATCAAAATTCTTGATTTCGCAGGCAAACTGGGTTTTAAACCTGGATGCGTCAAAACGGGTGATCGGAGCGGAACCGCTGACTCCATTAAGCAAACCGTTCCAGAAATCCGGAACGGTATTGCCTATTGGAGTAAGAGCGCCAAGTCCTGTGACGACTACTCTTTTAAGGTTCATTTAAATCAGCTTAGGGTTACTTGTTGGCGTTCTCAATATAAGAAATTGCATCACCCACAGTGCTGATTTTTTCTGCCTGATCGTCAGGAATGGCCAGGTTGAATTCCTTTTCGAATTCCATAATGAGCTCGACGGTATCCAAAGAATCGGCACCCAGATCGTTGGTGAAACTGGCTTCAGGTGTTACTTCTTTTTCATCCACACCAAGCTTATCAACAATGATCGCTTTTACTCTTGTTGTAATGTCAGACATGATTTTCTCCTTTTTTTGTTTAAAACAGGATGCAAAGAAAAAACTTTAATTGATCAAAACCAACTTTTTTATCTTCAATTTAGCATAAACTGCTGTAATCTATTGTATTGCAATTTTTTGCGAACAACTAAATCCTTAGTTTACGGGTCGTTTTTATGGTCTTTTTCGTCGGATGGGACCGTATTGTCCGTGCAATTCATGCTGCTCAGGCAGCCTGGACGGCCTGTTTCAATCCCTTTTATGTTCAACCGTCCCTTTTTCCAGCGGTCTCCTGGTTTGGTTTTCCATCCGACGGTGAATCCAATAAAACATACATTTCAACCACCTCAGGAAAGTGTTTATATTCAAGCTGATGAATCTTTTCGGCAAGTGTTTCGGGCGTGTCCGTCGGATGCACCGGAACCCTGGCCTGAAACAACACCTTGCCTTCGTCGTAGAACGCATTCACCCGGTGGATGCTGATGCCGCTTTCACTGGCACCGGAATCGATGACCGCGCGGTGAACATGCATGCCATACATTCCCTTTCCACCGAAGGCGGGCAGTAAGGCCGGATGAATGTTTAGGATGCGCTTTGGGAACATCTCTATCAAACCCGCAGGAATCATTCTCAGGAATCCGGCCAGGACCAGGTAGTCGATCCGGTAAGCGGAAAAAACCTGGGCGGGACGGCCGGCATCCTTCCAGAGCGGGCCCGGGATGACCTCTCCGGGAATCTTGTGATTGCGGGCCCGCTCCAGGACAAAGGCCTTTTCCCTGTCGCTGACCACCAGGGCGATTTTTATTGTCGGATGCTTATGAAAGTATTGAATGAAGTTTTCCACATTGGTACCACTGCCCGAAGCCAGCATGGCGATATTTACGTGGTTTTTCATATTGGTCATGCCTTAAATGGATGATTTCCGGTTTGTGTTCAGCGCAATGGCTGGCCGCGATTGCAGGGTCCAGCCCATAGGAGCGCGGTGAGCGCATGTCGTGATTCCAGGGTCCGGCCCACAGGAGCGCGTTTCGAGCTGCGCCTGCCCTTCGGCCAGCCAATGCTCTCACCGCGCTCCTGTGGGCCGGACCAACGTTCAGGCCCTAATGGGCCGGATCCTGGTCCGGGCAGAACGGGCACCGCTGGACTGGCCTGTGCCATTCACCTTCATTCATTGAGGGCACTGACAGCCACGGCTGCAGCATCAATCATCGGGGTGGCCGAAAGGGGCTGTCCGACGGCTTCCATCATCCATTGTTGCGGAATGAGCCGGCCAAGGGCAAAGACCCTGTCTGTTTCGTCAGCCAGGTTTTTCCCGCGAAACTGCTCTTCGAGCTGGAATTCAATCAACTTGCCCAGGGGGTAGGCGCTCAGATACAGGGGATAACTGATCATATGCGAATAAATGGCCAGGACGGGGGAATCTGCCACCCCGAAAACGGGGGCGTAATACTGGTTCCACACCCTTTCGGCGGTGGAAATGACTTCATCCCTGAGCTGTGAAGGGGTTGCATCCGGATTGTCGTACATCCACTGCCATACTTCCATGTCGACAAGCGACACACCCATGATCTCGTATGTGTCCCATATTTTATCGAGGGTTTTCAGGTGTGCGGCTGCCGGTTCCGTGTCGGTGATGCCCAGAAGACCCAGGTCGCGCGACTGAAAAATAAACGCCAAGGCCTCTGTAAAAGCCGTATTGGGTACCCCGTTCATGATATAATAATCCACATCGTGGAGGCTGATGGTCTGCTCTACATTATGACCAAATTCATGGATGGCGATGTTATATCCCTTATAATCCATCCCCCCTGTCCCGATGCGCGTGCGAAGGTGTGAGTTTTGGCTGCGCATGGCGGCACCCCAGGCATGTCCTGCGCCGCGCGCGGATTCTACCACGACCTTTGACGCAATTTGCCCGGCGCGTTCCGGGTCCCAGCCCAGGTTTATCATAATGTTCGGAAGGTCATTCTCAAAGGCTTCCCGGTCGGGGTAACGTTCTCCAACCATGCGGTCGAGTTCTTCTTCCGAAACCACACTCCTGGCTTTGAATCCATCGTACCAGATATCAAAGGGCTCCAGGGGCCGCCCCAGCCGCCGGCTGATCAATGCTCCAACTTCAGCAAGCACCGGGCTGCCCGCCAGTTCCGCAAACAATGCCGCCACCTCCGGCTGGGTTAATTCCAGTCCCTGGTTGAACGCCCGTTGTATGGCCGTGGGATAACTGGGCGAATAGGGATCAGCCGCCCGGCTGGCATGGAAGTTGTCTAGCAGATGCTGGTAGCGGGTGTCTGGTTCCGGAGTGGTTTCAATGGGTTCACCCTGGCGAAAAACCTGGTTGGAGAATGGGTTCCATTCCACTTCCCCGTTGTTGATCACCAATTCCGGAATGTCCTGCCGGATGATTCGCTCCATGACCCGGTAGATCATCCGCTGACGGGGAAGGCCGTCCGCATTCCCATAATTGGATTTGATTTCGTCGCGCAAACCCCAATGCGAAATCAGGCGCATGTTTTCAGGGAACAGGCGATTGCCGGTTTCATCAAGCAGCTGGTCCATTACAATATTGTATTCAGACACATAGTTGTCGGATGCCGTTGAAACCCTTGCGGCTTCCTGGTTGACGGTGGCCGGCACCCTGGAGGTGTAAATGTCGCCCATGCGCGCATAGGCCCAGTCCAGGCGATCCCACCCTCCGGCTTTTTCAGCCTTTTCTTCCAGCGCATAAAATGGAAAGTTCAGGATGGTCAGAAAGGCAATGCGGTTGCTGAATAAATCATCCGTAAGGTGGGCTGAAGGGGAGAAACTGCCGAACATTACATCCACTGCTTCAATGGGGCCTGCATCCAGGTGCAGGGCTTTGTTCAGTTCAAGGCCCATCTGATTAAAATGGCCCCAGATTTTTTCATAATTGAACGATAGCTTCTCAAAAAGGATTTCACGCCCATTGTGGTCACCCACGTAATTTTCGAGACAGAACGCCTTAAAATCCTCCGGGTTTCCGTCCTTTTCCGTCCAGAAAGCCGCAACCTGGGAAACCCCTTTCCCGATGCGTTCTTGTTGCTGGTTTCCAAACTCATTGATCAGTTCGGCAATGACCAGATCAATGGTCCCTTGTGGAATGACACCCATGGTTTCTTCCTTTTGCTTGCCAGTTTCTGATGTGCAGCCAGCCAAAAGCAGGCCTGTAATCATGATGGCGGTTAAAAATGACTTTTTCATTGTTTTCAGTTCTTAATAATGGTTGTAAGAAACCATTTCTTCCAATGGCTTCCTGATTTTCTTTCGCTGTTTGTCGTGGGCGGGATAACCCAGGCTGATGAGCAGGGGGATGCGCTTCTTTTGGGGAATCTTCAGCAACTGCCGGGCTTTTTTCTCGTCGAACCACCCGATCATGCAGGATCCCAGTCCCAGCTCGGCGGCCTGCAGGCAGAAGTGCTCCGCCACAATGCCGATGTCTATCAGGGAAAAGTTCTTGTCCTTGACCGAACCCCCTATGGTCGACAACCAGGATGGGGGCTCGGCCACCAATGCCACCATGACCGGAGCCTGCAGGCAGAAACGGTTGAATTTCAGCATGGGGCCCACGGTGGTCCTGGCCAGTTCCTCCCTCAAGCGGGGTTCATCGACCACGACAAACTTCCAGGGCTGGCTGTTGCAGGCCGAGGGGGCCAGGCGGCAAGCCTCCATGATCAGTGTAATTTTGTCTCTTTCGACCGGTTTCGCATCGTAGCTCCGGCAACTATTCCTGTGATGGATCAAGTCCCTAAAGTCCATAAAACCAAAAATAATACAAATCTCCCGGTTTTCCCCTCTGCTTAGCTTGTTTTTCTGTAGCTAAGCACGGCCCAGCCATTAAAAAATATGGCAAACCCTGCCAGGGCGAGGAAGGGGGTGACCAAATCGCCAAAACCGCTTCCCTTAAGGTAAACCTGGCGCATGACCTGGATAAAGTATCTCAGCGGACTCAGGCGGCTGAGTAGCTGAGCCCAGTCGGGCATGCTGTTAACTGGAGTGTACAAGCCGCTCATCAGGACGAAAGTGATCACGAAGAAAAACATCATAAACATGGCTTGCTGTATGCTGTTTGCGTAATTCGAAATGACCAGCCCGAAGCCGGATATGGCCAGCACAAACACCGAGGCAAACAAATAAATGGTAAACAGCCTCCCCTCCGGGATCAGTCCCCAGAAACACCGTGCCACCCCGAAGCATATCGTGAGTACGACAAAACCAATGATCCAGTAAGGAATCAGCTTGGAAAGGATGAAGCTGAGTTTGCTGATGGGCGTTACATTGATTTGTTCTATGGTGCCTGTTTCTTTTTCTCCCACGATGTTCAGGGCAGGCAAAAACCCACACAGCATGGCAAGCAGCATGACCATCAGGGCGGGAACCATGAATACCGGGTAATCCAACAGGGGATTGTACCAGTAGCGTGGAATAATCTCCAGGCCGGGCGGCCCGGCAGCGGCACCGGAAGGCCACCCCCCGGATTGTTTAATCTCCTGATCGAACCCTTTGATTATTGCGGCAAGGTAGGCACTCCCCAGCACCCCTTTGGTTCCGTTCACTGAGTTGGCGGAGATCATCAGTTTTTCACATTGCTCTCTCACCAGGTTTTTTTCGAAGTCAGGAGGAATTTCCAGTATGATGTCTGCCAGGTCAAGCTCAATAAACTGAAGGGCTTCACTGTAGCTGTCCGTTCTTTCGCTGAGGATGAAATACCCGGAGGCCGATACCTTACGGACAAGCGAACGGGAAAAGGGACTGTTGTCATTGTCCACCACACACAACCGGATGTTCTTTATTTCAAAATTGGCGGCCAGTGGTATCAACAGCAAAACCACCAGGGGAAACACGAAGATCATGCGGGGAAGGAATCTGTTCCGCATCATCTGTTTGAATTCTTTTTCTATGAGATATTTCAGTACCATAGATTTTAACTTGGTGTTACTCCAGCCGGACTTTAAAGTTTTTCAGGCTCAGACCAATAAATACAATGCCCATGGCCGAAAGAACAAGGGCCTCCCTCCAAACGGAAAAGAATCCGGAACCTTTAATCATCACGTCTTTAACTGCTGTAATATACCACTTGGCCGGGATGAGTTGGGAAAGTGTACGCAGGATCCAGGGCATGCTTTCTGTCGGGAACATCATTCCCGAGAGAAATATTACCGGGACCATCAGGGCCATGCCGGAGATAAGCAAGGCCGATAATTGCTTTTTTACCAGCGATGAAATGAGCAGGCCGAGCGAAAGGGAAACGAAAATAAACAAAAGGGATATCAGGATCAGCAACAGCAGGCTTCCCTTTACAGGTACCTCCATGATAAAAACTGAAACCACCAAGATGGTAGATAGGTTGATCAGGGAAAGAATAAAGTAGGGTACGGTCTTTGCGAGTATGATGGTTAGGGGCTTCACAGGCGAGGCCAGCAACACCTCCATGCTTCCCAGCTCCTTTTCGCGGGTGATGGCAATGGAGGTCATCATGGCGCAAATCAGCATCAGGACCATTCCCATTACACCGGGAACAAACTGATAGGCGCCCTTCATTCCGGGGTTATAAAGCAGTTTGACTTCCGGTTCTATTCCAGGGGATATGCCCCGGTCTGCATAAAATTGCCCCAGGTAATCCATGATGATGTTGGTGGCATACTGTACCAGCGTAGTGGCCGCGTTGGGGTCTGAGCCGTCGACCAGCAATTGTATTTGTGCACTTTCTCCCCGGATCAGGCTTTCATGAAAACCATGACTGAAAACCACCACCATTCCTGCCTGCCCCCGGCGAAATGTTTTTTCAATTTCTTCCGGTCCCTCAAGCCTTCCGGTCACTGAGAAGTAGTCGTTTGCACGGAGTTTTTCCGTGATGGCCCGTGTGGAAGGGTCTGTGGAGGGGTCAAGAATGACCAGACTTGTATTTTTTAATTCAGTTGAAATGGCAAATCCGAAAAGCACCAGCATCAGAACGGGCAATCCGAGCAATATGAGCGTTGTCCATCTGTCGCGAAGAATATGGATCGCCTCTTTCTGAACAAACGCAAAGAAGGGATGGCGGATCCGCCGAGGTGCGCGTGCCGGCCCGGGATGTCTTTTACTGGTGAGGTGCTTCAACGGCATGTTCGTCATTTTTTGGGGTGTTTCAGTCCGGGGCGGTCCCTGGATGAGGGTATCGTTTATTCCCTTCGAATGGCCCTTTTTGCCAGCCGGAAAAACACCTCATCCATGGTATTTACGCCAAGATTTTTTTTCAGCTCGATCGGTTTGCCCAGGGCATCGATGCGGCCATCGACCATGATGGAAACGCGGTCACAATATTCGGCTTCGTCCATATGATGGGTGGTGACAAATACGGTGATGCCCTCGCCGGCCGCCTGATAAATAAGTTCCCAGAACTGCCTCCTGGTGGTGGGATCCACTCCGCTGGTCGGCTCATCCAAAAATACGATCCTGGGCTGGTGGAAGATGGCCACCGAAAAACCCAGCTTTTGTTTCCATCCAAGGGGAAGTTCCCTTACCAGGGTGTTTTTTTCTGACTCAAACCCCAGATCAGAAAGCAGCTGATCGGTTCTCCGGGAGATCTCCCGCTCCGGGATGCTGTAAATGCCGCCATAAAGACGGATGTTTTCCCATACTTTCAGGTCCTCATAGAGGGAGAACTTCTGACTCATGTATCCGATGCTCGCCTTAATTTTTTCATTGTGCTTTCCGATTTCGAAGCCTGCCACCTGTCCTGTTCCCCCTGTGGGTCGGCTTAATCCGCAAAGCATGCGGATTGCCGTGGTTTTTCCAGCCCCATTTGCACCCAAAAAGCCAAAGATTTCTCCCTCCCGGACCTCAAAAGAGATTTGATCTACCGCGGTAAAGCGGCCAAACTTTTTGGTGAGGCTTTTCGCCACAATGACAGGATTCATAAGGGGTTTGAAAGTTTCATAAAACAGTCTTCCACACCAGCCTTTATCGGGGCCACATGCTTCACCGTATGTCCTGCAGTCTCCAGGAAGCTTTTCAGTGTGAACACCGGGTTTTCCTCCTGCTCAAAAAGACGGACATGAACCGTGTCTCCAAATGCAAAGCAGGTGTTGACCCCCGGGTGGGCGCGAAGGTCTGACAACAGTTTTGGGATGTTGTCAGCCCTTACGGCGATTAGTGGGTCCTTGAAGGAACTGGTTATGGCTTGTGGCGTGTCAACCATCAGGAAGTTTCCCTGCTGAATCAAACCGATCCGGTCGCAGCGACTCGCTTCATCCATATATGGGGTGGAAATCAGGATGGTCATTCCTCCCTTTTTCAAGTTAGACAGGGTCTCCCAGAACTCCTGGCGCGATACCGGGTCCACCCCGGTTGTCGGTTCGTCAAGGAAAAGCACCAGGGGCTTGTGAATCAACGCACAGCAAAGGGCGAGCTTTTGTTTCATTCCGCCCGACAGGGCGCCGGCACGCCTGGTTTTAAATGGCTCAAGGTGGCTGTAAATGTCCTTGATTAAATGGAGGTTTTGCTGAATGCTGGTGTTGAATACGGAAGCGAATACCTTTAAATTCTCCTCGACAGTCAGGTCCAGGTACAGAGAAAAGCGGCCCGGCATATACCCGATCATGGTCCGGATTTTTCGGTAATCCCTGACCACGTCAAACCCATTGACCGTTGCCCTGCCACTGTCGGGAAGCATCAGTGTGGTGAGGATCCGGAACAGGGTGGTTTTTCCTGCCCCATCCGGACCGATAATGCCGAAGGTTTCGCCCTTTTGCACCCCGAAGCTCAGCTCCCTGATGGCCACAAGCTTTTTTATGTGCTTGCCAATTTTTTCTCCAACCACCATTGTCATTCCTCAATGAATTGCAGTCCGCCATAAAGGCCGATTCTTAATTGGCCGTCGTTTTTCACATTCACTTTGATGGCATATACCAGGTTTGCTCTTTCATCGCGGGTCTGGATTGTTTTGGGGGTAAACTCGGATGTTTCAGAGATCCAACTCAGCTGCCCCGGGTATGCCCGGGTTCCTGATTTCCCCATGTCTGCATGAACCGTGACCCGCTGCCCGATGCTTATCCGGCTCAGCTGGTCTGCGGTAAGATAGGCGCGGAACACCATGGTTTCCATGTCGGCAATCTTTATCAGGGGTTTGCCCGGGCTCACCTGTTCACCTTGTTCCGCATATTTTACCAGAACGGTTCCGCTCACCGGACTGACCAGGAGGCACTTTTTTAACTGGTCATCGGTCTGCTCCAGTTGCATTTTCAGGGAAGCCACCTCCCTGGCAAGACTCATGTTGGTGCTTCCCAAAGAAGCGCTTTGGGCATGAAGTTGCGTTTCCAAAAGGGCGATTTGGGCATTGATGTCATCGACCTGTTTTTGGGTGGCTGCGTTGGCAAGCAGCAGATTTTCGAAGCGCTCCTTTTCTCTTCGTGCGGTGGCAATTTGCTGATGAAGGGGAGCAAGTTGCGTGGGGATATCCAGCCGCCGGCTCTCAAGGGCCAGAATGGCAGATTGAATCTGCATTTTCTTTAGGAACGCCTGGGTGCTGTCCACGGTGCCAAAATACTGGCCTGCCTCCAGTTTTTCTCCTTCCAAGACCGGAAAATCTATCAGTCTGCCGCTGGATTCCGAAGAAATGATCATCTCGGTGGCCTCAAAGCTCCCATGGGCTTCGTGCTGGTCTGCCGATCCACGACATGAATAAAGGATAAGCGGGCTTATCAATAGAAACCACAACGCCCGCCTGATGGCAGGAGTACAATTTACGGAGTCAGTGGGTTTGATTGTTTTTCTAAATGGGCTCATGGGTTCAGACGTTTTGCAGCGGTTCGTATGAGACTAATTGGCGCTTAATATGCTTTTTAACTGGGAAATGGCCAGCAGGAGTTGGATCTCATGGATGGCCATGTTTTGCCTGGCCTGGGACTCGGCATTGATCTCCCGGACCAGATCGCTGGCCGTGATGGTGCCATTCTCCAGTTTTTTCTCCGCCGCCCTTTTCAGGTCGCCCCTGAGCCGGATTATTTCATTATCGGCTTCGATCAACTGGCTGATCCGGTCAATTTCTCCCCTGGCCTGGATGACGGATAAATTGAGGTTGAATAAAAAAGCTTGCTTTATTATTTCGAGGGACTGTTGGTCGATGGCGAGCAATGACAATTCATTTTTTCTTGTGTACAGGGGGCCCAGGTTCCAGGCCAGGCGGATGCCGCCAATAAAAAACGGGGAAAATTCATTTTTAAGCATGTTCAGCCCGGGCTTGCCGTAACCACCCTGCACAAACAGGCCCAGTTTCGGGAGCGATTCTGCAGTTACCGCCCTTTCCCTGTGGCTGAGCAGGCGGTCTTGGGCCTCAAAAAGGCGAAGTTCCGGACGGTTTATCCCGCTTCGGGAAAATTCCGGTTCCAGCTGAGGCTCTTCCAGAACCTCTTCCCGGGAGATAGGTTCTCCTATAAAGGCGGATAGCATTTCCCTGTAGGCCCGGTTGGCGGCCAACAAATCCGTTTCTTTTTGATGAAGGCCAAATTGCTCCACCAGGATGGCGTCCAAATCGGTTTGGTCGGCCAATCCCTGGCTTATAAATTCACGGATGCGTGTTTCATTTGCCCTGAGATCCGATTCGTGGAGTTCCAGTTGCCCAAGCTGCCTGTCCGACAACAATATCCCAAAAAACAAATGCTCTACCCTGGATTTCAATGCATACAATTCCACTTCAAGGGCTCTTTCTTCAACCTCGGCTGTCATCTCCCTGACCTGAAGCTTCGAATGGATCAACCCCCCATCCCAAATGACCTGGTCGATCCCGGCAACCAACTGGTATTGATCTTTTGACAATCCCTCGTAAGGGACGGAAGGAAGCTGAAATGGCCATTCGGTTACATCGGACTGATAGGAAGCTTTTGCGGAAAGCGACACCTGGGGCAGGTATCCTTTTTTGGCGCTTGACTGGTTCAATGCGGCCGTTCGTTCTATGAGTCCGTATTGTTTGACCAGGGGATAATTGGCCCTTGCTTTTTCCTGGCAGTATTCAAGGCCAAGTTGTCCATACCCGGGGGAGGAGGAAAACATGGAACAGCCGATCAGTAAAACAATGATTCGTTTCATGGGCTTCTGGTTTATTGATGTTGACTCATCTTGTTTTTCCGGCAAAAAAACGGTGGTTCAGAGATTTAGGCTCCCGAGAATGATTCTGGTGTTTTCCCTTTTTCTAAATTCCAGCCAGTGGTTGTAATCTTCTTCTGTGATTACCCCCAGCCCGTCCAGCATTGGCCGGGCAAGAAAAACCACTACATTGAGTGAAACCATGGTGATGGCCAAATCCATCACCGACAACGGCCGTATCCTTCCCTGGCCTGCCTCTTGTTGTAATTCCTTGTCCAGCACTTCGAATACCTGTACCGGCAATTCACCCAGTTTTTCTTTGAGTGTGCGGAGCCGTCCTGGATTGGTGGTAAACTCATTGAGCAATAAAAACGGGAGTTTCGGGTTGGCTTTCAGTATGTCAAAATGGGTTTCGATTTTTCTTTTGAGCTTTTCTCTAAACGGAATGTCTGAATCATCAATTTTGAGCAGTGCCGAAAAAAACAATTTGGCTTTTTTTTCAAAAATGGCTTCAAATAATTTTTCCTTGGTCCGGAAATAATAATGGACCAGGGCTTGGTTACAGCCTGCGTTTTTGGCGATCTCTGTTGTGGATGTAAGGGCATATCCTTTTTCCAGAAACAGGGCTTCGGCAGTTTTCAGGATGGTTTGTTCAAATGAGGGCCCAGCTGCTTGATTTGTCACTGACTGTTAGGTTTAATCATATTATTTAATAAAGCTATTAATTTGCGAATGTAATCATTTATTTATTTCGAGCAAATTTTTTCCGTTTATTCATGGCATTTCCCGTGGGGGCCCGACATGAGTCAAATTGGGATTTTGAAAAAAGTATGCGTAAATTGGCCGTTCTATTGCATTGTCGTTTTCTTGTATTGGCTGTTCAAATAATTCTGACCAATGGACTGTTTCCTCGAAGAGGTTACCTCCCCCAGGGCGCTTAAAGAGTTCGTCCGGTTCCCAGACACACTATACAAAGGGTGTCGGTATTACGTCCCCGCCCTGCATCAAAATCAACTGACCACCCTATCCGACGATAAAAACCCTGCTTTTGAACACTGTGAGGCCAGATACTGGTTGGTGCTTGCGGAAGGCAAGGTTGTTGGCCGCATTGCCGGAATTATCAATCACCGGTACAACAAGGAGCGGGGTGTAAAATACATTCGTTTTGGCTGGCTTGACTTCGTTGAGGACAAGGATGTTTTCAACCATCTGATGAAGGCTGTCGAGGATTGGGGAAGGGAGGCAGGAATGGAATACCTCCATGGACCATTGGGATTCACTTCCTTTGATGCCAGTGGGGTCCTCGTGGAAGGATTTGAGGAATGGCCCACTTCTTTTGGCCGGTATAATTATCCCTACTATGACACTTTCCTGCATGCGTCCGGATATCAAAAAGACGTGGATTGGATCGAGTTCAATATTCGGGTGCCGGAACAAATGCCACAGAAGGTTTTGGCTGCTGCCGAGCTGATCAGAAGGCGGTATGCCGTCCGGAATGCACCCCTGAACAATAAAGGAGATCTGAAAGCTTATGCCGGAGAAGTATTTTCCCTGCTGAATGTTGTTTATCGCAATCTGTATGGCTTTTCCACATTAAACCAGCAACAGATTGAAAACCTGACCGGGGAGTTTCTATCCATGATACATCCCGATTATGTATCGGTGGTCCTGAACGAACAAGACGAACTGGTCGCATTCGGACTGGTCATGCCATCGCTGACCAGGGCCCTGAAAGCAGCTGGCGGACGTTTGTTTCCCTTTGGCTTTCTGAGAATATTGTGGGCCTTGCGTTTTAATGATTCGGTCGATATGTTGCTGATCGGGGTGAAGCCCGAATACCAGAATAAGGGCATCCACGCCCTGATTTTTGAGAAGATTGGCAAAACATTTTTTCAAAAAGGCATCAAAAGCATTGAAACCACCCGTGAGCTGGAGGAGAACAATAAGGTAAAGCAATTGTGGATTGGTTACGAGCCGCGGCAACACAAACGCTCGCGCTGCTACATCAAAAAATTATAAGGCCGGAGAATAGGTTGACTGATTTTTTCTGAGGGCTTCTGCGAATCGCAACAAAAAGGGAGGAATTTGCCCCCGGATGCTTGGCATGCTGCGTCCAAATTGTTATATTTGCACATAACCCTCTTGTAATCGCTTATTTCATTTCTGAGATTGCCGGCCTTTTTTATAAGCAGCCTTTGAAGTTGGATGGTTTGCACAAACCAAGGAGGGAAGCCGTCAAGTAATTGAAAAATAGAGAGTTAGACAAATTCCAATTGTAAATCATTTCATTTTATATTAAAACGAACGCATATGTCAAATTATCACGAACCAGTAGAAGAATTATCACAGGAGGCACGCAATTTTTCACGCGCGCTCAACAGCCTGAAAGAAGAAATTGAAGCGGTCGACTGGTACCACCAGCGGGTGGTAACATGCAAGGACCAGGAACTGGCCGGAATAATGGCACACAATCGTGATGAGGAAATTGAGCATGCCTGCATGACGTTGGAATGGCTGAGAAGAAACATGCCAGGCTGGGATGAGGAACTTCGCAACTATTTATTTAAGGAAGGCAGCATTGCCGGACATGAAGAGGCTGCCAACGAAGGCGAAAAAGATAGCGCCGGTTCAACCTCTCCAGGCTCCGACTCTCTGGGCCTGGGAAAGCTGAAGTAAACACTTTCACTTTTGTCTGATCTCCCGGTGTTTCAACCGGTGATACAAATCATGGGTTTAAAAACGAACGAAAAATAAAAAATTTGTATGGATATTCTTAGAAAATCACTGGCCCCGATCTCAAATGAGGCGTGGAAAGAAATTAATGAAACAGCCGTTGACGTGCTGTCTTCGGTGTTGTCAGCAAGGAAGTTTGTCGATGTTGATGGGCCCAAGGGATGGGATTTTGCCGCCCTTCCCACCGGGCGTATACAGGTGCCTGCTTCCCAGAAAGGCTCTCTGAAGTATGGAATTCACCAGGTGCTGCCATTGGTGGAAGCCCGGATTCCTTTTGAACTGGATATATGGGAACTTGACAATGTGGCCCGTGGCGCAGAAGATATTGACCTGGGAGCCATGGAGGATGCCGCAAGAAAAATTGCCCAATTTGAGGAGAGCGCCATTTATGAGGGGTTTAAGCCTGGGGGTATTGTGGGGCTCAAGGGCAGTTCCGAACATGAAGCCATTGCCTTTCCCGAATCGACAGAAGACATTATGGGAGCCATCTCCCTGGGTCTTTCAAAACTTAAGGCTGCCTCCATTGAGGGACCGTATTCCCTGGTCCTTAATACAGAAAAATGGCAGAAGGTGAACGCTCATGTAAGGGGATACCCCTTGCGCAAACAAATTGAGGGCTTGTTGGGCGGTTCCATTATTATGGCCCCTTACATAAAAGATGCCTACCTGGTGTCAGAACGCGGCGGCGATTTCAAAATGGTGATAGGCCAGGATCTTTCCATTGGCTATGAATCTCACAGCAGCAAAAAGGTCCAGTTATACTTCACCGAGTCATTTACGTTCCAGGTGATCGATCCGGCCACCGTGGTGGTTTTAAAATAAGCCGGCAGGCCATGGAAACACATGGCCTTGGGAATAGAACAAGGGTGGTCCGGCGGACCGCCCTTGTTTGTTTAAAGTAGATGGAATGCCGGGCGGTTTTTTTATTGGCATACGCGCCCCGAATCTTTCCCGGCGGCATGGATGGGGCCGATTCGGGCAGCATGGATGGGGCCGATTCGGGCGGCATGGACGAAGCTTATGCGGACGTTCTTCAGCGACCGGGCGTTCGTGTTCGAATCAATGATTCTCCGGGGTGGATTGCTGGCTGAAATAATCATTCATCACCTGACGGAAATCCTGCATTGACATATCATAACGGGGTGTTAGGCTGTGTTTTCCCGGGAAATTTTCCATGTGCAGGGTCTGAGTCGGGAAGGCAAAACGAATGCCGAGCTTTTCGGCCAGGCGAACGATCTCAATCAGTACCTCATGCCTGGCCTTCAACTCTTCGGGCCAGGTCGGAACGGCAAAAAAGATGTAGAACATCACCTTCAGCGAAAAATCGCCCATCTCGTTAAACTCAACAATATAGAAATCCTTGCGGGTTCTTGGGTGCCTTTCGACAATTTTCCTGAGGCCCTCAACGAATACTTCGATCAGATCCGGCGGTGTGTCGTAAGTGATGGCAATATGCATGAAAAACCGGCGGTATTTTCTCAGTCCGTGGTTGTCGATGGTGGAATCGGCCAGCTTTCCATTGGGCACATAGGTGAGGGAGTTGCGGAAGGTCCGGATCCGGGTGGATCGGAACCCGACTTCTTCAACGGTCCCATCCAAATCGCCGCTGGTTATCCAGTGGCCAACCGAAAAAGGCTTGTCAATAAAAATCATCAGGGAACCGAAAAAGTTTTTCAGCGTATCCTGGGCCGCCAGGGCAAGGGCCAGTCCCCCAATTGAAATTCCCGCCAGTAAAGCCGTGATGTTGATATCCAGATTCTGAAGAATGAAGAGTCCGCCGACAATCACCACAAAGACCCGAAGTACTTTCCTGATGATCGGGATCACATGGTTGTCCAGGCTCGAATCTCCCTTTCCGGCAAGGCTTTCCAGGTAAAGAGAGAACACATCCACCAGTTTGTAAAACACCACAGTGGCAAAAAAAGGCAGGATGGCCCGGAAACCATAGTTGATATACCGGGCCGCTTCAACCGGCAACTGAAGTACCGGAAACACCACCATGATGAAAACAAAAACCACAAAAAGGCTCAGGGGCTTTGCAACAGGCAGCAAATAAGGACGTACGAGCTTTGTATACCCCAGCTGGGAAGCGCCCCGGTATAGAAGCCGCCTGAATAAAAAGGAAAGCAGCTTGTGAAGTAAAAAGCTCAGGGTGATGACAATTAGAATCCCCAAATGTTGCCAGAGATGCAATCCGAAAAACTTATTGGTGCCGGCCCGGGGCAGTATATCCAACAGCGCATCGGTTCCGAAGGGAAACACGTCCTGGTGCAGCTGATTGATCTGCTCTATACTTGAAAGGCTGTACAGCCATTGTTCTCCTGCGCGCTGTAAATAAATTTCGGGGATGGCGGAAACCGGGATGAACTGATGCCTTCCCGATACAGAATCGGTATAGGCAGGGTCAACCGGCAAGCTTGTCATGTCAATATAATACCCGCGTCCGTCGAACACCTGCTTTAGCTTGATGGCCGCTTCCACAGCCTCTTCCTGGCTGACACCGGGCTGCATGAAAGCCCGGGCTGCGACCCCCGGCTCGTAGCTGTCGTCCTGCAGGTAAAACAAGTGGGTGTAAATGGTGGCGTGGGGACTGTTCAAACGTGCATCCGTGAGGGTGTCGGGGGGTGCAGGGTCCTGTTGTGCAAAAACTTCCGGTGAAAAGGCCAGGGCCATGACAATTGAAGCCAGGGCAGCGGTTCTGAAAAATAAACTTCTTGCCATGTTGCGGTGGTTTGGGGCTGTGATCCGGGAGACGCAAAGTTAGATATTATGAAAGGCATTAACAAACCCGATTTTTGCAACAAATCAGGGCGGATCCACCCATTCATGTGCAAAAAAAATTATCTTTGAAATGTCCAATAAAGCAACCGGCGTGGGAAAAGCGAAGAAATTTGGTGCCTTTGGAGGGGTGTTTACCCCATCCATCCTAAGTATCCTGGGTGTTATCATGTTCCTTCGTTTGCCCTGGATTGTCGGACAGGCAGGGCTTTGGTCGACCCTTGGGATCATCCTGGTGGCCCATATTATCTCTCTGAGCACCGGGCTCAGCGTGGCGTCCATTGCTACGGACAAGCGGGTGGGGACAGGTGGAAGCTATTTTATTATCTCCCGAAGCCTGGGACTTCCGATAGGCGGCACGCTCGGAATCGCCCTTTTTGTTGGGTTGTCTTTCAGTATCAGCCTTTATTTGATCGGATTTTCAGAGGCCTTTCTCTCCTTCTTCGGATTCGAGGTCAGCTTATTTGCCATTCGGATCGTTGGCTCCGTTATGTTGTTTTTTTTGGCCATCGTAACCTTTATCAGCACTTCCCTGGCCATCAAAACCCAGTACCTGATCATGGCAGCCATGGTCTTGTCGCTCGTTTCGGTATTTTTTGGCAACCACGCCTTTGTTCCTGAACAACCGCTTTTCTCCCCTATGAGCGGGGCTTTACCATGGATCACCCTATTCGCCATTTTTTTTCCGGCCGTTACCGGTTTTCAGGCGGGTGTGTCCATGTCGGGCGATTTGAGAGACCCACGAAAACAAATTCCTTTTGGGACGATCTCAGCCATATTGGTTGGGCTTATCATTTATATTGCCCTGTCGGTCTTTTTTTCATTGACCATTGAGCGTGGATTACTGGTCAATGACACACAGGTATTGTTTACCACTTCCTGGATCCCTCAGCTTGTTATTGCCGGTATTCTGGGCGCTACCCTGTCTTCTGCGCTTGGCGGTATTCTTGCCGCCCCTCGAATTTTGCAGGCCTTGTCGATGGATCGAATTCTTCCCGGCTTTTTTGCCAAAGGTTACGGGGCCTCCAATGAGCCGCGCAATGCCCTTCTGGTGGCTTATGTGATTGCCCAGTCGGGCATTCTGATCGGTGAACTGAATGCCATTGCCCGGATCGTTTCGATATTTTTCATCATTATATACGGATTCCAAAACATTACTTATACGGTTGAAAGCTGGGCGGGGACCGATTTTCGTCCATCTTTCAAGATTCCCCGCATCATCAGTATTATCGGGGCCATTGCATGCATCATCGTGATGATCCAATTGGACGTCATTGCGTTGATCATTGCGTCCGTCGGACTGATCGCCCTGTTTTTGTTTCTGAAGAAAAAGGAACTGACCCTGCAGACAGGAGATACCTGGAACAGCATATGGACTTCCCTTGTGAAAACCGGATTGGGCCGGCTCACAGCCAGCAGCCGCCGGGCAAATAACTGGAGGCCCAATGTCATACTGTTTAGCGGGGGTGAGAAAAGCAGGCCCTACCTGATTGAAATGGGGAAATCCCTGGTTGGAAAGCTGGGCATTTTTACCAATTTCGAGTTAACGGAGGATCCCGCCACCGAGACCCCCTTTAAAAAAGTGACGGAGCCCGGCATTGGGGTTCAGGCCGGCAGGCCCGGTTCGTTTACCCGCTATCACGAATGCCGTGACATATATGAAGGGATCAGTGTCATAACGAAAGTATATGGTTTCTCCGGGTTCGAGCCAAATACCGTATTGATGGGCTGGGCAAGGAACGCCCGCAATCCGGAAAAGTTTAGCGGGATATTGCGGGATTTTAAAAAGCAGGATTTAAACGCCGTATTTTTGAGTTTTAACAAAACCGCTGGGTTTGGGAAATTCCGGATCATCGATGTTTGGTGGACGGGCAGCGGACGGAACCTGTCCTTTGCCATTACCTTGTTGCGTTTTCTTACGTCAAGCAAGGAGTGGAGGGCCGCCACCATCCGGGTGCTGAGCATTACCAACGACTCTGCGCAGACAGACCCCCTGTACAGCTTGATTAACCAGGTGCTTGACAACCAACGCATGCGGGCCAGGGTCAAGGTCATCCATAACGGGGTGGAGCAGATTCCCGAAGCAGATATCATCCGTGCAGAATCCCGCCATGCCGACCTTTGCCTTTTGGAACTTCCCGATTTTGGTAAAAAGGATCCGGCAAAATTGATTGAGCGCATCAATGCCCTGACTGCCTCTTTGAACAGCTGTCTGCTCATTTCGGCCGCCACTTTTTTTGATGAGATCAGCGTCAAGCGAACCAAGCCTTCGAAGGAAACTACTGCCTCACCCATACTGAACAAACCCAAACCAGGCATCCTGCAACATTTGCGACCTTCTTCCAGGGAGATTATTGCCAATGAAGTCTACAATATTGGAAAGCTTGGGGAGAAGCGGGTTCAGAATTTTTATGAGGTAAGCTTTGAACAGGTGATGGACAAATACGCCGGGTTCTTTCCCGAACTGGACTTTCTGACCGGGAAAATGTTTGACCATCTGTCCAAAAGTCTGGATATTAAAAAGCCTGCAGAACGATCCAGGGCCTTGCTGCGGCTGCTGAACGATTTTTCATTTCACTCCCAAAGACATCTGCTGGTTTACAAGGAACAAATGGTTCCATATCAAAGAGAATGTCTGGAAAAAGGGATTGGTAACTTGCTGGCCGACCTGAAACGAACCATCGGTGAGGTTCCGGAAAAGATATGGATTAAGCGGGCGCGTAGTGAGTTCAGGATTGAGAAGGAAGACCCGTTTGCTTCCAAATGTTATAAGATCCGGAAGATCTTGCTTGCTACGATTACCCGGAAGGCCGTTCCCCATAAAATCAACCTGCTGCCGGCTGCCAAATACTATGTTTATCACAAGCGGCTTGAGTTATTGAGGTCCATGACGAACGAGATCGTTCTGCATTCCTTCCGCCAGGTGGCAGACATCAGGAAAGTGCTGGCACCTGTCCATGAGGCCATCGAAAAGGCCCGTCTGAGATCTGCCGACCAATCCAAGCTTTCCGAAACCATCCGGCTGGAAAAGAACAGGTTGAAGGCCAGGGTAAACGTTCTGAGTGATGACGACAGACAATTCAATTACCAGTCCGGACAACGCCTCTATGCAACCCTGCTGGAAGACCTCAACAGCCTGACCCTGCACCTGGAAAGCACCAGGGCCAACTTGATCAGCAAGAATTTCAAGGCGTATTTCAAACAAGAGGAAAAGCTCCTTGAAGAGATCCAGGCTTTTCCCGAAATATGGGAGAGAAACATCATCCTGTTTATCAACAAGGCCCTGCTGGATTTCTCTGTCTTGTCACTGCAAAGCCGCATTGATTCAAAAATTCAAAAATACCATCTTGATTTTGCCGCCTCGTGCGAAACGTCAATCCTGCAAGTTATCCGGTCTTATAAACAGCTTTTACTGGACGAGAATATCACGGGCAAGGAGATTGGTCGTCGTTTTGAAAAACTTGATCACTCCCAACTCTCCATTCCTCAGGCCAATGAACACTATGAAGCATTGTTTGATGAGATCAGGGACTTGCTGAAAGACATGCCGGAGAAATTTGAAATTGGTGGCGATGAGTTCGCAGAGCATGCTGGTTTTGACAGTTTCTCTGCAGCTGAACCCGTGGCGGTCCATTTCCGTAAAGCACTGTCCTTGTTTGTGGGTGCCGAATTGATTGATCCGGGCATCAGAAAAACCATTGATGTGGAGCGGCAGTTTCAAAAGAACATTATCGGCCTCAAGGACCTGGTCCGGTTGATGAACTTCAGCCTTACGGCGGAAGAAGGGATTGATGACGACTCCGGCCAAAAGGAAAAACGGGAGCAACTGAAGGACTTGCTTGGTAAGTTTTCTCAGAAGCTGTCTGAGGAGGAAATCAGGATGAAACAGATTTTGGAAGATCTTGAAAAGTCTTTTAACGGGTATTTAAGGGCAGCCTTTGAACCGTTGTCCTCGGCAACCATAGGGAAAACCAGCCTTGAGCTAAGGAAACGACGCAAAGGGAGTGAAGGCAGCCTTGTATTTAAGCGGATCAACCAAAGCCTTCAAAAGGTCACCGACCTTACCCGGCAACAATTTGTGAACCTTCTCTACAGTAAAAGCGAGGGCATGATATGGTTCAGACATTTTGAAAAACCAGCCGTCAGTGACCGCTTATCCAACACTGACACCCTCGCATTTGTAGAGGCCATTACACCTTCGGCCACCGTGTTGAAAGATCTCCCGTTTTATTATTGCACCTTGTTTTCGGGACAGGCAGGCATCGGAGATGATTTTTGGGTGGGAATGAACAGCCAGATTGATGAGGCCGACCAAGCCATCAACCGGTTTAAAGCCGGACTGCCAGGTGCATTGATCGTTACCGGTGCAAGGAGTTCGGGGAAGTCAAGCCTTTCCAAAATGATGGCACGAAAGCACTTTGCGAATGAGAATATTCATCAAATCAGGGCACCGCAAGCTTGTACCGCAGATCTTTCCCTTTTTACCGCCAAACTTCTTGAGGCACTGAATGCCCATAACAAATCATTGGATGATGTATTCAGGGCATTGCCGGTCGGAAAAGCAATCATTATTCAGGATCTCGGGCTCTGGTGGGAGCGCCGGCCCGGGGGGAATGCGGTGATTGAGCTTTTAAAAACCCTGATTGACCGTTATGGACAGAAATGCCTGTTTATCCTGACAGCCAACAGTCACGCCCTGCAACTGATTGAGTTCTGGAGTCAGTTACAAAGTTATTCCCTGGCCACCATTACCTGTGAACCCTTCGATGCCCGGGACCTCCGAAAGTTGATTCTGCTCCGGCATCATGCCGGGGGACTCACCATACATTTTAACAAAAAGGAAGAGGAAAAAATGACGGCCTGGGATCATGCCAGGCTGTTCAACCAGTTGTTCGACAACTCGTTTGGGAATCCCGGTTCGGCCATCACCCTGTGGCTGGCAAGTATTAAAAAGGTTTCCGGGAAAACGATTTATATAGATTCCCTCAATCTCCCTTCAAGGGAGGTTTTCGACGCACTGAGCAGAGACCAGTGGTTTTATATCCTTCAGTTTGTAATCCACCGGCGATTTACCATCGAAACGCTTTCCAGGAACATTGAACAACCCAGGGAACTGGCCTATTCCGAAATTCGCGCATTGATGCGCGCAGGAATTTTGATTGAAAAGTTCCAGGGGATTTATGCAATTCAACCTGGGCTGGATCTTTATCTGACCGAAAAATTGAAAACCCTGAACCGCTTATGAACATACTGTATTTTGTCCTGACAGGGGTTTTGCTGTTTTTTGTCCTTCAACTGGGAGGCAGGGTCTTACATGCACTGGCAAGAAAAAATGCATTTAAACCCGCCGTGCTGAAGCTTTTTCCGGTGGTTGAACTGGGTGCCTGGATAGCCTATGCTTTTTGGGGCGCCCGTGTACTGTTCGGAAATATGCGTTATTACGAGCAAATTATTGCCGGCATGACGGGCCTGTTTGTCTTCGCCATTGCCTGGTACGTTTTTCGTGACTACTTTTCTGGCATCATGCTCCGGTCAGAGTTTAAGCTGGAACTGGGCCAGATGATCAAAACCCCCGTGGCAGAGGGCCGGATCGTAACCCTGGGGCAGCGTTTTATTGAACTTGAAAACGAAAGAGGGGAGAAGACCAGAATTCCTTACGCGCAACTGAGTAATCAGTGGGTTAGCCTGCCATCCGAAGCCGGGAAGAGCCTCTCGCACCATTTGGTGGTTCCGCTCCCCGGACCGACCGACCCGTCTGTCTTGAAAGGAATGATTAACCAGGCCATGATGGGAATGCCCTGGGTGATCGGTCCGCCTCCTGTCATCAAAATATCAAAAAACACAGAGGGTCAGACACTCCTTGAGGTGAGCTATGATCTGCTCAAAGAGGAGCATGCCCTGGTGGTCGAGGAGAAAATCAGGGAACTGATCGGACACCAAAGCCATTCCTGAGACTTAGCTTTTCCGGCTTGTTGTAAATTCAATCAGCTGCTCCAGGGAGGTCCTGGCAGGCAGGTCGGGCATTGCCTTCAACATTTTGAGGGCCTGATCTTTATAACTGATCATTTGTTTGAAGGCGTAATCCACCCCCCCCTTGTTGTACACCAGGTCGATCAATTGGGCGACCCGTTCCGGATCCAGGTTGTGATTTTTGACGGTATTGATGATGTTTCTTTTCTCTGAGTAGGTTGCCTGATTAATAATGTGTATCAGGGGCAGTGTCATTTTCCTTTCCTTAATATCCACACCCGAAGGCTTCCCTTTGGCAGTGTCCCGCTCAAAATCCAGTATGTCGTCCTTAATCTGAAAGGCAATGCCGGCTTTTTCCCCGATCAGTCGCATTTGTTCTGTTTGTTCGGGCCTGGCATTGGCCGATGCGGCTCCGCATGACAGGCAGGATGCAATCAGGCTGGCGGTTTTTTTCCGGATGATCTCAAAATAAACCGCTTCACGAATGTCGAGGCTTCTGGCCTTTTCGATTTGCATCAGTTCTCCCTCGCTCATTTCCCTTACCGAACCGGCTACAATTTTTAACAGGTCAAAGTCTTCGTTTTCCAGCGAAAGCAATAATCCCCTCGACAGAAGGTAATCCCCCACCAGAACCGAAATTTTGTTTTTCCACAATGCATTCAGCGAGAAGAAGCCCCTGCGTTCATTGGAGTCATCCACCACATCATCGTGGATGAGTGTGGCGGTATGCAGCAATTCAATCAGGGAAGCAGCCCGGTAGGTTCGCTCACTGATCTCACCGAACAATCCGGCAGAAAAAAAAACAAACATCGGCCGGAGTTGCTTGCCCTTGCGCTTTACAATATACCTGGTGATGGTGTCCAGCAGGGGCACGCGGCTTTTCATGGAAGACCTGAAGCGCTTTTCGAAAGCCGTCATGTGGTCTTCAATGGGTGCTTTAATTTCGCTCAGGGATAATTGAGGTTCCATTGTTTTGATCCGGTGAGTGACTGGGTCGTTCAGGCTCCTTTGCTTTTGGGTCTTAGGTCAATGCGCTCACGCACCACGCTGGCAATATTTTCAATGGGAATGCGATCCTGATGCATGCTGTCGCGTTCGCGAATGGTTACGGTCCCCTCCTCCAGGGTTTCGTGGTCTATGGTAATGCAATAGGGCGTTCCAATGGCATCTTGCCTGCGGTAACGCCTGCCGATGGCATCTTTCTCCTCGTATTGACAATTAAAATCGTATTTAAGCCGGTCAAATATCTCCCTGGCTTTTTCCGGCATTCCATCCTTCTTGATCAACGGAAGTACGGCGATCTTTATTGGAGCCAGGGCAGGAGGGATCTGCATGACAACGCGTTCCGATCCGTCTTCCAGGGTTTCTTCCTTATACGCCTGACTCACGATGGCCAAAAACATCCGGTCGAGGCCAATGGAGGTTTCCACCACATAAGGTACGTAGCTTTCATTGGTTTCCGGGTCAAAATACTGTAGTTTTTTCCCGGAAAATTCCTGGTGTGCCGTCAGGTCAAAATCGGTGCGCGAATGAATTCCCTCCAGTTCCTTGAATCCAAAGGGAAACTCAAACTCTATGTCCGAAGCGGCATTGGCGTAATGGGCCAGTTTTTCATGATCGTGCAGGCGAAACCTTTCCGGCGGAAAACCCAGGGCCAGATGCCATCGCATTCGCTCTTCCTTCCAATAACTGAACCATTCTTTCTCCTGTCCGGGCCTCACGAAAAACTGCATCTCCATTTGCTCAAATTCACGCATTCTGAAAATGAACTGCCTGGCAACGATTTCATTGCGGAAGGCCTTGCCGATCTGTGCAATCCCGAAAGGCAACTTAAGCCTTCCGGTTTTCTGGACATTCAGGTAATTGACAAAAATCCCCTGGGCGGTTTCCGGGCGCAGGTAAACCTGGTTGGTGTCTTCGCTCAATGAGCCCATCCGGGTACTGAACATCAGGTTAAACTGCCTGACATCCGTCCAGTTCCGCGAGCCAGAAACCGGACAAGCAATGCCCAGTTCCTCAATCAGGGCCTTGATGTCGGCCAGACGGTTTTCTTCCAGGGCAGAAACAAAACGCCTGGTTATGGCTTCGATCTTTTCTTTATTTGCCAGTACCCTGGGGTTGGTTTCGCGAAACATCGTTTCATCAAAGTCCACCCCGAATCGCCTGGCGGCTTTTTCCACTTCTTTTTCGATCTTTTCGCCCAGCCGGGCCAGGTGGTCTTCGATCAGCACATCGGCCCGGTACCTCTTTTTTGAGTCCTTGTTGTCAATCAGGGGGTCGTTAAAAGCATCTACGTGTCCAGAGGCTTTCCATACAGCAGGATGCATAAAAATGGCCGTATCCAATCCGACAATATGCTCATGATACTGCACCATTGACTTCCACCAATAGTCCTTGATGTTGTTTTTCAATTCGGCGCCGTTCTGCCCGTAGTCGTATACAGCACTCAGCCCATCATATATCTCACTCGAAGGAAAAATAAAGCCGTATTCCTTGCAGTGTGATATGATTTTTTTAAAAAGATCTTCTCCTTTTATCATTGAAATAAATCAGGTATTAACAATTACTTGAATGCTTTTCGGAACAATCTGGAATTCGAAGGGGGAATGGCCCAGTGACTCCCCGTCTGTTTCAAGGAGAACCGGAATGTCAGATTCAATGCGGATAAACTTTCCAACAAAAGTTTCAACCCGTTTGTGCTGGCCGATGGTGCCATTGTATAACCTTCTGAGGCTTTTGATAACGGACCATTTTTTCATGTCTTTGATCAGGGTCACATCAAACAAGCCGTCGTCTGGAAGTGCGTCCGGTGTCTGCCGCATGCCGCCCCCATTGTATTGGCCGATCCCGATCCCAATGCTGAAAATTTTGTCAGTGATCACAACATCGTCTACGGTGACTTTGATTTGTGAAGATTTGTATGAAAACAAGGACGAAATCAGGTTTTTTATATAGACAAAAGGATTGCTATGCCCCAGGTCCTTGTCTTGATTGGTTTTCTGTGCCACCAGACCATCAAATCCCAGGCCCGCCATGTTGATGAAAAACCGTGTCTTTTCACAATGGGTGTTTTGATATTTAACGATCCCGGCATCCTGAACCAGGGTTGACCCCTGGTGGATGATTCGGATGGCTTCAGCGTACTCTGTAGGAATGTTAAATGTTCTTCCCCAGTCATTTCCTGTGCCGACAGAAATCATTCCAAGGATGATCTCAGCTGTAGGAACAGACTTTTGCTTGAAAATGCCATTGACCACCTCATTCATGGTGCCGTCTCCCCCCACGACAATTATTTTCCGGAATCCCCTTTGAATAAATTCTACGGTTAATTTCATGGCGTGCAGGCGCCTTTCAGTGAAAACGGGGTGGTAATCGAGTCCGTTTTTGTCGAGGAGGCCGGAGATCTTGTTCCAGTCTCTTTCGCCTTTTCTTGTTCCGGCATTGGGGTTTACCACTACCAACCAGCGGGCTTCAGCTAATTCTTCCATTTTATTTGATCTCAGTGACGCCAGAACAAAACCAGGTGGTTTTGTTTTTGCAGAGTGCAAAAATAAGAAAAATCCATCAACCTGATAAACAAGCGTTTTTAAACTGATGGAAGGATTCCTTTATGTCTCAGCCGGCAAAGCAAGTCATGGACAAAATCTAAACAACAAATCCTCTTTCCATGAGCAGCTTTGCGATTTGCACGGCGTTGGTCGCCGCTCCTTTTCTCAGGTTGTCGGAAACAATCCAGATGTCAAGTCCTGACCGTACCGTTGTGTCGCGGCGAATACGCCCGACATAAACGGCATCTTTTCCCCTGGCGGTCAAGGGCATGGGGTATAGATTGTTTTTTGGGTCATCCTGGAGGATAATGCCGGGGGATTGTTCCAGCAAAGCCTTCAACCCGGGTAAATCATAATCGCGTTCAAATTCAATGTTTACGGCTTCACTATGGCCTCCCATTACCGGAATCCTAACCACGGTGGCAGTGAGCTGGAGGCTGTCGGTTCCAAGGATTTTCCGGGTTTCGTGAAGCAGCTTCATTTCTTCACTGGTGTACCCGTTCACAAGGAAGTCTCCCCCGTGGGGAAAACAATTCAGGTCGATCGGATGCGGATAGGCCATGCCTTGCGAAATGCCTTTCCGCTCATTCTCTAATTGTCTGACGGCATGCACCCCGGTTCCTGTCACCGACTGATAGGTAGCCATCACGATCCGCCTGACATGGTAACGAATGTGAAGCGGGGCAATGGCAACCACCAGTTGTATGGTGCTGCAGTTTGGATTGGCAATAATCCTGCGGTTCAGCGTCAGGGCGTGGGGGTTCACTTCCGGAACAACGAGGGGAACATTATCGTTCAGGCGCCAGGCCGAAGAATTGTCAATCACAAAGGTCCCATTGGCGGCAAAAGCCTCTGCCCATTGTCTGGAAACCTCTCCCCCGGCCGAGAATAAGGCAACGGAAGGTTTGGCGTCAACTGCTTCACGGATGCTGCAAACGGGATAAGTCTTGCCGTTGAACAGGACTGGTTTCCCTATGGATCGCTCCGAGGCTGCAGGGTAAAATCCGGTTACCGGGATTTTTTGCTCTTCCAGAACTTTTATCATGACCTGACCAACCAGTCCGGTGGCCCCAATCAGTGCCAAATCCATGGTTCTTCTTGTTTGTTTTCGTTTCATGCCATTTCTTCCCGCCTCGTTTCACCGCCAAACCGAAAAGTCCCGCAGCATGCATGGTATGCTTGAGGGGGAAGCAGTCATGCTGGTTTTCTGCAAAAATAGTATATTTAGCCGCTATAAAATTCCTGTTATGCAAAAAAGGATTTCTTTCATTCTGTTGTTATTGATTCCGGGAATGGTCCGGGGCCAGTTTTCAGACAATTTTGACGACGGCGACTTTTCCTCCAATCCGGCCTGGGTTGGCGATACCGACAAGTTTGTGGTACAGGATGGTGTGCTTCGCCTGATGGATCAGGCAGCTGGCCGGGCATTTCTGGCTACCGAAAGCCGTATTATTGACAATGTCGCGTGGACGTTTTGGGTACGCCTGGCCTTTACCCCATCGAGCAATAACCACCCAAAAATTTACCTTGTCAGTGACTCCCGGGACCTTCACGGTCCGCTGAATGGTTATTATCTGCAGATTGGAAAGGATGGGGGCGATAACAAGCGACTCTTCTTCTACCGCCAGGACGGCCTGAACTCCACCGAATTGCTAGCCGGAAGCATGAATATGGCCTCGGCCACCAACAATATGATACGCATCATGGTTACCCGGGATGGTTCCGGCAATTGGGCGTTCAGGGCCGATCCCCAGGGTGGACTGCTTTATTTGCCCCAAGGTTCCGTATTCGACAATTCCCATAACACAAGCTCTTGGTTTGGGGTGTATTGCAATTATACCATCAGCAATTCCAACCGTTTTTACTTTGATGATTTTTCTGTAGGGGCCTATGAGGCCGATACCGATCCTCCCCGTGTTGAGAACATACAGGTTGACTCACCCAATTCCTTAAAGGTTTTTTTCGACAAGGTCGTGGATGAAGTTACGGCAGAAAATACCGGAAACTATATGGTTGACCAGGGAGTTGGATCCCCCGTCATTGCCAGCCGCGACCCGCTGCAGCCCAATGGCGTAAGCCTGCTGTTTGCTCAAAATTTCACTGAAAACCGGGTATACGTACTCGAAATCAATCATGTGGAGGATTACCTTGGCAATGTCATGGAACCCCATAGCGGGGAATTTGTTTATTATGTACCAAAGGGTTTTGATGTAGTGTTTAATGAGCTGATGGCAAACCCCACACCGCCGGTCGGTTTGCCCGCCTACGAATATATTGAGCTATACAACACCACGGAATTTCCCGTTAATCTCGAAGGATGGGTTCTTCAGCATGGAACCACCCAGCGACAACTTCCTTTTGCGCCCATTGGGCCGGGCGGATACCTGGTGCTGGTTACCGAAACCGCATTCCCTTTTTTGCAGGAATTTGGAAACGTCGTAACTGTTCCGGGTCTGTCTCAGGTGGCATTGACCAATGCGGGAACGGATTTGATTCTCTATGATCCCGGTTGGAATGTCATTTCTTTTGTTTCTTACACAGACAGTTGGTACCAGGATCCGGCCAAAAGTAACGGTGGTTGGTCGATCGAAAAGGTGGACCCTCACAACTTTTGCCAGGGCATGGAAAACTGGAGGGCATCAACCGATCCAAGGGGAGGTACTCCGGGAGCCCCCAATGCGGTTATGGGAAGTAACCCTGATTCTTCCCGGCCTGACCTGATCAGGGCCGGGTTTGAAAACGACTCCAGCATCATTCTTTATTTCAATGAGCCCATGGGTGTGTCCTCCCTGTCCTCTGTGTCAAACTATATGGTTGATCAGGGTATCGGGCAGCCGGTTTCAGCCATCCCTTTGCTGCCCGACTTTTCACGGGTGATTCTTGGACTGGCTCAACCCCTTCAGCCAGGGGTGATATACCAGGTCGGACTTCAGGAGGGAATGCTTGATTGTGCCGGGAATCCCATTGGCAGCAGAACATGCCGGGTGGCGGTGCCTGACCTGGCCGGGGCGTTCGATGTGGTGATCAATGAGGTGTTATTCAATCCGCCCGACCGTGGTTCCAGATATATTGAAATATATAATCGCTCAGAGAAGGTGTTCGACCTGAGAAACCACCTGATCGCCTCACGGGATACGGTGGCGGGTTACCTGAATACCATACAGGAGATTACGGAAACATCCTTTTTGTTTTTTCCGGGCGACTATGTGGTGTTGACAAGCAGTCCGACGGACGTGCAGGCCACCTTCATGACCCCCAATCCCCATGGATTTATCCGAACACCCGGGATGCCGAGGATGACAAACGCCAACGGCATCCTGGTCTTTGCATCAAAAGGCCTTGATATCATTGATATGTTAATTTATGAGGAGGATATGCATCTTCCTTTACTAACCAGTTTTAAGGGTGTCGCATTGGAGCGCATGAATCCCAATTTGCCAACACAGAACCGGTCGAATTGGCATTCAGCGGCACAGTCCGTGGGTTATGGAACACCTGGATACCGAAACTCCCAGTTTTCCCCGGATCTTACCGCCGGGGTGGGGAGCATGGTCGTTCAACCGGAGGTCTTTTCACCCGACGGGGACGGGCAAGAGGATTTGCTGAATATTGTATACGCATTTGATCATCCCGGTTTTGTGGCCAATGTGCGTATTTTTGACAGCCGGGGACGACTCATCAGGTTGCTTTCATCCGGGGAGCTGTTGGCTACATCGGGAGTCATTACCTGGGACGGGAGCACAGATAACGGACTGAAAGCCCCTGTCGGGATTTATATCATTCACATGGAAGTGTTTGATCAGGATGGCCAGGTCAGACATTTTCGGGAAACGGCTGTTCTGGGGGGACGTTTGTGATCTGTCATTCCCTCAGGCAGTAAATCCGATGGTGGCCACCCAAACCCTGGTGTTTTTTCCGGAGAGCAGCTGTTGTGAACAGGCCTCCAGGGTGGATCCGGTGGTGAGGACATCATCTACCAACAGCAGGTTCCTTGCCCCTGACAACCCATCCTCCCTGAATTCAAAAACACCGGAAACATTTTCCCAGCGCCGGAATCGGCTCTTTCTGGTTTGGGTCTGGGTGGCGGATCGCCTGATCAATGCCTCAGTATTCAACGGGCACCCAAGAATTTCGGAAATTCCCGCTCCAAAAGCTTCACTTTGGTTAAATCCTCGTTGGCGAAGTCGCCTGGCGTGCAAGGGAACCGGGATGATGCAGTCAATTTCACGAAAGTGAGGAGATTCAAGCAACTCCCGCCCCAGAAGTCTGCCAAGATACCGACCAAGGTCTTGCCCGCCCCTGTATTTCAATTTGTGAACCAGTTCCTGTACGCCCCCGCCCTTTTGGTAATAATACAAAGCCGCTCCCCCCTCAATTCCTACACGACCCCAAAAAACCCTTGTCAGGGCATTCTCGGGCCAATGACAGAAGCCGGTCCTTGGCAGGTGAAAATCACAACAAGTGCAAAGGTGCCTCTCATCACCAACAAGAAGCTGTTTGCAGGATTCACACAAAGGTGGGAAAACCAGAGAGAAAAAATCTTTTATCCTTAACCCCAGGTTCATATCATACAAACAAATGGTTTGGGAAAAAAATTTCACTAAATTTGCCAGAGCAAGCAGAGAAACCCGTCACGGGGCGATATTTTCCGGGCCCACGGAGGATGTTCCTGGTCAGCGCCCCGGGAACACGTTACGGGCCGGTATTTCCGGTTTTTCCCTGCGTAAAAATAGGGTGCGTTTCTGAAAACAGCAAAACATGCCCTTGGCAGATCAATGAACGGTTCTTATATTATAACAACTAACAGGGAGGTTTTTACATATGGAAACAAAAACACAAGGTTCTCAGCCAGGTTCAGACAATCGAAATGAAAAGATTTACCGGGGTACGATTTTGGCCCTGGTGGTTGTTATTGCGCTGCTCACATTTTTCCTCATCACCACCCGAAAGTCCCTGAAAGAAGCCTCCAGGGTGAAGGCTTTTACCGAGGAGCTTAACATGGAATTGCAATTTGAGCTGGACTCGGTTCTGGCAGATTACAATCAGTTCAAGCTGGAGTACGACAGCATTCTGGTGGACAAAGACAGCATTATTCAGGCCAGCGCCCAGGAGATTCGGCAATTGATCGCCCGTCAGGCCGATTACAACAGAATCCGGCGTCAGTTGAACGGCCTGAGAGAAGTCACGCAGAACTACGTGAAGGAAATTGACAGTCTGGTGACTGTAAACCAGGTGCTTAAAGATGAAAATGTTCAAATAAAAGCAGAGATTCGCCAGGTCAGGGAACGCACCTCCGAATTATCGCAGGATAAAGAGGAACTGGAAGGTAAGGTAGAGCTTGCCTCCGCATTGCGTGCGTACCAGATTGATGCCACTCCCATCCGAATCCGTGGAGCAGGAAGGGAAGATGAAACCGACAGGGCCAGGCGGGTTGAACAAATAAAGGTTTGTTTTGCCATTGCTGAAAATCCCATTGCCCCGCAGGGGCCCCGAAATGTGTATATGCGTGTCGCTGCCCCGGACGGAGAAATCCTCAGGATAAGTGACGAGGATGCCTATGCTTTTATTCACGAAGGCGACACACTGCAATATTCAGTGAAGGGCGTGGTGGATTACCAGAACCAGGAAGTGGGGGATTGTTTTTACTGGCAACGGTTGGAGGAGTTTGAACCGGGAGTGTACATGATTTCACTTTACACCGATGAGTTCAAGCTTGGAGAAACATCCGTGTCACTGCGTTAGCCGGTTTTTTTGCCCCTTTCTCTGTCCCTTTGTTTGGAACGGGAGTCAAACCACGGGCGTTGTACCCTCCCTTAAAGTCAAACCCTATGGCAAACTTTACACCAGTAAGTCATAAACCGGGATCCGGCAGACCAGGCAGCAAAAGGCAGTCCTTTGTGGCCCCGGTTATATTCCTTTCCCTGCTCACCCTGTTGCTGGCGGTTTTTGTCGGACTCCTTCTGAGACAGTCTTTAAAGCAAAAGGAGTTTGTGGAGGTAACGGAAATCGAAAAAGAGGATATTACCGCTCAGAAAGACGCCCTTCTTCTTCAGCTGACGGAGCTGGAAACGGCCTATGAAAACCTGGTCAGGCTCAATGCGGATTATGAATTGGAGATTCTGGCCCAAAAGGAAGAAATTCAACACCTGCGCAGCCAGATCAGAAGGGTCGGAAGTCCGGAGGCCCTTGCCCTCTACATTGCCCGGATTGAGGAAATGAATCTGCAGTTTGAGGGCTTCCAGGAAAAGATCCACCAGCTGGAGGCAGAAAACAGGGTGTTGTCCGGTGAAAATGTCCAGATTCGGAGTGCCCTGAGCCAGGTTTCCACAATGAGCGAGGAGTTGCAGAGAGAAAACAGGCAGATGGCTGAGCAGATCGATAGGGCAAGCATACTGAGTATCTCTGAAGTGCAGATTGTTCCCTTCAGGGAGACCCGCAGGGGGGAGCGTGAAACCTTGCGTGCACGCCGGGCTGAAAAACTACGCATTTGTTTGACGATTCCAAAAAATTTGCTCGCACCTGCCGGAGACCACGAATTCTTTTTCCAGATTACCGGCCCGGACAACCAGGTGTTGGAAAATGAATTACTGGGGAATTTTGAATTTTCCGGACAACAAATAAAAATATCACACAAAGAAAATTTAAATTATCAAAATGTGGAAACCACGGCCTGCATTGTTTTCGATTTCCCTGCGGGCTTTGAAAAAGGAGGGCACCAGCTCCGGATATTTTCGGACCGACAAGAGCTTTGGCGTGGCCTCTTTGAATTAAATTAATGCCAGATGAAGATTTCTTATCATTGGTTGAGGGACTATGTTGCATTTTCCAAAAGTCCCGAGGAATTGGCTGTGCTTCTTACGGACTGTGGCCTGGAAGTGGAGGGGATTGAAAAGTTTGAAACCTTGAAAGGGGGACTGCAGGGTGTGATTTGTGGGTTGGTTCTATCCTGTGAAAAACACCCGGATGCCGATCGTCTGACACTGACCAGTGTGGACGTTGGTCAGGACAGGGCACTCTCCATAGTATGCGGGGCCCCCAACGTTCTGCCGGGGCAAAAGGTGTTTGTGGCAACGGTGGGAACCACACTTTTCCTTCCAGGAGGGCCGTTGGAGATCAAGAAGGCCCGTATCCGGGGCCAGATTTCAGAGGGGATGATTTGCGCGGAAGACGAACTGGGGGTTGGCACATCCCATGAAGGCATCATGGTTTTGCCTGAAGAAACCCCGGTTGGCATTCCGGCTTCCAGGTTTTTTCAGCTTCGGGAGGATTGGGTTTTTGAAATAGGCCTGACCCCAAATCGCATTGATGCGGCTTCTCACATGGGTGTGGCCCGGGATATTGTTGCGGTCCTTAACCACCAGTCAGGATCCGGGAAACTCATGCTGCAGCAACCGGATGTCAGCTCTTTTTCGGTCGATAACCATGTCCTTCCCATATCCGTTGAAGTCGAAGACACGGAAGCCTGCCCACGGTATTGCGGGCTGACCATTTCCAACCTGAAAGTGGGTGAGTCACCCTCTTGGTTGAAATCCCGCTTACTTGCCATTGGCCTTAAACCGATCAACAATGTGGTCGACATTACCAACTATGTTCTTCATGAGCTGGGACAGCCTCTTCATGCCTTCGATGCACAGCATATTTCGGGCAAGCGGGTGGTCGTAAAAAAACCGGCAAAGGGAACCCTCTTCAAAACCCTCGATGAGGAAACCCTCGAATTAAGCGGGGAGGACCTGATGATCTGTAATGCATCCGAACCCATGTGCATGGCGGGGATTCTTGGCGGAATCAGCTCAGGGGTCACAAGTTCCACGACCAGCATTTTTTTAGAAAGTGCCTACTTTGCCCCTGTTGGCATACGCCGGTCATCCAACCGTCACGACATTAAAACGGACGCTTCCTTCCGGTTTGAAAGGGGAGCCGATCCCGAAATGACGGTCTTTGCCCTCCAACGGGCAGCCATTCTCATCAGGGAAATTGCCGGGGGAGAAATCTCTTCGGACGTGGTGGATGTTTACCCGGAGCATATGGATGCCACCCACCTGGATCTTGAATTCCAATTCGCCGACAGGCTTATTGGAAAAAAAATACCCCGAAGCGAAATAAAGGACATTTTGAAGGACCTTGACTTTAAAGTTTTGAAAGAGAACGACCAGGGGCTTTCTCTTTCGGTTCCATCCTACCGTGTTGATGTTACCAGGGAGGCGGATGTGGTGGAGGAAGTGTTGCGGATATACGGTTATAACAATATTGAACTGCCGGACAGGTTGTATTCGTCCATCGTTCTCTCCCCGAAGCCAGACAAAGAATTGCTGCAGAATGTTGTTTCTGACATGCTTTCCTCGGTCGGGTTTGTGGAAATCATGAACAATTCCCTCACCAGGGGAAGTTATTATGCGTCGGATGGCTTTGATGCCGGACAATCGGTTTCCATTTTAAATCCTTTAAGCCAGGAGTTGAATGCAATGAGGCAGTCGCTTTTGTTCGGCGGACTTGAAACCGTTGTGTTTAATCAGAACCGCAGGCTGGAGGATTTGAAGCTTTACGAGTTCGGAAACATTTATTATAAAAAAAAGGGGGGTGTCGGACTGAAGGGATATGGGGAGCGGATGGTTCTGGCTTTGTTTCTGACCGGACGAAGGCAGCCGGAAACCTGGGCAACTGCTTCAGATGCCCAGCTTGGTTTTTTTGATTTAAAGGCCGTTGTTTCAGGGATTTTTGACCGGCTTGGACTTGATAGCGGGACATTCAGGGTGTTGGATCAGGATCCCATTTTCGATTTTGGCATACAACTGGTGTCGGATCAGAAGGTTCTGGGTAGCATGGGCCGCGTTTCCGGTGCGGTTTCCAACAGGTTTGGCATTCGAAACGATGTTTTTTATGCTGAATTGGAGTGGGATCTGCTGATGCTTTTGTCGGACAAAAAAAAGCCGCTTTACAAGGATGTTCCCAAATTCCCGGAGGTTCGGCGGGACCTTGCCTTGCTGATACATAAAGATGTTTCCTTTGCAGATATTGAAAAGCTGGCATTTGAAACCGAGAACAGATTGCTGAAACGGGTGAATTTATTTGATGTATACAAAGACGAGAAGCTGGGCCAGGACAAGAAGTCTTATGCGGTTAGCTTTACCCTTCAAAACCCTAAAAAAACCCTGACCGATGAAGAAATTGATCGGTTAATGGGTAAACTGGTCTCCGCATTTACGCGGCAACTGAAGGCTGAAATCCGATAGAAGGCTGAAATACCGGCTTATATACCCGTGGTTGTCAGGGGTTGTGGTATAATTGTTTGATAAAGGCTGCCAGGTTTTTCATGTCACCGGGATCTGAAAAAGACACAGGGTTTGCCCGTACAAAGGCTCTGATTTCCTGACGGTGTTCAGGGAATGCACTGAAGAGCTGCCGGCGATTTCCCACCTGTAGATATTCTGTTTCTTTTTTAAACAGAAAAAAGGACTGATACCTCACGTTCACCTCGATGGGATCGCCTTCCGGGTTTTCAAGGTAGAAATCCCGGTCAGGACCCTCCGGCCCTGCCCCGGCATGCAGGCTACGAACCCTTGTAACCGCTGCACTCCGTGTAGGTTGCCCGTATGGCCCCTGTGTCACGGCTTCCATATGGACCTTTATCGAGTGCCTGTTGTATAAGCCGATGACCTTTCCCCCTTCCAAACGCTCCAGAAACCCCTGTTCCGGAGCGAATACAAAAGTGACCCCATTCCCGAACCTCACCGAGTCAATCTGCCCGGCCGTAACCTGCTCCCGGCCCCGGCGGTCAAGGTGAACCAACTCATCGAGCAATATGTTGAAGTTGACCTTTCCACTGATTGTATCTCCGCCATGGAAATAGACAACGGCATCCAAATAATTCCTGAAAAACAACTGCTCTTCTTTGGGTACCTTTTCTTCCAGGTTTACCCGTTGTGCGGTGAAGCGGAAGGTCTCACCGTAGGAGCGCTGGCCAAATAAGCTGGTTTGATGGGAAAGGAGGACAAGAATGGAGATGGAAATTTTTTTTAACATCATCTGGTTGTTTTAAGGTGGCAGGGGTTTGTAGGAATGACTTGCTTACCGGATCATTATTTTTTTTATGTACACCCCTTCATCAGATTCCGCCCGGATAAAATAGATGCCGGGAGATAAACCGGTAATATTGAACCGGATCAGATTGTCGCCATCTCCCCGATCGACCTTCTTTCTAGACACGATCATACCCTGGGGGTTTAACAGGCTAACCATTGCTCCCGGTCCTTGAATGGCCAGGCTTACATTGACCGTGTTCCGTGCAGGGTTTGGAAATACGTTCATTTCCTGCTGTATAATATTTCCTGCGGTGCCGGTGGATTCATGGGTCATTCGTACATGGACGTCAAGGTCTCCACTGATGATCTCGAACGTACCGTGGTGATCCAGGAAGTCTTCAAGAGAAACAACATAGGGATATAAGCCCGGAGGCAGGTTGGGTATCACATGAACGCCTGGGTCATGGGTTTTCCCTCCAATGGTGATGTAAGCATCGGGCAGGGCGTCACCATTGGTGTCTGAAACATGGAATTGTGCCTTAAACAATTCAGAGAGAATAATTTCTACGGTTCGGGGCCCATTGTCCACCTGGAAAGTCTCCTGTTTCAGAAGAAATCCTTCTGCGGAAAAAACATGGCAGGTGTATTGTCCCGGTGCTAAATGAAGACTGGTACTGCCGCTTTCGAACGACATGACCTTGGATCCGACTTTCAGGGAAAGGCTTGCGGGATCTAGCTGTTGCTGGGGATGTAAAATAAATGTAACTGGCTGTTCTGTAGGGGTTTCGGGAAGACTAAAACCAAAAAAGATGTTTGGGCGTGCAATGGCGTTGCCGTTAAACCCGGGAACGGCAATCTGGTCGCTGTACCCATAGGACACCAAAGGTTGGTTCAATGGGGTGCAGGCCACCCTGATATAGGGGGTCGTCCAATCACTAAGCATACCCCATACAATCTCAACAATCAGGTTGCTTTGGCCATCGTAGTTGAAATCAGAAACATTCCAATAATGCCATCCATTGTCGACCGGCATTTGGTAAGCCCCCAAAGAAAAAACCTCCTGTGCATCAGCCATGGATACGAAACCGGCGGGCAGTTGGGTTAAATCCGTGTGCTTCAGTCGGATTTTGAAATTCGGGAGTACATTGTGCTGCAGTGTGGCTTGCAAAATATGAAAACCAATCCTGGAAATGGTTTTTTCTCCGGAACCGATTTCTTCTGCGAAATAGAGCATCTGGGTTTTATTGGCCCGGTAAAGGTTGTAAAACGGGTATTGGGTGGAATAAAAATCATCATGGCCGATGGTAACCGACGGAGCCTGACCAATGTATATGGATGTGTCTGCCGTGCTTTTGTTGCCGTCTTCCACAGCAAACTGCAAGGGGATGGCCCTGCCGGCCGGAGCAGAAGGATGGGCTTTTACCGAAAAATCAGCCTGGGAATACATCCCGGGGTCAAGGGGGTCCAGCACGACCTGAGAATCGGCCACGGTAAGGTAAGGTGAGTCGATCCACAAGCTCGCTTTGGGATTCCGGGCCCTGGCATCCCCGGTATTAAAGAAACCAAAGCGAAGCCATGCGGTTTCATCCGGGTCGATCCTGGCAGTCACCTTTTGACCTGGTATGTCAAGCAGTTCATATTCATGGCTGATGTCGAAAACGGGAGCCTGGGCCTGGATCATAAAACTTGATTGCCAGTTGTTGATGCCATCTGTGATATCCAGCTTCAGGCGGGTACTGTGGCGGTTGGGAACGTGTTCGCTTATATTGATTTCAAACGCATCCTCCACCATGATTGTATTGTCGGGGGGGATGACCCCATCAAGGGCCATTCCCACTGACCCGTTCACTACCGATATATGGGTGCCCTGACTTTCCAGGCGGGCAGACAAGGATTCGGCAGGTTCTATGCCGATGTTCTTCAACTGGAAATGCAATGAGATACGCTCTCCATAATCGGCAATCTGATTGTTGTTGCCTTGTTCGTCATTGATTGCATAATGGTCCAGTTGCACCAGGGGCCCCTCGATCCCGGCGACCGGAACTTCCATTATATAAGGAATGTGCTGGGGTTTTGTAACCACGATCATGGCCTGTTCATCGCTGGTAAATGGCTCAATGGGCAAATTGATTCTTCCTTTCGAATCGACAAACCCTGCGCCATGCAGGATCCCATCCCTGGATAAGGCGACATAGGAACCGGGCAGGGCTTCAACCAGAAATTCTGACCTTCCCCTGGGAACAAAAGGCAGATGCAACACATGATTGGGTTTCCCCTCGGTTAAGTATATGATGGTTGAGGGGTCCCCGAATGTATGGTAGCCTTGCCAGTACCAAAGAATACTGGATTGGGTCTGGTAGTTTTGAAGGTGTGCCCGGGTGATGGCCATGTTTCCAAACATCTTGACGGCTGCGACGGGCAAATATTCCCTGGCAAATAGGGCGTCTACGGCACCCATGGAAGATTCTTCGGGAGTAGGAACGTATCCGGCATTATTGGATTGCATGGGAAAAGCGCCAACCGACCAGTAGAAATCCTCGTACCAATGTGTGTCCGGTGCAGATCCAATATAGGCTACAGCTCCCTTGTTTTCCGCCCTGAGCCAGGCTTCGGCAATGCTCTCCGCTTCGCTGAACAGACCACTTTGACAGCAATTCCCGATCACCAGCGAAAACTTTCCTGTGTTTTCCAGGTCGTGGACCTGGGACGCAGTCAGGGTGGGACTGGCCCAGGTGGTAGGGGTACAATGACCCGTGAAGGTAATGACCCCTGCCGAGACCCCTGCCTCGCTGTAAACATCGGTATAATTGCTGATGAACGCATTGACCGTTTCATACCCATGTTCGGCGTTAAAGTAGTTTCGCTGGGCATATTTTACAGTGGGTTGAAGGATGGATTGGTTCCAGGCAAAATCCTGGCCTGCAATGAGCGTGGCATGGTTCAGAAATGAGGGGTCATCAAAAGCATATTGCTGGTAGGCGATGGTCTTTTCTATTTGATTTTGAAGCTCCTTGGGGGTTCTGGCCGATAACCTTCCATAATACATTTCGGGAAAATAATCCCCGTCCACGGATCCGTAATATAAATCGCTGGCCTTCAGGGAAGCGCTGCCAATCACCGAGGGAGGTAGTTTTTCGCTGTCTCCGACAAGCAATACAAAAGTTGGGGCCGGGTCGCCGGGACTCCCTGCCAGGTATTGGTTCCTCACGTATTGGCGAATGCCGGAGGCCGTGGATCCTATCTCATCGGTATAGGCCGTGATAACCCGGAACCCTTTTTGTGTTTGCCACTCAATGAATGGCTGCAAAACCTGCCTGAAATCCGGGTGGGATACAATCAGCATTTTGATGGGCTGTTTCAGCAGATCGGGGAAACTTTTGAGGGCGGATTCAGTCCCCTTTGCATTGAGCACTTTTCCATAGAGACTCTCAAAATACGGGGAGTAAGTGGATGCTTTTATAAAACCGGAAAGGGATTTGTCCGGATGGTCATAATGGAGGGTGACTTCAATATTGTTATAAACCCGTAAGGTTCCTTGCCCCGGATTATAGGCAATGGGTGCCACGGTCAACCTGGCGATCCGGATTCCCCGCATCACCCCCAGCACTTCAAGTGATGCCAGTTCAGGCTCAATATAGCCTGATTTTTTGTAAAGATCGGTGTGGTACTCCAGGGGGATGTCACCGGGGGCCTCCACTTTCAGGCGGGAAGGTTGCACCGGGAACACCGGGTGACTGATGCCCAAGCCCTCCATGCTGTATTCTTCAACGGTATACCCGGTTACTTCCAGGCGGACCCCGGCCCCAAAGGGAATCTCTATCAATTGCTTGCTTGCGGGAAGCTTCGGACTACCCGGCGCTCCAACGGAATAAGCCATGGGAAAGGACAGATCGACAAACATCCCCGCCCTTGTTTTGACTTCTGCGGTTTCCAGGCTCCCAAAATGAAAGAAAAGCTTGGTGGCATTCCAATCGTCGGATTGGATATCTATGCGGGTCTCTTCTGAAGACAAAAGGATCTTGGGTTCGGCGGCGGATGAAGGCCGGGCAATAAATGGCAGCAGGAATGCCAACAGGGCCATGACACGGAATGTTCTTGCAAGCTGGCTGGACAACACATGCAGATCCTGGCCTCTGACAGCCTCAGGTGAGGTGGCCGGAGAAGAATCCTGGCGAAACAAAGAAGGGACCCTGTGTTTTATCATCCTGATCCAACAAAAACCGGAGCAAGTCCGGGCAAAAGTAAATATTAAATTTAGTCAAAATGTCTTTGAATAACAAATCGCTTTTTACAGTCTTTCCCTTGTTTTTTCATGGTTCATCCACTATCTGGGCTGCTCCAGAACAGTCGAGATGCTTCTCAGGGGCAGGATGGTGGCAAGCAATCCGATGGCAAAAACCGTAATGGCCACAAGGGCAAAATCGGTTGCTTTCACAGCCACGGGGTAGGCGTCAATAATAAAATCTCCTTCGGCCTGGATCGTTACCAGCCCGAATCTAATCTGCAACCAACATACAAGTCCACCGAGCAGAATGCCAGCCAAAGCCCCCCCCAGGCTGATTAATATCCCCTCCAGCAAAAAGACCCTGCGGATGATCCGCTTTGAAGCACCCAGGCTATGGAGGGTGTGGATATCTGCCTTTTTTTCAAGGACCAGCATGGTGAGTGACCCAATCACATTAAACGCCGCGATAATTAAAATGAAGCTAAGGATAAAATAAATGGCCCACTTTTCAGATTTCATAATCTTGTAGATGAACTCCTGTTGCTGAAGCGGGTTTTTCACACTGAATCCGGGCCCCAATAATTTTTCGATATCGGCCTGCACTTGTGCAAAATTGGCCATAGGTTCCAGGTTTACGGCCAGAGAGGTCACTTCGTCCTCGTACTCCAACAGACGTCGTGCAAGCCTTAATGGGACGAGGATAAACTCTATATCAAGCTCTGTATGCACCCCGAAAATGCCGCTGGCATAACTGGAAGTGGCATTGAATGCCTGGGCAGGCTGCAGGGATACCGTCCGTCCCCGCTTGGGCACGTATAAATTCATGGGGTTCAGGAAATCATTGATGTTGGCATCCAGCATAACCGCAACGCCCTGGCCGATGATCATATAGTCCACCTGCCCTTCTTCAAGGATGTATTCTCCGTCCACCAACAGGGTGTCCAGTCCGGTTATGGCCTGAAAGGAAGGTGCAACCCCCCGCATGGTCACCAGGTGCTGGCGGTCCTTGTATGTCAGCAGGGCCGTTTCATCGAGCACCTCGCTGTATAGAGCCAGGCCGGGTACTTTTTTCAGCTCCTCCAGCGGAAATTCCTCCAGCGAAAAAGTCTTCCCCTCAGCCAGGGTGATTTCAATGTCCGGATTAAAGGCATTAAAAAGGGAAAGAATCAGCTTTTCGAATCCGTTGAATACCGATAGCACCACAACCAGTGCCATGGTTCCGACCATGACGCCGATCACCGATACCAGTGTGATGATATTGATGGCATTGTGTGATTTCCTGGCAAAAAGATAGCGCCGCGCTATGTAAAAAGGGAGATGCAAGGTATGGCTGTTTTTATTCTTTCCATGCTTTGACCAGAAGTCCGGTCCCGGATTTGTGATGTAAATGCAAATCAGCCAGGTTTAACAAAAGGACAAAAGGCATGATCAGCACATAATAAAAAGGAAGCAGGATAATGAAAAATTTTGAGGCTCCGACCAGGGTGAGGGGTATCCGCATGGATAGTTGCCATGAAAAGTTTCCCGGCTTGCCGTAGGTATACCGTGTTTCAACGCGTTGAAAACCTGCCTTTTTTAACTTTCGGTCCATCTCTTTTGCTCCGTACCCGTCTCTGACGTGTTCCTCTATGAAGGAGGTGTCTTCTTCACGCGTCACACCACTTCCTCCACGATCTGAAGGAGTGCTGATCAACAGCAGCCCGTTCTTTTTTAAGGAACGAAAAAAGTTCTGAAAAACTTGTTCGTCTTCCTCAATATGTTCCATGACGTCCACCGATAAAATCAAATCGTATGTATGGGGACGAACAAAGCCCGTGAGGTCCTGTACCTCAAAATCCACATTTTTAATGCCAGCCTGGTCAAAGAAGGTTTTTGACGCAGCGATCTCGTCTTCTTTCAGGTCAACGGCATGAATATTCCAGGAAGCTTGCTTTCTGGCAAGGAAATAAGTGTATTGTCCGAATCCGCTGCCCGCATCCAACACCTGCCGAACGGCCTGTTTGTGCCTCATGAAACGCCGCAATTCCTTATGGATGTGCCATGTTCGCAATAGCAATAAATCGAGGAGTTGGAAAAACACGCGCCGTAAAAAGACCGAACGGTTAAAAAACCGGCTCAGGCTTTGCTTCATGGGGTCGTACTGCATGGCTTTACTCTTTCAGCAGCTTTTCAATATTCTCAATGTAATCGAGACTGTCATCGATATAAAACCGGAGTTCCGGAATTTGTCTCAACTGGTTTTTCACCCTCAGCCCAAGCAGTTTTCTTATTTCCTTGCCCCGCATTTCGATTTGCCGGATTACCTCCCCGGCCTCTTTGCCAAAAATGCTGACATACACCCTCGCAATGGACAAATCACTGGTCACCTTAACCTGTGTGACGGTAATCATGACACCCGGAAACCACCCCCTTCCCTCGATCTGGATGATCTCTCCCAGGTCCTTCTGGAGCAGGCGTGCGATTTTTTTTTGTCGGTTCGTTTCCATGGGGCAAAGATAGTTTAAAAAGAGGGAACATAAGTGATGACCCGGAATGTGTTTTTTTGCACCGGTTTGTGAATGATTGGTTTTTCTTATATATTTACCGCTCAGCTGTTTTCTTTGTTTTTTCATCCCAAAAACCCAATGTATGCCAACACCAGAATTTCATTACCAGCATCCTTTTCCGGTCGGGGAGGACACCAGTGAATATTACTTGTTGAGCCGCGAATTTGTGTCCTCCTCAGAGTGGAATGGGGAGACGATTTTGCGCGTCGACCCGGAGGGGTTGACCCGCGTGGCCAGGGTGGCTCTCCGGGATGCCTCATTTATGCTCCGCACGGAGCACGTCAGGCAGATGGCCGCCATTCTGGAGGATCCCCAGGCCAGCGAGAATGATAAGTACGTGGCCCTTACCATGCTCAGGAATGCAGAGATTTCGGCCAAAGGCGTGTTGCCTTTCTGCCAGGATACGGGGACCGCTACCATTGTAGCCCGGAAGGGGCAGGGTGTGTGGACGGGGGGAGGTGATCACGAAGCCTTGTCCAGGGGTGTTTTCCAAACCTATGCCGAAGAAAACCTCAGGTTTTCGCAGGTGGTGCCCCTGGATATGTACAAGGAAAAGAATTCAGGGACCAACCTGCCGGCCCAGATCGATATCAGTGCGGTGGATGGCAACGAATACCACTTTCTTTTTGTCGCCAAAGGAGGAGGGTCCGCCAACAAAACAGCTTTGTTCCAGGAGACCAAGGCCTTGCTGAACCCGGCCAGTCTTGAAAAATACCTGGTCGAAAAACTGAAAACCCTTGGCACGGCTGCCTGTCCCCCTTACCATGTTGCCTTTGTCATTGGCGGCACCTCTGCCGAGTCTTGTCTGAAAACGGTCAAGCTGGCTTCCGCAAAATACCTGGATAAGCTTCCTTCGGAAGGCAATCCGGGGGGGCGGGCTTTTCGGGATACCGACCTTGAGAAAAGGATACTGGAAGCCGCATATGGTCTGGGAATAGGTGCCCAGTTCGGGGGGAAATACTTTGCCCTGGACATTCGTGTGATCCGTTTGCCAAGGCACGGGGCTTCCTGCCCGATTGGGATGGGTGTGTCCTGTGCGGCAGACAGAAACATCAGGGCAAAAATCAACCAGGAGGGGATTTGGATTGAAAAGCTGGAAGACAACCCGGGCGCCTTTATTCCACAAGCCTACAGAAAAGCCGATGAAGGCGGCTCCGTAAAAATTGATCTGAACAAACCCATGAAGGAAATCCTGGAAACCCTGTCCCGTCAGGATGTTGGGACGCGTCTTTCTCTTTCCGGGACCATCATTGTAGGCCGTGACATTGCCCATGCAAAACTGAAGGAGCGGCTGGAGGGCGGTGACGGACTGCCGCAATATATCAAGGATCATCCCATCTATTACGCCGGTCCGGCCAAGACGCCGGAGGGAATGGCCTCAGGGTCCTTCGGCCCTACCACGGCAGGCCGCATGGATTCGTACGTCGACTTGTTTCAGCAACACGGAGGCAGCATGATCATGATTGCCAAGGGCAACAGGAGCCAGGCCGTTACGGATGCCTGTAAAAAACATGGGGGCTTTTACCTGGGGAGTATCGGCGGACCCGCGGCGGTTCTTGCGCAGGAGAACATTAAAAAAGTTGAACTTCTGGAGTATCCGGAGTTGGGCATGGAGGCCATCTACCGCATCCAGGTTGAAGACTTTCCGGCCTTCATCCTGGTCGATGACAAAGGCAATGATTTTTACCGAATGATAAACCCATAACCGCTTCCATCCCCGTTAAAGACCTTTTACAGGGGTGGATTGGTTCAATCAACGCATATGTTCAGAACCGAGTACGACTCACTTGGTCCGGTGGAGGTGCCGGCCGACAAGTATTGGGGGGCACAGACCCAACGTTCTCTCAACAATTTTAAAATAGGGGGGGAGCGCATGCCCATAGAGGTCATTCACGCTTTCGCCCTGTTAAAGAAATCGTCAGCCCTGGTGAACCTGGAAATGGGGGTCATGCCCGGAAACCTGGTGGATCCCATTGTTCAGGTCTGTGATGAAATTTCAGAAGGCTTGTTGGACGAGCATTTTCCATTGTTGGTCTGGCAAACCGGGAGTGGAACGCAGACCAATATGAACCTGAACGAGGTTATTGCCAATCGCGGCAATGAGATTCTTTCGGCCCGGGCGGACGGGTCCGGTTTAAAATTGCATCCCAACGACCATGTGAATAAATCACAGTCGTCGAACGATACCTTCCCAACGGCTATGCATATTGCCGCTTACACAACGATCGTCGGCCGAACCATTCCGGGACTTGAATCGCTGCAGCAGTCGATCAATGAGAAGGCCCATGAGTTGAAGGATGTCGTGAAAATCGGACGGACCCACCTGATGGATGCCACCCCCTTAACCCTTGGGCAGGAGTTTTCAGGCTTTGCCTCCCAATTGGACTACGGACTGGGTGCATTGAAACATTCCCTTGATCGTCTCTCCGAGTTGGCCCTCGGGGGAACCGCCGTGGGTACCGGATTGAATGCCCCAAAGGGTTTTGACAGAGCGGTGGCACGCATGATTTCATCCCTGACAGGTTTGCCATTTGTTACGGCGCCCAATAAATTTGAGGCCCTTGGTGCCCACGATGCAGTGGTTGCAGCCAGCGGGGCTTTAAAAGGAATTGCCGTCAGCATCATGAAGGTGGCCAATGACGTTCGCATGCTTGCATCGGGACCAAGGTGCGGAATTGGGGAGATTGTTCTGCCTTCCAATGAGCCCGGAAGTTCCATAATGCCTGGCAAGGTGAACCCAACACAGGCCGAAGCCATCACCATGGTTGCCAGCCAGGTGATCGGGAATGACGCAGCCATAACCACGGGAGGCATGAGCGGACACTTTCAGCTGAATGTATTTAAACCGGTCATGATATACAACCTGCTTCAGTCAGCCAGGCTTCTGGGTGATGCCAGTCGGTCTTTTGCCGAACATTGTATCAGGGGGATTCAACCGGACAGGGAACGCATCCAATCCCACCTGCAAAACTCCCTGATGCTTGTTACAGCTTTAAACCCACACATTGGCTATGACAATGCAGCACGCATTGCAAAAAAGGCCCACGAGGAAAACCTCACGCTAAAGGAAGCCGCGCTGGCTCTGAAGCTCGTTAGTGGAGAGGAATTTGACCGTTGGGTGAATCCGGCCAAGATGGTCTGACCGGGTTGGTTTAATATTCCCAGAGGTCGTGTTCAAAGTTCCGGATCTCTTCCTGTATTCGCTTGGCCTCCAAAAGGGCATCCAGGCCGGCGTAGTTTTCACCAATACGACGGTCGTGAACATTGGAAGCCTTATAGATGGTGCCGCTGAAAAACCGCTTGAGGAACAATTCGTCGTATGACATTCGCTCTGAATCATTATGGCGGTTAAAAACCGGTGCATTCACAAATACATCGCGGGCTTCCGGGAAATAAATCCAGAACAATGGTTCGTCTCCCCTGGGCTCACCGGTAACCGGGTCTATGGCCTCAACAACCGGACAAATGCCCAGCACACGGACCTCAAGCACGGACCTTTTAGAATCGAAAAACCAGTCTTCTTTGATCCTGAAACGCATTACATCCGCCGGATTGAAGGAGATGGTGAACGTGGTATCATATTGCTCATAGGGCGGGTAAGGCCGTTCCATGGTTACGGTTTCAGTTCTGTCGAGCTGACTGAAAAGGGTTTCCGGATCGACCGGAACGGAAAAATCATCTGCATCCACGCTGTAGGGTTGGATGGTTCCATCGGCTATCCCGTCCATGATGACCTGCATCAGACTTCTCATGTTGCCGGAGGGGCTGGGTGGAAAATACAAAGGCTGGTTCATTTTTTCCCTGACGTCTATGACCTGCCAGACCCGCTTGGCCCAGAGTACATCGGCCTCCCTGACATAGGGCAGCTCGATCGGCTTTTTTTCTTCATGCACCACCCGTTCCCAAACACCGTCCAACGGAAGGTTCTGATCCTGCATAATGGACTGCTGGGCAAGTATCTGCATTGGGAAAGCCAATCCCACCAAACAAAAGGCTAAAAGAGTGCGTATCATGGGTATACCTCCAATGGTTTGTAACATTCCTTAATTGATCGTAAAGCTCAGGGGGGACAGGGTCCTTACCCTTCCGTCCGGTCCCGGCCGCGTTGTTATGTTCTCAAAAATGAACCGCTGTCCGCGACCGGCATTGGTAATGACCTGAATCATTTCCTGGGTAAATTGATTTCCGTTGGCGCGGTAAGTTCTGACGTCTCCCGCCATGGTGGTAACCATAGAGAAAGATTCAATCTCAAAGTTCAGGTCGAATTCAAAATTTTCCATCCGGGGAATGATCGCCCTGGCCAGGAGCAACTCCTCCCGTGTGATCCGGCCTTCACGCCGGTTGGCAATAAAAGCGACCGGGTCGGGTACATTCCTGACCCTGAAATTGCTGGTGCCCATACTGCGGGTCGCTCCGTCCACCACAGCATTAACAGTGATGTTGATTTCCCTGGTGCCGGGTTGTACCTGCACGATGTAGCTTCCGTCTGACTGCCTGGACAAGGTGCCTCCGGCAGAAATAACCGGACGAATATTTCCGGTCGGGATTCCCGGGGCGGAAATGGAAACGGGGTTGGGTACACCCACATAGAAAAGGTTCATCCTGTCGGCCGAAACAGTTACTGAAGGCCTCTCCACAATGTATTGAGCCGTAAATGGATATTCCTGCGGATAACCCGTTGGTGAAATGAGACGAATGATCCCGCGGTGGGTTTGGGGGCCGGTCGAAGTGGCCGGTATCCGAAGGCGTCCGATCCCATCGGTTGTCGGAATCTGTCGTCCGCCGACAAAAATTTCCGGATTTTGACGGGTATCAATGGCAGCCACAAAAATATCTGCCTCGTAGTGGTCATTTAAAAGAACAATCTGGCTGTTCGGAACCACCCTGGCTTCTATCTGGTCAAACTTAAAGTCATCTGCCGTGATGGCACCATACAGGAGGTTGATGGCATCGAATTCGGCGTTGCGGACCTCCGTGATCAACCGGCTCAGGTTGGTGGCAACAGCCACTGAGATCACCCTGTCAAACATCAGCTGTTGCCAGGTGATTTCTGTGTCTTGCCTGTAAAACGGTCCTTCCACATCGAGGCCGACCTGAATAAAATCCGTGAGGTTGTGTGTGGCCATGATGCCTGCAATTTCCTCCTTAAAGTTTTCGATCCTTTCCCTGAGCTCGAACGCCCGTGTGCCGCGTCCGCCGTCCAGCGATGCTTCCTGTACACCCTCCCTTAACCAAAACCTGGATGAAATGCTGTAATTGTCTTTTTTCTTCAGGTCGTGGAGGTTCAGGTCTGCGGCTTCCGTCGGACTGATGTCGTTTAATTCGGCAACCATCAGGTTGCGTTGCTCTATGATGAATTCAACAAGGTCGTTTGCAAGTTCCCTGACCTGGTTGGCTTCATCATAAAAGGGCTGTACCTTCTCCTCGGAAATGGCCTTTTGCTGATCAAAATCCCGGTAAACCATATCGACCTTGAGCTCAAAGTTCTTGTTGGTCTGCTCCAGGCCTTCGTTGATCAATGGAAAAGAATCGAGGACCTCCACGGAAACGTTGAGCGCCATCAGGGCCAGAAAGACCAGATACATTAAGCCGATTAGCTTTTGCCTGGGGGTTTGTTTTCCACCTGCCATAGTTTCTTTATGTCTTTTCTTTGCCCTGTAGATCCGCGATTCGTGACATCAAAGGCAAAGGGTAAGGGGTTTTTCTAGCGATTCACGTTAAAATTCATTGCAGACAGCATATTTCCATACACGCTGTTGAGTGCTTTCATATTACTGGTCAACTGATCCAGTTCGCTCTGGTATTTCTGGCTGTTGACCACGGTCTGGCTGACGTTGTCCTCCAGTGAACCAAGGGTTTTGTTCAGGCGATCTGTTGCGTCTGACTGCAGGTTGGCTGCCTGGAGCTGGATTTCGTAGGCGGCGTTCAGGGCAGAAAGGTTCTGGTTTGTTTTTTGCAGCTGATCATTATAGGTTTTGCCGTTGTCTGCCACATTCTGCATGGCATCCACAGCGCTTGTGAGTATGGCGGCGTTTTTACTGTAAGCTTCCCCCACTTCATTGGTGTAGCTGGTCATTTTCTTGATGCTCTTGGAGAGTTCTTCCGAAGCAAAAAGATTGTCCTGGGCGGATGCGGCGGTTTTTTTGTAGCTTTCACTCATGTCGTTCATGGAGTGAACCACATTTTTCAGGCTGCCGCTGTATTCGTTGGACAAGCTCAGGTCATGCTTCATATACTCCGCGGTGTTCTTATAGGATTGACTGAGCTCCAGCACCGATTTGGATGCCGATTCCATATTCTGGACGTATTGGTTGGTCGCTGCTGCTGCATTCGACATATCTGCCAGCCTTGAGGCGTTGTCGCTGAGGTTGCGCAAGCCACGCCCGAGATTGTTGATTAGCTCGGGACCGATATTTGCCTCCTCAAGCAGCTTATCCAGGTTGGCTGATAAACTGATGTTGGCAGAACCATAACCCCTTCCGGCGTCCGGTCCGGCACCCACGGTATCTTCCAGCCCGGCAAGCTCAGGGTAGACCAGGCTCCAGTCAGGTTCTTCGTATACTTTCTCGAACGCAGAAAAGAAAAACACGATAACTTCCGTTCCCATACCCACGATAAGGGCAATATCAGCGAATGGCCAGTGCATGATTTTGAACAGGGCCCCGAGAATAACCACGGAGGCGCCCCATCCATACAGTCTGGACATAAATACTTTGAAGGGTTTTGTGTTTGCTAAGCTCATAAGGCGTCGGATGAAAAAGGTTAAATATGGAGTTGTCTAATAAACGTTTGAAGCGCCGCGTCCATCTGCCCGGTCCCGACCAGGATAGGTCTGTATGCATCTGAAACCGATGTATGATTTGGCGGTATCCTGGTATTCATAGGTTCGTGTGCTGACCTGCAGGAAGTAACCCACGTCCTTCCAGGAGCCGCCGCGCACCACCTTGCGTTTCATGGTGGGGGGGTCGTCTGGACTGGCATCGTACTGGTAGTCGGGGTTCATGTCGTGACCAATGGTGTAAAAAGACTCGTCATATGCATTTCGCGTCCATTCGGAAACATTCCCTGCCATATCGAACAATCCATAATCGTTCGGGGGATAGTGTCCGACAATCACGGTTTGGTAACCGCCATCACCAATATAATTTCCCCTTAATGGCTTGAAATTGGCCAAAAAGCATCCTTCGGCATTTCTGATATATGGCCCCCCCCACGGATAGGGACTGTGATCCAGTCCTCCCCTGGCAGCGTATTCCCACTCGGCTTCGGAGGGGAGTGAAAAGTTCATCGCAAAGGGACGTTCTTGACTGGCGAGGTAGCTGTTCAAAAGGGTGGTGCGCCAGATCGTAAAGGCCCGGGCCTGTGACCAGCTTACCCCGACCACCGGATAATGGTCGTAAGTGGGATGCCAGAAATACTGCTCGGTCATGGGTTCGTTATAGGAATAAGTGAAGTCCCTGATCCAGGCGAGGGTGTCCGGGTACACCTTGACGGTTTCCTCAATTACAAATTCACTGCGGGGGGTTTCCCTTTCAGAGCTTCTGGCGGCCCGCCGCATATCAATGCGGTGATAGATGTATTCCAATTTGCGTGTATCAATTTCGCGGCGACGGAAAAAACGTTCCTGTTCCGGCAGGTAAAGCTCCGAAAGGATGTCTCTTTCATCTTCTCCGTCCCAACGAATCCTTTGCCGCCAGTTGAGCTGCGGGGGGTCAATCAGTTCGCCAAATTCATCTTCGTCAATTCCAAAATCTTCCATACCAGCCATAAAAAGCATGTTCCTGGCAATGGAATCTCTGACCCAATATACAAACTGCCGGTATTGATTGTTGGTTATTTCGGTTTCATCCATATAGAAGGCGGGCAATGAAATGGTTCTTGAAACAGCCGTCTGGGAATAGGCGGGATCTTCGTCGGATGGGCCCATTGTAAAGCTTCCCATGGGGACGAAGACCATGCCGGGCGGGTCGGAGTAATACCCGTCGGGCCGGTTTTCAACACCCGTCAGGTGACCACGACTCGAGCGGTTGCAACTTCCCAGGAGAGCCACAGCAACTAACAATAAAAAAAGTCTCTTCATGGCAGCAAAAAATTTGTTGACCTATATATTGGTTCTTGGTGTTAGCTACGCTTATTCGTTTATATGTAAATTCCGTAGCAAAGTTACAAAAATCTGATATTTCGCTGAATTTCCTGAATTTTATCCAGATCCAACTCAAAACAATACCTGAGCATGATCTCGTGGCTTCCGTGGCTCCTTCCCATGGCCCCCATCCGGGAGGTTGTCACATCATACGAATAGCCAATACTCATTTGCTCATAATGAACGCCCAACAGGAAGACAAGGGCATCCCGGGGTCTAAAGCTAACGCCACCCCAAAAGCGGTTATTGTATGTAACCAGTGTATTTAAATCAAATTGAAAGGATTCCAGGTCTGTTTTAATCAATGCGGAGGGAGTGATTATGTAAGCTGGCTGGGAGGGCAGGGTGTAGTGGTACCCGGCCGTGGCAAACAAATGCCTGCGCAGTGTATAATCGCTTTCCCCCAAATAGCCGGTGGCCTGCCTTGCCTGCGATACAGAAATGCCGGCATAGCTTTGGTTGTCGGCCATGTAAAAAACGCCCAGGGCAAAGTCAAAATACATATGGCTTTCTTCTCCCCCGATAAGTACCGGGTCACCGGGTGTGATGGGCTCAAGCTGTCCAAAATCAAGCCGCTTATCCAGAAAGCCGATTTGTCCGCCCAATCCGAGTTTTCCAAAATCAAGCTGGAGATGGTATGCGTAGGAAAGCTTAAAGCCGATATTGGTTTCAAACCCCAATTGATCCTGCAGGAACCCAACGGCCAGGCCGCCTCTGAGAAAAGGAATGGGCGCGTCTACATTCAGGCTGTATGTTTCCGGGTTCAGGCGCACACCGTTGATGTCCCTCAATCCCACCCATTGCTGACGGGCAAGTGCCGTGGCGCATATGGCGTTGCGCAAGCCTGCGTATCCCGGGTTGATCCCCATATTGTTAAACATGTTGTGGCTGAACTGTGCCTCTTGCTGGGCGGTAACCACCTTCCCTGAACAAAGGATCAAAAGAAAAAGAAAAACAAGCCCTTGAATTCGCATGGATGTGATTGTTTCTTCCTTTTTGTTAACGCAAAAAAACCCTGATTATTGATGGGTATCTTCCCGTTGTGAAACTTTTCATGATTCGGGCTGGTTGAAAAGGCAACCGATAAAGTTACAAAAAAACAAAATGAACCAGCCAGTTTTATTCCTTCTGTTGATTACAGAAACTTTTGGTAGGCCTGCCACCACTTCTCGGGCATTTCGTCCTGACAGGCAGCCTGGTAGTCTTTGTATGAACAGGGAACAAGGAATTGTCTTTCGTACTTGACCTGCAGGCCTGAAGGACAAGGCACCTCCATCCACCAGCGGTCGCTTTTCTTGCTTTTATAAAAAACAATTTCGTTTTTAAAATCCTTGATGGAAACCACATATTTCAGGTATTCTCCGGTTTCCTTTCGTTTCCGGTCGGGCATGTCCTTTTTCCGGTGAGAGAAGCCATCGAAAAAATACCAAATCATCTGGGCCACCAGATGGGCTGTTTGTTCGCCCTGGTCGAAGGCCGGGTTCAGCTCGTAAAACCCGATCGAGGACAACTTGTCGCTTAGTCCGGCATAGCGTACGATCTGGCAGGCTTCCTCCCCGTAAAACCCGTTGGGTGACGCATTCGAATTGCCGGGGGCATCCGATTGGCGAATACAGGAAATATCAAGGCTCAGCAGATCTGCATTTCTTACAATGGGCTCAACCTCTTCCATGTCTTTGCGTACGTGCCCCAGGCGGTAAACATCGAAAAAGAGCTTGTCCATCAATTCAATGGCGTCCTGATCGACCAGGTAGGTCTGGTACCCGAGGTTGGTGAAGTTGAAGAGGAAATTGGGCTTGTGGGTGAGGATTGAGCTGAGGTAATTGGTATGACTTAGTTTCTCATCCCGCTGCATTCCGATGTCGAAGCGTGAATCAACCGAAACGATATTAATTATTTGTCCCAATGCTTCATAGGCCTGGTAATTGGCATAGGTCAGGTCCTGGCTCCCGCCGATGATCACGGGAGTGATTTTCTGCCGGATCATTTCCACAATCACCGATTTCAGGGCGAAATAAGTGTCTGTCACCTTGTTCCCTGCCTTTATGTTGCCCAGGTCGGCAATTTGCAGGCGGAAAGAACCCTGAAACAACTGATACAAATACTTTCTGACGTAATCGGGGGCCAGGGCGCAACCCCGGTTTTCTTCGCCCAGCCGGTCTTCCATCACCCCGATCAGCGCGATATCGACATTCTCCAGGTCCGGGAATCCCCCCTGGCCGGAGTGGCACCTGATTGACTTTCCCAAAACCAGCGGGTGGTCCTGTTCTTTGATGTTGAGTTTGCCGAGGTCGACGGGGTCCAGAAAATCAAGAATTTGCATGGGCAAAAAAAAACGATGGTTATTTACCCTTTTTTCGGGCGGTTGTTTTTTTTGTTGTACGCGGTTTTTTCCCTGGGGTTGCCCCTGCAATGATTTTTATGCAATCTTCGTAAGAAAGTTTTTCCGGATCCACCGTTTTTGGAATCCTGTGGTTTTTTCCGGAGGCTGCAATGTAAGCGCCCCATCTCCCTTTCAGTACTTTCACATCCGGGGATTCACTGAATTCCCGGATTACCCGTTCGCGGTCTTTCCGGCGCTTGTCTTCAATGAGCCCGATCGCTGTGTCGGCCTTGATTGTTAAAGGGTCTTCAGTTTTGGGGATAGACACAAACTGACCGTCGTGGCGGATATAGGGCCCGAAGCGGCCGACGGCAGCGACCATTTCCTTTCCTTCATATTCACCCACCGTTCTCGGAAGCTTAAACAAATCCAGGGCCTCCTCCAGGGTGACGGTCTCCAGGCTTTGGTCTTTGCGCAATCCGGCAAATTGCGGCTTTTCTTCCTTGTCGGCTTCCCCGATCTGCACCATGGCACCGAAGCGGCCAATTTTCGCGTAAATATTCCTTCCCGTCCTGGGATCCTTGCCCAGCAGACGCTCACCGCTGAACCTCTCGGAAGTTTTCAGGGTTTCTTCCACCCTGTTGTGGAACGGTCCGTAAAATTCCCGGATGACTTTATTCCATGATTTCCTGCCAAGGGAAATCTCGTCGAACTCCTTTTCCACGCTGGCGGTAAAGTTGTAATCCATAATCTCCTCAAAGTACTCCATCAGGAAATTGTTGACCACTACGCCGATGTCGGTCGGGAACAACTTGTTCTTTTCTGCCCCGGTGGTTTCGGACTTCTGGCTGCTTCCAATGGTATCTTTTTTCAGCACCATATGCTCATAGGCTCTTTGCTCTCCCTCACGGTTTTCCTTGACCACGTATTCTCTTTTTTGGATGGTGCTGATGGTCGGTGCGAAGGTGGAGGGCCGTCCGATTCCCAACTCTTCCAGTTTTTTCACCAGGCTGGCTTCTGTATAACGGGGGGGGTGCTTGGAAAAGCGTTGAATGGCTGTAATCTCATTCAGGGGCAATTCCTGTTTGAGCTCCATGGGAGGCAGTATAGAGGCCGAGGCCTCTTCCTCGTCGTCGTCGGTCGACTCCAGGTAAACCTTCAGAAACCCATCGAAGCGGAGCACTTCCCCGGAAGCAGAAAAGTGCTCCTGGTTGGTGGAGACCCCGATATCCACAGTGGTTTTTTCCAGCAGGGCATCGCTCATCTGGGAGGCGATGGTGCGCTTCCAGATCAATTCGTAAAGCCTTTGCTCGCCGGCGTCGCTGCCCGCCTGGGTCACATTCATGTAAGTAGGGCGAATGGCCTCATGGGCCTCCTGGGCCCCTTTTGTCTTGGCGGCAAACTTTCTTATTTTAACATATTCGGGGCCGAAGGTTTTCTCGATCTCTGCCTTGGCCATGCCAATGACGGTGGAGGACAGGTTTAAGGAATCGGTTCGCATATAGGTGATTTTTCCCGATTCGTAAAGTTTCTGAGCCAGGGTCATGGTGCGGGAAACAGAAAAGCCCAACTTGCGGCTGGCCTCTTGTTGCAGGGTAGAGGTTGTAAAGGGCGGGGCGGGGGTCTTTTTGGCCGGTTTCGTTTCGATGTTTTCGACCGTGAATCGTGCGCCCTTGCAAGACTCCAAAAAATCCCGTGCGTCTTTTTGATGGGCAAACCGCCGGGGCAGCTCGGCCTTGACAATGACCATTTGACCATTATGTTCCACATCAAAGTAGGCAGTCACCTTGTACGAGGAGCTGACTTTGAATCCCTGGATCTCTTTTTCCCGTTCAACGATCAGCCGCACAGCCACAGACTGGACACGCCCAGCCGACAATGCCGGTTTGACTTTTTTCCAGAGCAGGGGCGAGAGCTCAAATCCCACCAAACGGTCAAGCACCCTTCGTGCCTGTTGCGCATCGACCAGGTTAATGTCGATCAGGCGCGGACTTTCGATGGCCTTCAGAATGGCCTGCCTGGTGATTTCATGAAACGCAATGCGCCTGTATCTCGAGGCTTCAAGGCCCAGGCTTTCGGCAAGATGCCATGAAATGGCCTCTCCTTCGCGGTCTTCATCAGTAGCCAGCCATACAATATCGGCCTGTTTTGATAATTTTTTCAGCTCGCTTACCACTGTTTTTTTGTCGGACGGAATCTCGTATTCCGGTTCGAAATCCTTTTCAATGCTGACGCCAAGGGTCGACTTTGGAAGGTCGCGGACGTGCCCGTAGCTGGACTTAACTGCATAATCCTTTCCAAGGAAACCTTCAATGGTTTTTGCCTTGGCCGGGGATTCGACAATGACCAGATTTTTTGCCATGGTGTTGTTTTTGAGGGGTCAAAAGTAAGCATTTTTCTTAATTTTGCTTTTAATTTGTCGGACAGGCCCATGGTTTTCACCCTTTCATTTGCCGGGCCGCCCATCATAAAACCTTGAATAAACGCATTTTCGGGATTCAGCACCAAATTGTCCGACGAATAATACAAAGCAAGACACATGCAAAAAAAGATCTATATAGAGACCTATGGGTGTCAGATGAATTTCTCTGATAGTGAGATCGTGACATCCGTAATGACCGAACATAATTTTCAGACCGTTGCCTCTTCGGGGGAGGCCGACGTGATTTTTTTAAATACCTGCTCCATTCGTGACAATGCCGAACAGCGTGTGCTGAACCGCTTAAAGCAACTGCAGGCCTTGCGCAAGGCAAAGCCAGGATTGATTATCGGAGTACTCGGATGCATGGCGGAGCGATTGAAGGGGGCCCTGCTTGAGGAGCAGTCGCTGGGCATGCGGATCGATATGGTGGTCGGACCTGATGCATACCGCGATTTGCCGCAGTTGATGCTGGATGCGGAGACTGGTCAGAAGGCGGTCAATGTCTTGCTTTCTGCGGAAGAGACCTATGCCGACATAACCCCGGTAAGGGTGGCATCGGGGGGGGTGTCGGCCTTTATCTCCATCATGCGCGGTTGCGAAAACTTTTGTTCCTATTGCGTTGTCCCCTATACCCGCGGAAAGGAGCGAAGCCGTCATCCGGCCAGCATCATCTCAGAGGCCGCACAATTGCTTGGCAGCGGTTACCGGGAGGTGACCCTGCTTGGACAGAACGTGAACTCCTATCGCTGGGAAGAGCAGGGGACCGGTGCAGCGATGGGGTTCCCGGAGCTTCTTGCAGAAATCGCCGCCATTGATCCGGGATTGAGGGTGCGCTTTGCCACCTCCCACCCCAAAGACCTGTCGGATGAGCTTCTGGAGGTGATGGCCCGCTTTCCGAATTGCTGCAGGTCCATCCACCTCCCTGTTCAGTCGGGCAGCACCTCTGTGCTAAAGAGAATGAACCGGAAATACAGCAGGGAAGACTATATGGAACGCATCAGGGCCATACGGCGGATCCTGCCCGGCTGTGCCATTTCGACCGATATCATATGTGGTTTTTGCGGTGAGACCGGTGAGGAGTTCCGGGAAACCCTTGATTTGATGGAGTGGGCACAGTTCGACTTTGCATTTATGTTCAAATATTCAGAACGCCCCGGAACCCCGGCGGCTAAGAAATACCCGGATGATGTACCTGAAGCGGTCAAGACCAGCCGACTGGAGTCTGTAATCGGTTTGCAGCAAAAACTTTCCCTGGCAAGCAACCAGCGTGATGTTGACAAGGTTTTTGAAGTGCTGGCGGAGGGACCCTCCAAGCGCTCCCGGGATCATATGTCGGGAAGAAACCCGCAGAACAAGGTGGTGGTCTTTCCGAACCAGGGATTTGGTCCGGGGGACTATGTGAAGGTGAAGGTCACCAGCTGCAGTTCGGCTACCCTGAAGGGAATTCCTGTGTAGAGGGGGGGTCGGCGCACCGGTTTTATGATCATTCCGGCCGGTCAGACCTTGTCCGCCGGATCATTTCGGTTGTTTCTTTCCCAGGTAGGCTTCTGCATAAACCAGGTCTGAGGGCGTGGTGATTTTGATGTTTTCCTTATTTCCTTCAATCAAATACAGGCGGTGTCCGTCGGCCTCCAGAACGGTGGCATCGTCCGTAAACCTTTCCTCAAAGTTCCGGTTGTAGGCTTTTTTAATCAGATCGGCCCTGAAACATTGCGGGGTTTGTACCATGCGGACGCTGTTCCGTGAGAGGGGTGTGCTCATCGCATTTTCGACCATTCTGACCGAATCGGCAGGGGCGACCACCGGAATGGCATTTCCAAATTGTGAGGCAAAGTGAAATGCCCTGGATATGGTGTCCAGCGAAACCAGGGGTCTGACCCCGTCGTGTATAGCCACCAGGGCATCGGGGGGGATGAACCTCAGGCCGTTTTTTACTGAATGAAACCGTGTGGGGCCGCTGATGGCCAGTTGATGGGAAACCTGGAAATGGTGGGTTTCACAAAGCGCTTTCCAGGTCGCAAAGGCTTCTTCAGGGATTACCAAAACAAAGGCGATATCGGGGGCGTAGCTGAGAAAGGCCTTCATACAATGCATCAGGACCGGTGATCCGGCCAGGGGGAGAAATTGTTTTTGGATG
>JAWLHS010000003.1:0-47834 GCA_041690235.1 Bacteroidales bacterium
GATCTTTCGCACGGAGATGGACGGAAATCGCCGGGCTTGATCCTGCACGGCCTTGTCCGCCGGAACAATTGGGTGTAGCGGTCCGGTATCCGCCAGCTTCCCATCTTGATCATTGTAATCACCGGTCCGGTCAGAGGCCAGGGCCTGCAATAAGAATTCGTAATTGAACAGGCTGTCGGGCTCCAGCCGGGTGAGCTGGATGGTGGCGGTTTCGAGCGTCAGGGCATTTACTTGGATCTTATTGTTCAGCAAGGCCAGCATGCGGAGATTCAGCCGGATCTTCCCGGCATAAACAAGGGTGTCTCCCCTGGCATCTTCCAGAAAGACCCCATCCAGGCTGATGGTCTTCGGAAAACGGATGCCGATCCTTTCAATACTTATCCGGGTACCCGTGCGGTCGGATAAATTGTCAACCATCAGGGAAGTCAGGCGGTTCTGAACCGGGGGAAGCTGGACCAGAACTGTCAGCAGCACCAACAATGCCAATAAGACAAGGAGCAGCCGAAGCCCCCAACGAGCGATTATTTTTCCATAATCCTTGATCCGCTTAAGCATAAAAAACCATTTCGTATCCAAGGTACGAAAATATCCCCAATGGCACCAGTGGCCGGGCCGGTTATTGGATTTTTTTATGCTTTTAATCCCATCAATCACGGAGGTTTATCCATGAAAATGCGACCGGGGGATTTTCCGATATTGAATAAACTTTCAGATCTTTGCATCACCAAGATTTCAATCCATGGCAAGAAAAGAAAAAAAAACGCTTCACAACATTGTATACAGTACCAACCCGGACCTCCGGTTCGATGTTCCGGAAAAAAAAACGCCAACCCTGCCCCCGGCTCAGCAGCAGCTGAGGGTTGAGATCAGCAGGAAAGGGCGGGGAGGAAAAACGGTGAGCCTGGTTACCGGGTTTTCCGGGCAAACGGAAGACCTGGAGGCCCTGGGCAAGGAGCTGAAAACAAAATGTGGCGTGGGTGGTTCCGTGAAGGACGGAGAGGTATTGCTGCAGGGAGATGTGCGTGACAAGGCATTGGAATACCTTCTCCGCAAAGGATATAAAGCAAAGAAGGCGGGTGGTTGACCCCCGCCTTCTGCCCCTTGACATGGGTGCGAATTAATCTTCTTCGTATTCCTTCAGGATGCCCTTCACCCCATCGGTGGTTACACGGCCGTATGTTTTGTCTCCCACCATCACCACGGGGGCCAGTCCGCAAGCACCAACGCACCTGAGACAAGTGATGGAGAACTTTCCGTCGGGGGTCGTCTCCCCCACGGGAACCTTCAGAATGCGTTTAAATTCCTCGAGCACTTTTTCCGCCCCCCTCACATAACAAGCCGTGCCTGTGCAAATGGAGATCGGATAGCGCCCCTTGGGCAGCATCGTAAAGAAGGAATAAAACGTCACCACCCCATATACTTTGGCGACCGAAACATTCAATTCCTGGGCGACGATCTCCTGCACCTCGGCGGGCAGATAGCCGAAGATTTCCTGGGCTTTATGCAACACATTGATCAGCTCACCGGGTTTGTTCCCAAACGATTTGGCCACCTCTTTCAGCCGCTGCACATCGCCTTCCTTGAGTTTAACTTTTATGGATGTCATTGTTGTGAATTTTATTGTTAAAAATCGGTTTTCAATAAAGGCTCAGTCCCCTAATCGAGTAACACATCTTTGTGTTTCTTGTCGAAATAATGGGTATGCAGGAGGTGATGTGCCTTTTCGCTCATCGGTTTGCCGAGGAATTCCTCATACAGCTTTATGATGTCGGGGTTCTCATGCGACTTCCGGATGGCTTTTCCGGCGTCTTCCCGATAAATGGCCTTCTGCCGGGCTTTCAGGATTTCCGGATTGCCATGGTGCAGTGGTTGTCCGCCTCCACCTATACATCCACTCGGGCAGGCCATGATCTCAATCGCATGATACTGGCTTTTACCCGCCTTGATCTCTTCGAGCAGTTTTCGTGCATTACCCAGTCCATGGGCAATACCGATCCTAATTTCGACGCCGTCAAAATCAACCGTGGCCGAACGGATCCCTTCCAGACCACGCAGCTGTTCAAAGTCGACCTTTGCCAGCGATTTCCCGGTATGAAGCTCGTAAGCTGTGCGGGCAGCGGCCTCTATAACCCCGCCTGTGGTACCGAAGATCACGCCGGCACCGGACGACTCACCCATGGGTTTGTCAAAATCCTCCTGGGGAAGATCGTTCAGGTTCAAATTGGATCTCTTGATCAGGGCGGCCAGCTCGCGGGTAGAGATGGAAAAGTCCACATCAGGATTGCCGTCAACCTGGAACTCCTCACGGGTACACTCATACTTCTTAGCCACACAAGGCATGACGGAAACCACCACCATGTTTTTGCGATCGACATTTACTTTTTCAGCAAAATAGGACTTTGCGATGGATCCAAACATCTGTTGGGGCGAACGTGCCGTGGAGGGGATGTCGAGCATGTCCGGAAAGTGGTACTCAAAGAAATTAACCCAACCCGGACAGCAGGATGTCAACATGGGCAGCTTAACGGACTGATCCCCGTTCAGGTGGCGCGTCAGGCGGTCCAGCAACTCAGTCCCTTCTTCCATAATGGTCAGGTCGGCGGCAAAGTCCGTATCAAACACGTAGTCAAATCCAAGGTGCCTGAGGGCGGAGACCATTTTCCCGGTGACCAGGGTTCCGGCTTCCATCCCGAATTCTTCGCCCAGGGCGGCCCGCACCGCTGGAGCGGTCTGCACAACGACTGTTTTTGTCGGGTCAGCCAAAGCACGAACGACCTGGTTGGTGTGGTCAACTTCTGTAAGGGCTCCGGTGGGACAAACGGCCACGCATTGACCGCAATAGGTGCATTCGCTATGATCAAGGTCCCGCTCAAAGGCAGGTGCTACAACGGCTTCGAAGCCACGATTAATGCCTGAAAGTACACCAACGGTCTGAAAGTCGTTGCACATGGTTTCACAACGGCGGCACATGATGCATTTGTCCATCTCCCTTATGATGGCCGGTGAAAAGTCTGGCTTATAGGTGGATTTCTCTCCCTGGTAGGGAATATCCCGCACACCCATTTTGATGGCCATGTTTTGCAGATCACAATGACCGCTTTTCGCACAAATCAGGCAATCGAAGGGATGGTCCGACAGTATCAGTTCCAGAACGGTTTTGCGGGCGTTCAGCACCCTCATGCTGTGGGTTTGTATATCCATCCCATCTGCGCATTCCGTTGCACAGGAAGGGGCCAGGTTTCGGCGTCCTTCGACCTCCACCACACAAACGCGGCACCCCCCTGGTTTATGTTCTATATTCAGGTCCCCCAGGTTCATATAGCAAAGGGTTGGGATTTCAATTCCCAGTTTTTTCGCGGCGTGGAATATGGTTGTCCCTTTTTCAACCTGGACAGGCCTTTTATCTATTGTGATATTTATCAGTTCCATTATTATCGTTCCTTATTGGTTTCTAAATGACTGTTACGGCGTTAAACTTACATTTCTCCATACAGGCACCGCATTTGATACAGAGTGACTGGTCAATGGTATGCAGTTGTTTTCTTTCTCCGGCAATGCAGTTTACCGGGCAATTACGCGCACAGGCAGTGCACCCAACGCAGTTTTCCGGGATGATCTCGAAGCGGATCAGGTCTTTACAGACACCTGACGGGCAACGCCCATCCTCAATATGGGCAAGATATTCCCCATGGAAGTTATCCATGGTCGACAGTACCGGATTTGGAGAGGTTTGTCCGAGACCGCAGAGAGAAGTGTCACGGATGACCATACTCAGATTCCTGAGGTGATCCAGGTCCTCCATCTTTGCCTTGCCTTTGGTGATTTTGTCGAGCAGTTCATACAACCTTTTATTTCCTATCCGGCAGGGTGAACATTTCCCGCAGGACTCCTCCACGGTAAAGTCGAGGTAGAACTTGGCCACCGCAACCATGCAATCGTCTTCGTCCATTACGATCATTCCGCCGGATCCCATCATGGAGCCTGCGGCAATGAGGTTGTCGAAATCAATGGGGGTATCCAGGTGTTTTTCCGTCAGGCATCCGCCCGAGGGACCACCGGTCTGGACGGCTTTGAACTTCTTTCCATCCTTGATGCCGCCACCGATCTCAAAAATCACCTCCCGGAGTGTGATCCCCATCGGCACCTCTATGAGACCAACGTTATTGATCTTTCCGGCCAGGGCAAATACCTTGGTTCCCTTTGACTTTTCGGTTCCAATACCGGCAAACCATTTGGCCCCTTTGTTGTATATAACCGGAATATTGGCAAAAGTCTCCACATTGTTCACATTTGTCGGGAGGCCGAGATAACCACTTTGCGCCGGGAAGGGGGGTTTAAAGGTGGGCTCTCCCCGTTCTCCTTCCATGGAGTGGATCAGGGCAGTTTCTTCACCGCAAACAAACGCACCGGCCCCATAGCGAATTTCCACATCGAAGTCGAAACCGCTACCCAGAATGTCGGTACCCAACAGCCCGTATTCCCTTGCCTGGTTGATGGCAATCTTCAAACGATGGATGGCCAGGGGGTATTCTGCGCGGATATAGATCAGGCCTTTTGTTGCACCGATGCAATAGCCGTTGATGACCATGGCTTCCAGCACACTATGGGGGTCACCTTCCAGAATGGAACGATCCATGAATGCACCGGGGTCCCCTTCATCTGCATTGCAGACAACGAATTTCTGTACGGCCTGAACCTTGCTTGCTATCTGCCATTTGATTCCGGTTGGGAAACCGCCGCCACCGCGGCCGCGTAGTCCTGAATCGATCATTTCCTGGATGGCCTGCTCCGGGGTCATTTCAGACAGTACTTTTCCCAGGGCTTCATATCCATCGGCAGCAAGGTATTCATCGACATTTTCAGGATCAATCAGGCCGCAATTCCGCAATGCAATCCGGATCTGCTTCTTGTAAAAACCCATATGTTTTGAATCCGGAATTTGTTCCTTTTTTACAGGATCCTTATACAACAACTTCTCCACCTTTCGTCCTTTGATGGCATGCTCTTCCACGATCAATTTGGCATCTTCCGGCTTTACCGAAACGTAAAAGGTATTGTCCGGGATCATTTTAACAATGGGCCCTTTTTCGCAAAAGCCAAAACAGCCGGTGGTGATGACCTGAACCTCATCCTCCAGCCCGTTTTCTTTCACTTCTTTTCTTAGATTCTTATACAGCATGTCACTGGCCGAGGCCCTGCAACCCGTGCCACCACAGACCAGCATATGCATTTTGAATTTTGCCATTCTATACGTCCTCCTGTTTAAAAATTAGTCAATGGTTTCGTAATTGATGGGAATGATCCCTTCGAGGAGTTCCCCGGTTTTGATGTATTTCTCGATGATCCCGTCAGCCTTCGCGGCATCCACATACCCAAATACAACAGGCTCTTTCCCTGGCAATGTCACCTCGACAGTTGGTTCGGCGTAGCAATAGCCCATGCAGCCCGTTTGGGAAACAATGGCATCGATGCCGCGCTTGTCCAGTTCGTCCACCAGAAACTCCATTACTTCTTTGGCACCGGAGGCAATACCACAGGTCGCCATGGCCACTTTGATCATCACCCTGCCTTCGGGATTGTCACTTTTCTCCCTTAAGGCGATCTTTGACTGAAAGCTTTCTTTCATTTTCCTCAGATCGTCCAATGATTTGATTTTTGTCATTTTTGAATCTCCCATTTTATACATTGCTTGAATCATTATTGTATGTTAATCAGGTTTTCCTTAATCATTTCTCTGATAAGGCGAATCACCCCCGGTTCGCTTAAGGGAACACCATCCAGGGCCTCTTTGACCTCCCTGGTATCGAAGCGGTATACCCTGTCATCAATCCGGTGGCTATAAACAAATTCCAGCCCGGGATTAGCGCCACAAAGCATGGAAATCACGCCGGGTATATCTCCCAATGAGGGCCGGTCAATATGGTCATGCACAAACAGGGCCATAAGGCGTGTCCCTTTCCCGGGACTGGACTCTATGTGCAGCTTGCCTCCCGTTTGCTGGGCATTTTGTTTTAACAATGGGATCCCCAACCCGACCTTCCGCGTTTTTCTGGAAGTAAAATAGGGATCACTGACCTGATCCAGCACCTCAGCGGACATACCCCGGCCATTGTCTGCAACCGCAATTTCAAGGGTGTTGGATGCCAAGGCCTCGTCTATGTCAACCTCTACCAGGCTGGCCCCGGCAGCGATTGAGTTTTGGACAATATCCAGTATATGCAATGACAAATCCTTCACTCCTTGTCTAAATCCTTTCTAATTTCTGCTCACTTCATTTGAACGCCCATGCCCGGGTTCTATCATCACCGTTCGCCCGCCTTCCCCTTTCAGGGCCAGGCGGATCTCTTCAAAGCCGGCTTCCTGAATCAGCATCAGCGTTTTTCTGCTTCCAATCTGTTCCGGCTGGTGCGCATCCGATCCCCCAATGAATGACCGCCCTTCCAGGTATGGAAACTTTTTAACCATATCAGCAGGGGTTGTCAGACGGGAAACTTCAAAGGCATCTGCCCTGAGGCCCGGGGGTACAAACCCGAGCTGACTGATCAGGCTGTAACTTGGGCGGTCTATATGGGCAGGAATAAACAAACCGCCCAGGCCATGAACCTTTTCTTCGAGCTGTTCAATGGTCTGATCCAGGGCCGAGATCAATAGTTTATCGATCTGCTCCAGAATCAGGCCGTTTTCATCAACCACGACCTGGTACCCGAAATAGCGTGGATTGTTGGCAATATCCGGGAGGTGATCCTCCAGGTATTGCTGAAAAATCCCTAATTTTTCCAAATCTTCAAAGAACGCCAGGCAGTGGGTCTCTTCTTTGGTGGTCACTTCGGCCCCACAAAGAACGAATATCCCCTTCTCGGCGGCCAGCCTTTTAATGAGGGGCCCGTGCAAGGTGCTGTTGTGGTCGGCAATTCCAAGGATATCGATTTTCTTCCTGGCAGCCTCTTCCACAATTCTCGCCGGACTCATCTCCAAGTCACCGCATGGGGAGAGAACGGAATGCACATGCAAATCAGCCTTGAATATTCGCATCCCCTTTTATAAATTCGTATATCTTTCCGGTCATATCAAAAGCACCCAGGCTCGTTCCCAAGATGGGAATACCTTCAGATTCGCTCTGCCGGGCCGTGTCCTCATCAGGCTGATTACCGGCAACCAGCAGAACGGCAGCCAGGTCTTTCAGCGAGGCAATGGCCATCACGTTTTTATGCGTTTGCAAGGTCATCCAAATCTCTCCCGCCTCCGCATTTCCCATCACATCGCTCAGCAAATCTGACACATAACCACCTTCAACAATGCGATGAAGGCCCTTCTCCCCGGAAAAGACCTTCAGCTTAAATTCCCTGACAACATCTGCAACAGTCATATACAATTCAATTTAAAATTTCCTGATGAATGCTCCATCCCCTATTCTTCATCGCCATTCAAAAACATGGTGATCACCACCCGGGTTCCCTTTCCAACTTCGCTGCTCACCTCAAGTTTGTCGGCATTCTTTTTCATATTGGGCAAACCCATTCCGGCTCCGAACCCCATTTCCCTGACACTGACACTGGCCGTGGAAAAGCCTTCCTCCATGGCTGCCTCAATATCCGGGATCCCGGGCCCTTCATCAACAATGGCGATACAAACCGCCCGGGAATCAATATCAACGTATACCGTGCCGCTTTGTGCGTGGGCAACCACATTGACTTCCCCTTCGTAGGATGCAACCACGGTCCGTTTGATCACTGCGAGATCCACCCCCATTTGTTTAAGCGCTTTCTTGATTTGACTGGAGGCGTATCCGGCCCGCGAAAAATTGCCTCCTTCAATATTGAACTCCAGATGCATTGCCTCGCCCATGTCCGTTAAAATACAGGTTTCACACCAGCACTGAATAACAACCCGCAAGTCCTGTAAACTGAATACCTGCATTGAAGAACAATGATCTCATTCTCCCTGGCCAACTCAAGCATTTCTTCAGTTACTTTTTTGTTTCTGGCAAAAATGATGCATTGGATGTCAGACATTTCAGCCGTCCGGATGGTCTGTGTATTTGCCAAACCGGTAATCAGCAGTACATGATCGTTCTTCAGTGTCAGCACATCACTCATCAGATCCGAAGCAAACGCAACTTCAATGCCCACCTCCATTTTGTCATGGCCGCAAAGAATCTCGGCATCCAGTATCTCAATGATTTCCTGAATTTTCATGCTTGGGTTCCTCTTTTAATCGGCCTGCCTGGGGTGGAAAAAATGGTGCGAATCCTTGTTATTCGCGGGACACACCCCCTGCCTTTGATTTTTGTGCAAAGATAAAAGATTGGGAATCATAAACCAAGAAAAGTTGTTAATAATTTCACATCTTGAACAACACTCCACCAATCCGGAATTAGACCTGGACCCGGAAACCATTCAGCAATGGGGTAATCAGGGGCATAGACCATCCAATTTAGAAAGGCTCTAATTATAAATACCCCCTGACAGGAACCTATTTATTCAATTTGTTCAAAATGACTGCGAGATCAGAATAGATGGAGGTATTCTCCACAATGATGTTTTCGGGCACTTTGATGGATTGAGGGGTAAAATTCCAAATGGCCTTAATCCCCCAGGCAACCATCAGATCCGCCGTCTCCTGGGCTTTGTTATCAGGGGTGGTAATGATACCGATACGGGCCGGAATCTTTCGTGACAAGTCCCTGAAATCATCGGCAGCGTAAATCTTCACCCCTTTGATGACTGTATTAATAACAAGAGGATCTACATCAAAACCGGCTGAAATCTTCAGGCCATATTGGTTCAGCCCCTCATAATTGATGAGGGCCTTGCCCAGGTTCCCCACACCAAACAAAAAGGCATGTTCATGCGAATTAAAATCCAGAAAAACGATGATGGTTTCAATGAGGGTATCCACTTTATAACCAATCTTGGTCCGGCCCCTGATCCCGGTATAGGAGAGGTCTTTGGTCACCAGGGTGGCATCCATATTAAAGGTAGCAGCAATCTGACTGCTGGACACAAACTCAATATTATTAATCTTCAGTGCCTTGAAATAACTAAGGTAACCCGGGAGCCTTCTGAGCGTCGGTTCAGGCACCTGGGGGCTTTCTCCTTTTATATTGTTGTGGCTTTTAATTTTCATAAGGCTGGTCTTTATTGTTTCACTCCGACCCTGCGGCCTCGAATAGTAAAAATAAATATTTTTTTCTTTAATTAAAAAAATATTTTAATAACAATTAAAAATTTTAAATAAATTATTTTTGTTATTTAATTAACAACTTTAATTGCTTCAAACTTTAACATGTTGACTGCCAACAATAATATGTGTAAATATAAAACAGATGTTTGATTTATTCACATAAAAACCGAAATATTTAATAGGGAATAAATTACTCATTGAATTCGAAAACACATCGAGTTAAAAGGAAATTATTCTTATATAATCCGACCCCCAAGCGCCCCAGAGAGGCGACACATGCATATTCTTCAAAAAAAGATTGGCCAAAGTCCCAACGAATCCATATGGCTTCGCCAAACCCAGGCCAATCTTTACCGAATCCGGACCGCGAAAACCTAGTAGCGCTTCCTGGCCTGGTAATGCGTGTGCAGCAAGTCGTGGGATTTATGCCCCAGGGGCTCGTGCAGGAAGGATTTGTAAATCTCGGTCACCTCAGGATTCTCATGGGATTTGCGGATCACCAGGCTTTCATCCTCCTCATAGATCCCGGCAGCCCGCTTTTTCCGGATTTCCATATTGGTCGGGATGGGTTGTCCGCCCCCGCCGATGCACCCACTCGGGCAGGCCATGATTTCAATAAAGTGGAAGTTGGCTTCTCCGGCTTTGATTTTGTCCATCAAGATTTTGGCATTCGCCAAACCATGGGCGATGGCTACATTGAGCTCAACACCTTCAAGGAAACTCCATTCCGGCTTCACATCCTTGATCTTAACGGATGCTTCCTTCACGCCTTCCATACCTCGTACGGGCTTGATATTTAAATTTGTAAACGGAACCTCACGGCCGGTTACTATCTCATAAGCGGTCCGGAGAGCGGCTTCCATCACACCACCCGTGGTACCGAAAATGACGGCAGCCCCTGTGGATTCCCCAAGTATATTGTCGTATCGTTCGTCTTCCAGTTTTTCGAAGTCAATGCCTGCCTGGTGAATCATCATTCCCAATTCACGGGTGGTGATCACAAAGTCCACATCCTTATAGCCGCTGCCGCGCATCTCGGGGCGCTCTGCCTCAAATTTCTTGGCCACACAGGGCATGACGGAAACCACAACCATATCGGCCGGGTTCTTGTTCACTTTCTCGGCATAATAGGTCTTGGCAAGGGGACCGAACATCTGTTGAGGCGACTTGCATGTAGACAAATTGGCAAGGAAGTCCGGGTACAAATGCTCCTGAAACTTGATCCAGCCCGGGGAACAACTGGTCATCATCGGAAGGGCCACATCTTTGCCATCGACCAGGGCATCTTTCAGCCGGGTCAGCAACTCAGTGCCTTCTTCCATAATGGTCAAATCGGCGGTAAAATCGGTATCAAGCACTTTGTCAAATCCAAGACGACGCAGGGCGGCAACCAGTTTCCCGGTGACACGGCTACCCGGCTCCATCCCAAACTCTTCGCCAATGGCAACGCGGGTTGCCGGAGCCGTCTGGACCACCACGAATTTCTTGGGATCGTATATCGCATCAAATACCTCGTCGATATAGTTCCTTTCGGTGAGGGCTGCAGTGGGGCAACGGTTGATGCACTGTCCGCAGTTCGTGCATACCACATCGTTCATGGGTTTGTCCAGGAAGGTAGAGATCTTCATCTCATTTCCCTTATTGGTCACGGCAAGGGCTGTAACGGACTGCAAATCGGTACAGGTCCGAACGCAGCGCTGGCAGCGAATACATTTGCTGTCGTCCTTTTCGATCGAGGGACTGGAAATGTCGTGAACCTTCTCCTTGTCTTTGACCAAATCAAGAAACACGTGGTCACCAATCCGATAGTCGTTCGACAAGCTCTGCAACTCGCAACTACCGCTTTTAAAGCACTTTGTGCAATCTGCATTGTGCTCTGAGAGCAGCAATTCAACAACGTGCTTCCTGGCCTGGCGAACCTTCATGCTGTTGGTCTGGATCTCCATGCCTTCGCTTACCGGGGTGGCACAGGATGCCGGGAGCAATCTGGCCCCCTTCTGTTCCACAACACAAACCCGGCAATTCCCTGCAACACAAAGGTCATCATGATGGCACAGGGTGGGGATCTTGAAATTTAACTGGCGGGCAGCTTCCAGAATGGTGGTGCCCTCATCCACTGAAATCGGGATGTTGTTAATCTTCAGGTTTACTTTATATTTACTCATGGTAATATCTCCTGTTTATCGTTATTGACCGGATTTAGTAAATGACCTCTTCCCGGAAGTTATTAATAATTGAGTTGAACGGGTTGGGAACCGATTGACCGAGTCCGCATTTGGAGGCGAGCCGCATGGTTTCGGACAACTTCTGCAGTTCTTCAAGGTAGGATGGGGGCTTTATCCCTTTCTTCACAGCCTCAATGCCCTTTAAAAGTTGTTGACAACCGACCCTGCAAGGGGTGCATTGCCCGCAGGATTCTTCCTCGAAAAATTCCAGGTAATCGTGAAGAATGTTGTACATGGACCGGGAGCTGTTGAAGATCATCATCGATCCACCCGTGGGTATGCCTTCAAAGCCGATCAGGGTCTCTTTGAAATGCTTGCGGGAAACGCAGAATCCGGAAGCACCACCCACCTGCACGGCCTTGGTGTCTCCATCTCCAAACTCATTGACGAATTGCTCAAGGGTCATTCCAAGTTCAAGCTCGTAGATGCCGGCATTGGGCGTATCTCCCGAAACAGAAAAAACCTTTGATCCCCTGGAGTCAAACGTACCCATGTCCTTGAACTGCTGAGGACCATGATGGGCAATCATCAACGCAAAAACAAGGGTCTCCACGTTATTAATGGATGTGGGCTTGCCCAGGTATCCTTTGGAGGTAGGGAATGGTGGTTTGTTGCGTGGTTCTCCCCTTTTCCCTTCCATGGATTCCATCAGCGCCGTTTCCTCTCCACAAACATAAGCTCCGCTACCTGAGCGGATAAAAACGGCAAACTCCACGTTCCGCTCCTTCATTTGTTTATTAAAGGCCGCCACACGCTCATTCAACATGGGAAGCATGAAATTATACTCCGCACGAAGGTATATGTACCCCTCACTGGCGCCAATGCAAAAGCCGCAAAGTGCCATCCCTGCGAGGACCTTTTCAGGAACCTGGGTCAGAATCTCCCGGTCCTTGAAGGTTCCGGGTTCCCCCTCGTCGGCATTGCAGATCACATATTTCTGTTCAGATTCTTCATTTTTGGCGAACTTCCACTTCAAGCCCGTCGGGAACCCTGCTCCTCCCCTGCCACGAAGTCCGGAGTCAATCACATCCAGGATAATTTCGTCCTCGGTGCGTTGAAAAGATTTGTCCAGAATGGCAAGGTGATCTACCTGATCAAAAATGAGATCAACTTTTTTTATCTTATTTTCCATAACGCTGTTGATTTACTTTTTCGTTTTAAAATTTTTTCCGGTTCAAATAATGGTTCAGCCTTTTTTCAGGTATCCGCCAATAATTTCGACCGCTTTTTCAGGGCTGATCTCCGGATAAACCTCATCGTTTACCAGCATAACGGGGCCCTTATGGCACCAGCCAAGGCAATTGGCCTGGAGCAAACTGAACATCCCGTCGGATGTGGTTTCACCGACCTTGATCTTCAGCATATCTTCGAGCACATCGACAATGGCATCCTTGCCTTTCATGTGGCAGGTGATGGTCTTGCAGATACGAATAATATGCTTGCCCCTGGGCTTTGTATCCATGAAGGTGTAAAAAGAGGCCGTACCATATACATCAGCGGCGCTCAGGTCGAGCTCCCTGGCAATGGCAATCATGGCTTCTTCCGAAAGAAACCGCTCCGATTGAACCACAGCCTGGAGAACAGGCATCAGACTGTCGCGGCGACGGCCGTACTTATCGGCCTGCTCTTTTACGAACGCATCAATTTTAGTCATGTTTTTCCCTTTCCGATTTAATGTGACGTTAATTATTGTTGGAAATCAGTTATTTTTCGGCCCAAAATTAACAAGAGGTTTTGAATTAAATAATTTTTTCTTTAATAATTTTCCGTTCCGGTGGCAATTTAGAAGCAAACTAAATAAATATTTCTTCAATAACCGCGCAAAACACGGGTTATCAGCTTATTAAAATAAATAAATAATCTGGAGTTAAACAAGAAGGGCAATCCCTAAGACCGATTAATGATGGAAATGATTTCTTCGGCCGACCTTCGGACAGTCCCGGAAAGGCTTTCTCCAACCCGCATATCACCAGGCTGAACCCCGATCACCCAGGTTTCTGAATCAAAAAATGCCGACAGCCTCTGGAGGGATATATTGTGGCTGTGAAGGCTTGTTTCCACCACCTGCCCGATGGGGATGGGCTTCCAGAATCCGGGGGGTTCCCAAAATTCTACGCAATCAAGAATAAGCAGCAGGTCTGGTTTCTCCCTGGTTATGGCAGAGATGTACCGCTCCAATCCGGATTCCGGAATGAGGACCACCCAATTGTCGCGTGTTTTAATCCGGGCGGCAATAAAGGGCCCGACTCCGTCATCATTGCGAAGGACATTGCCAATGCCGGCAAATACGATACGAAGGTCCGGATCGGAAAGGCGGGGAAGAATTTTTTCCATCAATCATTTAGGCCTGAAGAAGACTAAAGCAAATCCTTAACCAGAACCTGGCGGAGGCAGTTCGGGCAAACAATATTGAACATATCCTTCCTTTTCAAATGATCGATCACTTTGACCCGGGTGTCCTGCGGCGCAGCAAGTTTTAACCGCTCGTTCAAATGATTCAGATTCATCATGGAAGAAAAGGCTTTGGGGCCAAGTGTTTCATGGATAAAGGAAAAATGCGCGCGGGTTGTAATAACGGCCTGGCAGGACTGACAAAGGATCAATTCCCGTTCCTGGGTCTCAACCAGGCTGTTCCTGTCGAAGGTGGAAAGGTCGAACAAGGTTTCCGAAAGGGCCACCCCCTTGCCGGTAATGCAATGCGCCTCACATTGTCCGCAAAAGATGCACCGGCCATAATCCCTTGTGATGGTTCTGATCCCACGAACAGGATCGTCAACGAACTGAATGGCCCCCGGCGGACAAACATTGGCGCAGGTTTCACATCCAACGCAATGGTCCTCATCAACCACGGGCTTTCCCCTGAATTTCTCAAAGGGGGTATGTGCCTCCTGGGGAAAACGCGAAGTGTAGGCCGGTGAAATGAGCGAAACAACGGCTTCCCTGATTTCTCTGATTTTAGGATACTTCATGTCAAAATTGATTTTCCCCGTTCACCTGCTTTTTGGGTTTCTCCGGGGTGTCTCCTTCGGGCTTTTCCCCTGAGGCCACACCATCCGACTCCATGCTTAAAAGCTTTTTTTTATAATCGTCCGCCACACTTTTTTCCCATAGCCCGAATCCATAATGATAGGCCCCCCTTGCAAGGGAGTGCGCTGCAACCGTTGATGCCAGGAACAAAAGGGGGATGGAGACCAGCGCTTTGATGCCGATCTCTGAGAACCCGAATTTGACAAAAACCCCGAGCAGAATGCACCAGGTTCCCAGGGTAACGCATTTGGTAGCAGACTGAAGCCGGTTATAGACATCAGGAAAACGTAGCAGGCCCAGGCATCCGAAAAAATCAAAAAGGATGCCGATACAGATCAATACGATGCTAATGGTTTCACTCATTGAGTTTATTCCTCCCTAAATATTTAGCCAATGTCAGTGTTCCGATAAAACTTAAAATAATCCAGGCAATGCCGATATCCAGAATAAACATTCTATCGGTCTTCATGGCAATGATGGCGGTAATGCCCACCACAAGGATGCCCAGGATATCGATGCCAACCATGCGATCGGCCATGGTGGGGCCTTTAATGACCCTGTAAAGGCAAAGAAAGCACATGCCAACCAGGGGGTAAAGAAAATAATGGTACATAGGGCTCATTCAAAAATCCTCCTGATATATTTTTCAAACCTGCCGCAGATTTTCCCGGAATACACCTCAGAGTCCATACTGCTCACATAAATCCAGTGTATGTAAATGTAATCGCCGATAATATCAATGGTGATGGTGCCCGGGGTCATGGTTATGGAGTTGGCAAGCATGGTTTTGGCCATATCCGTCTGCACATTCAGTCTGACTTTCACGATCCCGGGCCTGATCGGGAGGGCGGGGTGCAGCACCCTGTAAGCCACATCGAAGTTGGCTTTTATGCACTCCCAAAGAAAAACAAATAAAAAAGCGAGGGCCCATAAATACCTGCCGGGTTGCAGGACCTTCCGGCTTCCCCATGGAAAATACTTTCCGAAAACCACCACGGCCAGCAGAGAAGAAAGTCCGCCGACCAGGAGACTATCCGGCTTCAGGTTGAAGGTAAACAACAACCAGACAATCATGAGCAAAAGAAATATGGCCAAATACCTCATAACGGAAGTCCTAAAATTGGTTTTGAATAGTCAAGGGTATTAATCAGGACATCCACGGCCGGTGTCAGAAAAATGTCCCTGAAAAACGGAATGATCAAAAGACTAAGTCCCAGGCAGAGCAGGGCAAGGATGACCATGGAGAAACCCATGCTGAAAGGGGCCTCTCCGAATACTTTTTTGTCTTTGAATCTTGGTATTCCTGAAAAGACATACCGATGAACCTTCATAAAGGAGGCCAGGGTCACTATGCTGACAATGACAGCCAGCACCGCCATTAAATAAAACCGGCCCTGAACAGCAGCAATGATAATCAGTAATTTACTAAAGAACCCATTGAAGGGGGGGATGCCTGATATGGCCATTGAGGCACTGAAAGAGGTGGAGGCCGTTAATGGCATATTCCCGGAAAGTCCGCCGAGTTCCCGCAGCATCCGGGTTCCGGTTTTATATTCAACCGCCCCGGAATTCAGGAAAAGCAAGCCCTTAAATACGGCATGATTGACCATATGAAATAAACCGCCAAGGATGGCCAGCGCAGCGACTCCGGGGTTTCCGCCAACCGAAAGGATCACCATTCCCATCCCGAGCCCGAGCATCACATACCCCATCTGACTGATGCTGTGGTAAGCCAGTAACCGCTTAAAGTCCCATTGTCCAATCGCCAGCAGCACCCCACCAACCATTGAAACGGTACCGACAACGGCAATCAGCATAGCGGCCTGGTAATTCAACTCGAACACATTGAAGAACAAGCGCATGATGCAGTATATACCGACAGCCTTGATCAATACGCCGGAAAGCATCGCAGAGATAGGGGCCGGCGCAGAAGAGTGGGCATCGGGAAGCCAGGCATGGAAAGGAATCATTGCCGCCTTCAGCCCAAATCCGGCAATAAACAGGATCTGAACAAATTGAAGCGAAGCCATTTGCCCGTTTTCCTTTAACAGCATGGAAATATCCGCCATGTTAAGCGATCCTGTTTGCCAGTAAAGGATGGCCACCCCAAGCAAAATAAGCAAGGAGGCCAGGCCTCCCAGGACCTGGTATTTGAAGGAAGCTTCCAGCTCATCCTTTTCAATGCCAAAGGCAACCAGGGCATAACTGGAAATAACGGCGATCTCCAGGAAGATAAACAGATTGAACAAATCACCAGTAATCACCACGCCATTCATGCCCGCAACCATCAGGCAAAACAGGGAATAGAAGTACCTGTTTCCGGTAAATTTCCGGATATATGACACGGAATAAAAGCAGGCGAGGAAACCGATCAGGTTGATGATGGAGAGCATCAACACACTGAGCCCGTCCACCACAAAATGAATGCCCACCGGAATGCCGTCGATCAATTCCCATCCCCCGACATGATATACAAGGACCCCTTCCTCCCTGAAGAAAAGAAGCAGGCTGAAGGCACTAAGGACAAACATCAGCAATGGGGAGACCACCTTGGGAAGGGGTTTCCAGAACCCGGTCAGGACCGGGATGATGAAAGCCCCTGTAAGCGGCAGGATCACAAACAAAGGGATTAAAAGCAACATCTCACTAACCTTTTAATTGTTTAATTTCCCTGATATCAAACGTTCCGTGCTTTTTATACACCCTGATGGCGATGGCAAGCAACATCGCCGTAGTGGCCAGGCCAATCACAATGACCGTTAACACCATGGCCTGTGGGAGCGGATCCACAAAGCTGGTCCCTTCATGCCCCCTGATCAGAATGGGGGCGTCACCACCTTCAATGTAACCGACCAAAACAAGGAGGAGATTCAGGCTGTATTCCATGATACATATGCCCAATACGATCTTGATCACATTTCGGCGGGTAATGACCCCGTAAAGGCCCACCAAAAAAAGCAAGAAACACAAAATGTAAAGGGTCATTTCTCCTCCTCTTTAAAGATTACAAATGCAAGAAAAACGGTAAAAAGAGCGGCGGCCACCTCCAGGCCAATCAATAGATTGAAAACAGGAATGATCCCGGCGCTGACCAACTCTCCGACAACGCCCCGGGCAAGGAAATTCGCAAAAAACACCTTGCTGCCCAGCACCATTCCCAGGACCCCGGCAAGCAAAAAGGCCAGAATGGCCATATTCTCAAGTGCAGAAGAGCCTTCCTTAACCCGGCGCAGATGCATCATGTCGTCTCCAAAAGCAAGAACAAGCAAAATAAAGGAGCCCGCGATCACGGTGCCCCCGGCAAATCCCCCTCCCGGAGTCAGGTGGCCATGGGTTACCAGGTAGATTCCAAAAACGAATACCACCCCACTGATCAGGCGTGCTACTGTTTTAACGATGCCGGTCATTCCTTTCTCCATGGTCATTTCCTCCCTTTAAGTCTCAAAACCGTGAGAATCCCCATTACGGCGGTAATCAAAATGGTGGCTTCCCCAAGGGTGTCATACGCCCGGAAATCAAACAGGATGCCAGCCACCAGGTTGGCACTCCCGGTAAGCTCAGCGCCTTTCTCAATATAGGCGGAGGCCATTCTCAGTTGGTGAATTCCAAAAGGATTCAGTCCGGAAACCGCCAGGTTGAAAAAATACAGCAGGGCCGCAACAAACACCAGTCCGGTGATAAAATAAACCGCGGAACCAAGGTTCACATAACGAACGCCCTCCACACGAATGGTGGTTTTCTCGGAAAGGTCCTCCCGGGTACTGATCCGGATAACCGCTATCATAATGATCAGGGTAACGATTTCAACCACAATCTGGGCAATGGCCAGATCAGGCGCTTTCAGAAGCAGAAAACAAATCACCAGTCCGAATCCGGTAACCCCGTAAGAGATGACTGCCGAAAGCAAATCGCCCGCATGCAGGGTATAGATCGAACCGGCGATCATCAGGATGATTATGACGGCAAGAAGCACTTCCATAATAAAAGACGTTTACAGAAAGACGACTAACATAAGTATTAACCCGGCGATCATCCAGATCAGATAAACCGGCAGAATCCCCGAATGAAGCCATGAGAGCCCCTTACTCAGACCCAAAACCGTTGTCCGGGCAATTTCATACAAATCAAAATATTTTTGCTCAGCCCCCCTGTACATGGCTTTCAGGGATTCGTTGGCCGTGATGGTTTTGTAAAATTCACCCGATTCAAAACCGGCTTTGCTCCCTGCCGGTTCCCCCAGGATGAAGGGCTCGTCCACCCTGATATTGTTCCTGCCCATCACCCGGTAAATGATCAATCCAAGCACAATGCTGATCAGAACAAGCAGGGACACGGTGGGAGACTCCCACACCCCGATGTAAGAAAATGATCCGCTCGCGGCCCCGATGATTTTTGGTATGACCCAGTTGTAGGAGAATACGCCAAAGACAATGCATATCACAGCCAGCACAGCCTGCGGCAGCCAAAGCAAGGGGTTTTTCTCCCTGATCGACTGGTAAACCGGCTTTATGGGACCCAGAAAAATTCCGGAAAGGAATTTCACAAAACTGGCGAGCGTCAGAGCCGAACCAAACATGGCAAATGCCAGCCATACGACCCATAACTGGTTTGCCAACCCCTCCCCTTCCCCAAACTGGATAATGCCCTGGTATATCAACCATTTTGAGGCAAACCCGTTCAGGGGAGGAATGCCGGCAATGGAGAGGGAAAAAACGACCACGGCAAAAAAGGTAAGCGGCATCACCCTGGACAGTCCGCCAAGATCGCCGATCAGGTGACGTCCTGTTTGCCGCTCTATGTGGCCGGCCGACAGGAACAATCCGCTTTTATACAAGGCATTGTTCACCATATGGAACAGTCCCCCTGCCAGTCCGATCGGTGAGCCAAGGGCAAGCCCCGTAATCATATAGCCAACCTGGGAAACGGCGTGATACCCCAGTAATCGCTTGTAATTGTGCTGGGCCAGGGCCATCATGACCCCGATCAGGATGGTGGCCACCCCGGCAATCAATACCGCAAGTGTAATCCAGCCGGCGACAACAAACATATGATTGAACAACCTGGCCAGAAAGTAGATGCCGAGCAATTTATCCAGTGAGGCGGGAAGGAAGGCCGATGAGCTGGCCGGAGCATGGGTTGAAAAGTCCGGCACCCATGTATGAAAAGGAAATGCGCCCGCCTTGGTGAAGGCACCAATAAGCAAACAAAAAAATGCAACAACCCCCAGCATATTGCTGGTTGGAACGTCCATTCCGGTGATGGAGAGCGGAAACCCCAAACGCAGGATGAGGGCCAGTCCGAGGATCATTATCCCATCGGATGCCCCGATCATGATCAGGGTTTTCTTGGCCGTGGAGGCGGTAATGCTGTTATGCCCCTTAATGAGCTTATAAAGGGTCAGTCCGAGAATGCCCCAGAAAAACACAAACAGCAACAGATGGTCAGCCAGGACCGCCCCATTCGAACAACCAGCGGTAATCAGAAAGTAGGAAAAGTAGTGCCTCGGCCTGGTTTTGGGCAAGAGGTACCCCAGGGAGTAGACCGAAATGACCAGCGTGATGAAGCCGGCCGACAGAACGATCAACTTGCTGAGGCCATCCACATTCAGCAAAGAAAACTGCTCGGCCTGGGAGAGAACGGATTGAAGAATTGACTGGTCACGAAACAGGCCTTGTCCCAGTTCCAGGGTCGCAAGACCCGTCTGACGAAAATACACCAGAAATGAATAAACCAGGTTCACCAGGGCCACAAGGATCGAAAGCACACCCACTACCCTGGAATGGCGCTCCGGGATCAGAAAAAAAAGCAGACCCGCAAGAACCGGCAAAAAGATGACAATATGCAATTCGTTGATGATCATGGATGTCTGGTTTTTTCCTTACATGTTTCGCCTGATTGCCTGTGTATGTTGTTGTGACAGTTGTATGAGCCCTTTTCCGTCCAGGATTTTTTCACGGGTTTTGGCGTTATAGACAGTGGCCATGCGCTCCGTGCAGCAATAACAGGGATCCACGGCAGCCAGGGCGAGGGTCGCATCACTGATGGTTTGTCCGACGCATGATTTTTTAAATGTGGCCACATTCACATAACTTGGGGCGCGGATCTTATGGCGGACGGGCGAATTGGAGCCGTCGGTTTTCACATAGTGAAACACCTCGCCCCGGGGCGCCTCAGCCCTGCCCGATCCGTCGCCCTCCGGGATATGCTTCACTTTCACCTCAATGGTTCCTGGTGTTTCCTTTCTTAATTTTTCAACGCATTGCTCAATGATGCTGATGGATTCGAAGACCTCCAGGAACCGGACCACGGCTTTGGCGTAAACATCGCCTTCATTGGCAGTGATTACCTTCCAGTTAACCAATGGATAGGCGGCATAGGGATCGTCCCGCCGGATGTCCGCATCAAGGCCGGAAGCCCGGGCTGTCGGACCCACCGCACAATAGTCGGTTATATCCTGCCTGGTCAGTATGCCGATCCCCTTCGTCCGCATATGGATCACCGGATCGTCAATCACGGCCTTCATTAACATGTCCACCTTGGGCTTCAGTGCATCCAGGATCTTCAAAATCAGGGAGTAATCCTTGTCCGCGATATCCCTTCTGACACCGCCAATTTTAAACATGGCGTAGCTGTTGCGGTTGCCGGTGATGATCTCAAAAAGATCCAGAACGGGTTCCCGGTATTTCCATGCCCACATGAAGACCGTGTTGTAACCAATAAAATGCCCGGCCAGTCCCACCCACAGAAGATGACTGTGAATCCTTTCCAGCTCCCCGACTATGGTCCTTATGAATTTCGCACGGTCAGGCACCTTTACATGGGCAATTTCCTCCATGGCGTTTGCATAGGCAAATGGATGGGAGGTGGAGCAAATTCCACAAATACGCTCAACAACGAAAAAGACCTGTTCGAAGGTTTTCGATTCATTGATCTTCTCAATGCCCCTGTGATTGTATCCCGTTTCCCATTCAATGTCGGTCACAATTTCCCCATCACAATACAGCCTGAAGAGTTCAGGCTCTTCCTGCAGGGGATGATAGGGGCCAACGGGAATGATCGTTTTTTCGCTCATGCAAAACTTGTGGTTAAATGGTTGTTATCCATGGGTCATTTAACGGGGTTTCTGAATGGTTTTTTTCATGGGATATTCCCCCTCCTTCCAATTGCCATCCGACAACAGACTTCTCATATTGGGGTGGTTCAGAAAATTCACCCCCAGCAGTTCGTGCATTTCCCGCTCAATCCATTCTGCCGCAACAAAAAGCGGCGTAAGAGACTCGATTTCAGGATTTTGCTTTGGAACCTGCACCCTAAGGTTGGCGATCAGACCGGTTTTGTCGTTGCTGAAATGATACACCAGTTCGTACGCCTGCCCGTTATCCAGACCCGTAGCTATGATGAAGCGGAAATGCAGTTCGTGATAAAGGAAACTGGCGGCCTTAAAAAGAACGTCCTTGTTCAGGTCCAGCAACGCCCTGTTCTTGTACCGGATAAATACCCGCAGGACATTCAGTTTGAACTTGAACTTCATTAATTCGATGAACTCTGTTGTTTCCATAAGGGAAAACCTAGGGTTTATTGAGAAATTTGACAATTCCTGCCAAAATGGCTTCCGGCTTGGGCGGGCAACCCGGAATATACACATCGACCGGAATCAGCCGATCGACCGGACCGGCGAACGTATTGCCCTCCGCAAAGATTCCTCCTGTGCAGCCGCAGGCCCCGATGGCCACCACCACAACAGGCTTCGGGGCCTGTTTGTAGATCTCGAGCAGTCGGGATTTGCTTTTCTGGTTGATGGACCCGGAGACCAGCAACACATCGGCATGCCGTACACTGCCGACCAGTAACATTCCAAAGCGCTCCACATCGAACCGCGGAGTCAGGCAGTCGAGCACCTCTATGTCGCAGTTGTTGCAGGACGCCCCTGCAAAGTGGAATAACCACAAAGATTTCTTAAAACAATAACTTTTTATGCCCACAACTTCTGATTTACAAACCTATATATGCCAAACCAATGGCAATCACCGCAATGACATTCATCCAGACAAAGAAGAACCTCAATGCCTGCCCGGTGGTGAGTCTTGGATTGGTATTGCGGATCAGGGAAATCACAAGAACAACACCCAGCAGCTTCAGCAACGACCAGAGAATATGAAGACCCTCAAAGCGCAGTCCGCCCAAAAGGATTACTGCGACAAATGAAGGGAGGGCCAGAAGCATGATGTGCTTGGCAAGTTTTATCAGTGCGAGAACCAGCCCGGAACATTCAATAAAAATCCCCCCGGCAACCTCCGTTTCAGCATCGGCAACATCAAAAGGCACCAGGGCCAGTTTGGCCTGGACGCACATCATCAGAGGGATAAAAAGCAGCACACCCGAAATGCTGCCGATAAATGCCCCCCCCTCCTGCTGGACCGCCATGATTTCTGACAGGCTGATTGAATTGCCCGCTTTTAGGATTACAGCCCCAATTACAAGCAGCAAGCTTAACTCATAGCCAATCACCAATTTCATCTCACGGGATGCGCCAAGGTTTGCCAGGGGATTTCCGCTGCTCAAGGCACCGATAATGTATGAAACCGAAGGAATCATCAAAAGGTAAAACACCACAATCAGGTCACCCCTGAAACCGGGCGTGATCCCAAAAGCCGGCAACAATATGAACATAATGGCCAAGGAGGCGCCGGCAACGGCGAACACCGGGGCCATAAAAAACAGGGGCCTTGACGCATTGACCGGAACGATCACTTCTTTGCCCAGCAACTTAACGAAATCGTAAAACGGCTGTAACAAAGGCGGACCAACCCGGAATTGAAGCCTCGCAGTAATTTTCCGATCAAGCCAGGATAAGAAACCACCCCCGATGGAAGCGAACAAAAAGCCTGGAAAAATCAGGAAATAAAAAATGTGTCCAGCCAATTCCATCAGGTCTCTTTTAAGGTTTCCCATGCAAATTCTTTCACCATAACCCTGTCATTCAGCTCAAAGAGAAAAGATTCCTTGTCCGGCGTCACTTCTTCAAAAGACAGGGCCCCATTCGGACAGGTTTCCACACATCTCAGCTTGTTTGTCGATTCATCAAAGTGGCAATAATCACAAACCGATTTTCGAACTTCAAAGAATTGATTCATCAAAGTACCAAAGGGGCAAGCAGTCACGCAGGATTTGCAGGCAATGCAAAGATTGGCAGAGCGTTCAACCGTCCCGGATCCATCCCGCTCAAGCGCCTCGGCCGGACAAACGTCTATACAGGGGGCCTCTTCGCATTTCCTGCAGGTATACTGAAAAACAGCCATTTCCAGAAGTGACATCATCCCGTTATTATTGGGATGAAAAGGATAAACACATTCCACACTGCAGGTTTTACACTCCCTGCATTTGCTCAGGTCGATAACGATCTTTCTTGTTGTCATCTGTTTGGAATCCATCCTTTTATTCCAGGCCGCTTACCAAATATGCGGCTGGTCTTTTATCTCGTCATACGTAAAAACGGGGCCATCCCGGCAAACAAAGTAGCCTCCCAGCATACAATGACCGCATTTCCCAAGGCCACAGGACATATTCTTTTCCATCGAAAGATAAATCAGGTGATCCGGGAAGCCCATATCCAGTAATTTTTTGGTTCCGAATTTCATCATGACCGGGGGTCCGCAGACAACGGCGATGGCATTTTCAAGGTCTACCTCAACGTGGTCAAGAAGGACGGTAGCCACCCCGACGTGTTCCTCCCAATGCTTGTCGGCAAAATCAACCGTCCGCAACGTCTGAAACTTATCGATCCTGTTCAACTGGCTGAACAAGGGCTTATAAATGCAATCCTGTGGTGTCTTCGACCCGTAGCAGAGCGTCACCTTCCTGAGTTTGTCCTTCATGTCAATCAGGGCGAACAATAATGAACGGATGGGAGCCAGTCCACATCCCCCGCTGAGAATAAGGACTTCCTTGTCAGCGAACTTCTCTATCGGGTATCCCCGCCCGTAAGGTCCCCTTACCCCAAGAACCGACCCGGGCAGCAGCTGATGCATCTTATCCGTCACATACCCGGCCTTCATAATGGTGACCTCAAACCGATCATGAATCAGGGGAGAGGATGAGGGGGTAAACGGGGCCTCCCCGATCCCATCCACTGTCAACTCAACAAATTCACCGGTCTGAAAACGAAACGCCTCTTCAGGAACCAGCACAAGGGTCCTGATCAAAGGTGATTCCTCAATGACCTTTTCAATGGTGGCCTTCAGTGGTTTGTAAATATTTGTTGGTTGATTCACCGTTTGGGTCTATTTGGTCAGTTCCACAAGCAATTCATTTTTATCGATCTTTCCAATGCAGGCTTCGATACACCTGCCGCATCCGGTACAGGCAATGGCCTCAAACTTTTCAGGCCGGTACAGGTATTTGCAGAGGTAGCGATTCCTGAACCTGTTTTCCATTTTTTTCAATGGATCCTCTCCGCCGGCGGTTCGTTCAAAGCCCGGGTACTGGCACACATCCATTTGTCTTACCTTCTCAAATCCAGGACGATCGATCAGCAGAAAACAGGTGCAGGTCGGGCAAATCAGGGCACAAGCCCCGCAAGACACACAGGTTTTGGCGTATTTGCGCCATATCTCCTCTTCCGCGTTCAGAATGGCATCGGCTGACTCCTGGTAATTTGGGAGTCGCCTGTTCATTCCTTCAAGTTCTTTTTTTACCTTCTGCCGGATTTGCTGCACATCATTGGGTTCATCTCCGTTAAGGCTCCTAAAAGGCACGGCCTCCAGCATTTTGGACAGGAATTCGTCCCCCTTGTCAGTATAAACGGAAACAAAGACATGGCCGTTCAGCAAACTTACAGTGACATCCTGGTTTTTTTCCGGGTAAGGATTCAACCCGTAACTGGTGCAATGGCAATGGGCATTGACCGAATGACAATCCGTTCCAATCAGGATGGTTCCATTGCGTCGCCGGGCATAATAGAGGTCCGGGAAATCCCCGTTAAGAAAAAATTTATCCAGCAAGTCCAGGGCAAACAAATCGCAGCCGGGTACACCCATTACGACGACCGGCAAGTCCTTTGCCGGCGGGAGAACCACATTCTCCTTGATGGGGAGGAAGAAGGCTTTAAGGGGAGTGACCGGCTTGGGGGTATTATACACTATTTCCGGAACCTCCTCTTTCCCAATGATTGTATAATCAAGGGTCTTCTTTCGATAAACCGGAGCGTATACCCGGTAAACGGGAAGAAGACCCGTCAACGCCTCATCCCAGGCTGTTCGCTCAAGCTGGTAGTACCGGACCATACAAAGGCTTTATAGGCGGCGTTCCGCAAACGATCAAGGTACAATATTAAAATGCGGGGGATGAAACAACAATGACAAGTGTCAGAAAAAAAACTGATTTAAATCATGCCGGGAAGGCCTTCCCGATCTTAAGCAATGCCTTCTTATTCAGCACTTTTATCTTTCTGCCTCTGATTTCAATCAGTTGATCGTGCTTAAACTCCGAAAGCAGGCGAATGAGGGTCTCTGTGGCTGTTCCCACCAGGTTGGCAAGGTCTTCCCTCGATAAACTGATTACCGTGCCATCGTTGCTATGATCCGGGCGGAAGGTTTCATCCAGGGCCAGCAGGGTTTCAGCCACCCTTTCGCGCACTGATTTTTGAGCAAGGGAAGTGATCTTGTTCTCCGCACCTTCAAGCAAAAAGCTGAGCGTTAACATAATACGCTGAGAAAGTTCAGGGTATTTTAAGGTCAGCTGAAAAAATTTCCTCTTATTGATAAAACAACAAACCGAATCGTCCAAAGCAGTGGCGGAGGCGGCATAGGGCTTCCCCGAAATCATGGATCTCAGGCCAAGCAATTCTCCCGGAAGAGCAACCCTCACGATTTGCTCCTTCCCCTCTGAACCCAGTTTAAAAACCTTGATTTTTCCCTGGTAAACGCAATAAATTCCCAGGGCCCCCTTCCCTTCATAATAAATCACCTGACCCCTGCGATAAAAAAAACAAGTCTTCTTGATGTTCAGATCCAGCATATCACTTTCGTCGATCCCCTTGAATATCGACTTCCGGTGAATGGGACAATCATCGCAGCTGACATTGATTAATGCCATCGTTCAAAAAATGAAAGGGGTGCTACAAATCAGCACCTGACCCCACGCAATTTAACAAACTTTCCATAGATACAACCAAAATCCCCTGGAAAACGCCCGTTTAAATTCATGATTTTTGTCATAATTTGCCGGAACACCAATATGTACCTTTGAAAGCGGCCCATCAAGCCGGTTTGTTAAATAGACCAACCGACATGGAATCTAAGGAGGATATTGCGGCAACAAGCGGGGAAGCGGTTCGGGTGCACATCACCGGACTGGTTCAGGGGGTCGGGTTCCGGCCGTTTATTTATCGCCTGGCCATAAAGAACAAAATCAGGGGTTGGGTGGAAAACACAACAGATGGCTTGCATATTAAGGCAGTGGGCGAAAAAGCGAAGATGGATGGTTTCCTCGGGGCCATTCAACATTCTGCCCCGCCGGCCGCTGAGATCAATCACATTTCGATCGTTCCTGTCCGGCCCAACGGTGAAAAGGAATTTGTGATCGCCCCAAGCCCTCCGGGAGGTGAAGCCTCTACTGAAATTTCTCCTGACATTGCCGTATGCCCTGACTGCCTGGCTGACATGGAAAACCAGGCCCATAGAAAGGCATATCCCCTCATTAACTGCACAAACTGCGGACCCCGGTTCAGCATCATCAAAGGCCTTCCGTATGACCGCAAAAAAACCACCATGGCCCGTTTCCCCATGTGTGAAACCTGTTCGGGAGAATACAGCAACATCAATGACCGAAGGTTCCATGCACAACCGGTAGCCTGTAATCACTGCGGACCGGTTTACGCAATATTCGACGGTTCCGGGAATCAAATCCACGAAAAAAATATGGCAAAGGAAGCCGCCAGGCTGCTGGAAGAAGGGAAAATCCTCGCGATAAAAGGAGGCGGAGGTTTTCACCTGGTGTGCGATGCAATGAACCCCAGTGCCGTGCAGCGGCTCAGATCAGGCAAGAAGCGCGAGGGGAAACCCTTTGCCGTTATGTTTTCTTCCCTGGAGGCCGTCCGACGGTTTGCCTTCCTGGGTCCGGAGGAAGAAGAGGCCCTTACCTCCTGGAAACGACCCATTGTCCTTTTAAAAAGCAAGGAAAAATTGCCCCCGGAAGTGAATTCCGGACTGTCCGGACTGGGTGCCATGTTGCCCTATATGCCCTTCCACCACCTATTGTTTCAGAACCTGGCAACCAACGCCCTGGTGATGACGAGCGGTAATGCTGCCGGAGCCCCGATAATTGCCACCAAACGCCTTGCATTCAAAGAACTGAAAGCCACGTTCGACTACCTGGTCGATTACAACCGGGCCATCTGGAACCGGACGGATGATTCGGTGATCCAGTGCCTGGATGATCAAATACAGATCATCCGCCGATCAAGGGGATATGTTCCCAGGTCCATTCCCCTCTCCATAGACGCCGGAAGCATCCTGGCCACTGGGAGTGAATTAAAGAATTGCTTTTGCCTTGGAAAAGATTTTTCGGCCATCATGAGCCCGCATATTGGCGACCTGAAAAACATGGAAACCTTTTCCTTTTTCGCCGAATCGGTCGACCGGTTCAGCCGGCTGTTCCAATTTAAGCCCGCAATCATTGCAACAGACCTCCACCCGGATTATCTTACGGGTTTATATAGCCAGGAGCAAGGGCTCCCGGTCGAACATATTCAGCATCATCATGCCCATATCGCATCCTGCATGGCCGAGCACCGGATGAAGGAGACGGTGATCGGCATAGCACTGGACGGAACCGGATATGGAACGGACGGCCATATCTGGGGAGGAGAGATCATGCGGTGCGATCTGAAAGGGTTTCAGAGACTGGGTCATTTTGAGTACATGCCGGTACCGGGCGGAGACAAAGCCGTGGAACAGCCCTGGAGGATGGCATTGGGCTGCCTGTTTAAAGTGTATGATGGCCGGATACCCGAAAGGGCCATGCGGACGCTGCAGGCCGTGGACGACAAACAAAAGGAGATGGTCATCAGGGCGCTGGAAGAAAACATCAATATTACGCTTAGCTCCGGCTCGGGAAGGCTTTTCGATGCCGCAGCCTCCCTGGTCGGGTTGGTGCAACATGCGGGGTTTGAGGCCGAGGGGCCCATGAGACTTGAGGCTTGTGCTGACCGACAAACCAGGGACTTTTACCCAACCAGCATAAATGATGATGGCGTCATCCTGGTAGGGCCCATAATCACCGGAATCATCGAGGATATTACAAGGGGGGTTCGTCCGGAGGTTATTTCAGCCAGGTTCCACCATTCAGTCATTGCGGCCCTGCAGCATGCCATTTCCCGTTTCCTGAACCCGAAAACCCCCGAAAAGGTCATCCTCTCGGGGGGGGTATTTCAAAACCGCCTCCTGTTATCCGGGCTTTCAGAGAAACTGCGCAGTAAAGGCATCAAGGTATTAACCAATCAACAGGTCCCGGTCAACGACGGAGGCATAGCCCTGGGGCAGCTGGTCATTGCAGCAGAAAGGAGGAATGCATCATGTGCCTGAGTATACCCGCAAAAGTAATAAGCATCCGGGGCGAAGAGGCCCTGGTTTCCGTATTCGGAACGCAGGTATCCGTCTCCCTGGTGTTGCTCGAAGGCATCGAGCCGGGTGATTTCGTGCTGGTCCATTCGGGATTTGCAATACAAACCATCGATCAGGAAGAGGCGAAAAAGTCCCTGGAAGTGATCCGGCATATGCAGGCCGAACAAAAAAACAGTCAGGCATGACCCCACTCCAGGATTATCGTTCAAAAACACTATGTGAGGTTCTGATCAGGGAGATTCACAAACTGGCCATCGGGACATTCCGTTTCATGGAGGTTTGTGGGGGGCATACAATGGCCATCCGGAAATACGGGATTCCCTCCCTGCTGCCGGATAACATCAGCCTGCTTTCGGGCCCCGGCTGCCCGGTTTGTGTCACCAGTTCATTGTTTATTGACCAGGCAATTTTTCTTTCCCGGCTTCCTGGTATGGTCATTTGCACTTACGGCGACCTGATGAGGGTAAGGGGTTCGGCTTACAGTCTGGAAGAAGCAAAGGCAACGGGAAGCGACATCAGGGTGGTTTTATCCAGCCTGCATGCATTGAACATGGCACAAGGCAACCCGGGCCTTCAATTTGTCTTCCTGGGCATTGGATTTGAAACCACTGCCCCTGCTACAGCTGCCGCAGTATTAATGGCAAAGCAAAAGAAAATAAAAAACTTCCTGGTGTTGAGCGCTCATAAGCTGATGCCACCGGCCATGAATGCCATCATCACGGCAGGTACGCCCATTGACGGGTACATCTGTCCGGGGCATGTCTGCACCATCACCGGCACACTGATGTATAAAGAAATTGTTGAGCAACATGGTGTCGGATGTGTGGTATCAGGTTTTGAGCCCCTTGATTTGCTTCAAACCGTGCTGATGCTTGTCCGGCAAATGGTTACAGGAAAACCCCAAATCGAGATCCAATACACCCGGGCGGTAAAACCAGGCGGGAATCCAAAAGCCATGGCAACGCTTTTTGAGGTTTTTGAACCGGCAGATGACTGGTGGCGAGGCCTTGGCATCATAAAGGAAAGTGGTTTAACCCCCGGATCTGGTTTCCGGGATTTCGATGCTTCCAGGGTTTTTCGCCTGCCCTCCGCAGAGATTGAGGAACCCCCCGGCTGCATTTGCGGACATATCCTGAAGGGAACCAGGAATCCATCAGACTGTCCCCATTTTGGCAAAACCTGCACTCCTGAAACACCCGTTGGTGCCTGTATGGTCTCAGCTGAAGGCAGCTGTCAAACACATTATCGCTATGGGGAAAAAGACTGAACAAATTTTACTGGGACACGGGAGTGGTGGCGGCCTGATGCATGACCTGGTCGAAGGCCTTTTTGTGAAGCATTTTTCCAATCCATACCTGGACCTTCAGTCGGACGCCGCCATCTTTCAGGCCTTACCGGGTAAGACCGCCTTTTCCACGGATTCCTTTGTGGTGAACCCCGTGTTTTTCCCCGGAGGGAATATTGGCAAGCTGGCCGTATGTGGTACCGTTAATGACCTGGTCGCTGCGGGTTCGACGCCCCGCTTTTTGAGTGCGGGGTTTATCATTGAGGAGGGACTCCCGCTGGAAAAACTGGAAACCATCGTTTCCTCCATGTCTGACGAAGCCAACACAGCCGGGGTAATCATTGTTGCCGGTGATACCAAAGTGGTTGAAAAGGGAAAGTGCGATCATTTGTTCATCAACACTTCCGGCCTGGGTTTTATTCCCCATGAACAGGAATACCAGGGCAGCTGGGAATTGGTGCAGGCCGGTGATCAGGTGATCATTACCGGATGTATTGCCGAGCACGGCATGGCTGTAATGGCCGCAAGAAACAAGCTGGAAGAAGGCATCGGCTTTTTGTCGGATTGTGCTTCCCTTCATTGGATCATTCCACTGGTACTGAAAGACCCGGGCGGTGTCAGATTGATGAGGGACCCAACACGGGGGGGGATCGCCACCATTCTTTGCGAACTGGCTGAATCCACTGGATTTGGGATCCGGGTGTTTGAAGACCGGATTCCGATCCGGCCCGATGTGGCCGGTTTTTGCGACCTGTTGGGGTTCGACCCCCTGTATGTGGCCAATGAGGGGAAAATGATCATCATTGCGGCCCCGGAGAAGGCGGCAGGTATTGTTCGGCGCCTGAGAAGCCACCCCCTTGGAAAAGAGGCGGCCACGATTGGAGAAGTAAGCCGGGATCATCCCGGGCGATTCAGGTTGAAGACCAGAATCGGTGGGACGAGGCTCGTACATATGCTCCGGGGAGACCAGCTGCCGAGAATTTGTTGAACAACAAAGCACCAAATCATTGTCGGATGCATGAGTTGGGAATCGCCATGCGGATTGTGGAAATTGCGGCCAAAGTGGCCCGGCAAAATGGGCTCGAAGGGGTCGACGAAATAAATATGGAGATTGGGGAATTGTCGGGTATCGTCCCGGAGACGCTTACATTCTCATTTGAAGTGGCATCAAAAAACACCATGCTGGAACATGCCAAATTAGGCATTGCCATCATTCACGCCAGGGCCAGCTGCAATGTTTGCGGCATGGAATTTACCCCGGATGGCTTTCTGACAATATGCCCCGAATGCGGTACATTTGAATGCGAAATCATTCAGGGCAGGGAAATTCACATTAGATCCATTTCCCCAGGTAAGGACGGACAGGCCACAGGTTGCTGACAAGGAGGGAATGACTTTGCAGGCTTAACCATCAAAAACGCTTTATTATGTGTGAAACTTGTGGTTGCAATCATCAGCAAAGCCCGGTTATTACCGGTGGACCAAAGTACGGCGGAAATTTCAGGCCGGAAGACATCATTTTCACCGGAGGGGACACGGAAAACAATGGGGGCAAAAAGCGGGAGATCGAGGTCAAAGAAAATGTGCTGGGTAAAAACCAGGACCTGGCCCAATCCAACAGGGCGTTTTTCAATACCCACAAAATATTGGCCATCAATTTGATGGGTTCACCGGGCTCGGGCAAGACCACCCTGATCATCAAAACCATTGAAGCATTAAAGGGTGAAGCGGAAATTTTTGTTGTGGAAGGGGATCAGTTTGGATCGCTCGACGCTGATCGCATCAGGGAAACCGGGATCGATGTCTTACAGATCAATACGGGCAATGGATGCCATCTCGACGCTGATTCTGTTGGCCGTGCCATCAGGGAGCTTCCGTTAAAAGCAAACGCCCTGTTAATCATTGAAAATGTCGGCAACCTGGTTTGCCCTGCATTGTTCGATCTGGGAGAACATGAAAAAGTCGTTGTTTTCAGTGTAACGGAAGGAGATGACAAGCCCTTAAAATATGCACCCATGTTTCATGAGGCGTCCATCTGCATTATCAACAAAGTGGATTTAATGACTTATGTGGACTTTGATCAGGAAAAAGCGAGGGCCAACCTACGGCAGATCAACCACCATTTACTCGTGCATACCCTCTCCTCGGGCCAGGGAACGGGGATGCCTGAATGGATTGAAACCCTGAGGGAAAAGATGAAGTCATTACAGTCCGAGAAACGCAATGCTCACGCCACAAAGAAGGAGGGTTAACCCCGCCAGGGCATGCATGTATTTCTCTGCCAGCCCCCATCTGAAGGAAGTAACCCCGGCATAGGCAAACGCCACGAGAAGGGTCATGGTCCCCACGGTGAATAACAGAAACACCCCGGAAACCGCCACGACCCCTGCCAGGCTCAGTTTGGCGGCAGGATACATCAACAGGGGGATCAATGGTTCGCATGGCCCGAAAATGAAAATAACAAACAAAATCCAAACACTCATGCCCTTTTTCTGGAGGCCGGCTTTTCCTTGCGTTTTCAGATTCATGCCTTGAGGTGTCCCCTCCATGGGGTGAAGGTGAAGATGATTCCCTTCATGAATATGGGAATGTGAATGCGAAATGCCCGCGGGATGCGAGTGCGCATGGGTATGGGGTTTGCCCCGGATGGCTTTTTTCAGGCCCCAAACAAAATAAGCAAGTCCGAAGGCGATAAACAGCCAGGCTGCCAGGCTCCCCCTTGTTGATTCAACCACCTCAAGTTTGTGGACCCCGAACCCGACCGCAATGCCCGCCAAACCCAGAATAATGGAACCGGCAACATGTCCCATGCCACAAAAAGCCGTTACCAGGCAGGTTTTTCTGACAGACCAATTGCCTGCTTTCCCCATCATAACAAAGGGAATATAATGGTCGGGACCAAGAATGGTATGGATCAGTCCCAGGGAAGCTGCACTTCCCAGTAAAATAATTATCTCCTGGTCAGGCAAATCAGCGTTGAATGAAAGGTGAAATATTCCAGGGCAAGAAAAGGAGAAAATCCGGAATAAAACATGATTTTAATCAGCAAATAAAAATGTTTACTTTTAAACCAAATTCCACCGTGAAGCATGCTTTACAGATACTTTATCTCGTTAAGTTTTGACGGCACAGCCTACCGGGGTTGGCAGGTGCAACCCGGGGCTCCGACCATCCAGGGAGAAATTGAAAGGGCCATGGGCCTGCTCCTGGGTGAACCCACAAGGCTTACCGGTGCCGGACGGACCGATACGGGGGTGCATGCCAGGGCCTTCTTTGCCCATTTCGATACCAACTACCCACCTGAAGAGCTCCCCGCCATGAATCTCGTCTACAAATTAAACCGCATTCTGCCTCCTGACATCGCCATTCAGGCGATCTATCCGGTTCATGAGAATGCCCATGCCAGGTTTGATGCCATGCGCCGCACCTACATATACCAGATCTGTACGAGGAAGGATCCGTTTTACCATGGAATGGCGTGGCTTATGGAGAGGGAAATAAACCTGGACGCCATGCAGCAGGCCGCCGACCTCTTGCCCGCCTTCAACGATTTCAGCAGTTTTTCCAAGTCCAACACCCAGGTAAGAACGAACCTGTGCACCATCACGCAAGCCCGATGGGAAAGGCAGGAACACATGATCCGTTTTACAATCACGGCCGACCGGTTTCTGAGGAATATGGTGCGGGCCATTGTCGGTACCCTGGTGGAAATTGGCCTTGAAAAGATCAGGCCTGGGGATCTGCCCGGCATTATTGAAGCCCGCGACAGGAAACAGGCGGGCTATTCCGCCCCGGGATGCGGGCTGTTTCTCAGCCGGATAGAATATCCGGCGTCTATTTTTTCTTGATTTTCTCCCGGACCTTTTTGACTGCCTTTTTCAAATCCAGGGAGTTCCTCTTGCGCGCCCTGCCAGCATGTCCAAGCAAAAAGCCGTAGGCTTCCATGCCGGGAACCTCGTCAAAAACAACCTTAAGCATGGCCATGCCCGGAATGAACAGGATCATCCCGGCCAGTCCCCATATAAAATTCCCGACAAACAGGGCGATAATGGTCATCAGCGGGTTCATCGAAACCTTCCCCCCGACGATTTTTGGGGTAAAGAAGTTGCTCTCGGCCAGTTGTATGAAGTAAAAGCAGAGGAAAATCCCAAAAGGGTACCAAAGGGAATCCCTGGAAAGCAAGGCATACAAAATGGGCAAGGTTGACCCGATAAACGGGCCAAGAAACGGGATCACGTTCAGCATGGCAGCAAAAACGGCAAACAACAGGGCATGTTTCAAGCCAAAGCTCAGCAGGGCAATGCTGTTTAGAACGGCCAGGATCAGAATAACGAGCAACATCCCGGTAATGTAATTCTGGACCACCCCCTTGACCTTGTAAATAACGTTTTTCACCCTGGGCTGTTGCGCATCCGGAAAGGCCCTCATGAGGAATTCGATCAAAAACCCACGGTAGTAAAGAAAAAGAAAAATATACACGGGAATGATGAACATGATGGTTACCGTGGTGGCCGTGGCAATGATGCCTTGTCCCAGGGATGCCATATTTTCGGACAGGTATTTGAAGGCCGTATTCTGAATGCTGTCCATCGAGAGTGGCACCGCCCCTTCGATATGCCGGTCCATGAATGCATTGACTTCGGCAATCAGCTCAGACATTCGCTCATTCAGCAAGCCCAGGTCACCCGAAAACCCAAGCAATTGGTTGTAGAAAAATATGGCCAGACCACTGAGCACGCCCAATAGGGCAATCAGGCTCAACAGGGTCGCCGGGATCCTGGGGATTTTGTGCTTTTCAAGAAGGGAGGCCAGGGGACTGATCAGGACGGCCAGCATGCCGGAAATCAGGAGTGGGACAAGGATGCTTTTGGCTGTGATCATCACGAACACAACCAGCACGATCCCAAAAAGGACCAACACCAGCCGGGCATAAACGGGCAACTTTCTTTCCATATTCGAGCGGGCATGTAAACCCTTGCTAAATTACACAAATATGGCCTAAGTATCAATCATTGAGGGATTTTTTTTACTGCACACCGATCCGGTAAGTCGCCTTGATCAATAGGGTATGGTGGCCTTTCTCAGAAAACAATTCATCCAGGTCACGGAAGTAGTTGAGGCCCCCGTTCCCCTCAGCCCCTGACTTATTCTGGCTCCAAACCAAATAGAGGGAAGAGCCCGGGCTGTATTCCCAGCGAATGACCAGGTTGGACAGCAATTCCTTCACCCGGAAATCCGGCTTTCCGAAGCCGTAATCAACCGTTCCGTCCCGGTTTTCATCCACTCTATATATCAGATTTTCAAGGGCGATCTGGTCCGGGCCAAAGGCTTCAAAACGATCCACCAGACGCGACGCCTGCGGGTCGGTGATGTATTTAAACGCTGAGTAATTCCCCACCGCCACAAAGGGCTGGCCCCAGTATTGCAGTGTCAGGTCGGGCAACAAGGTAAAATTCAGTCTGAAAGAAAAACTGACCACCTGTTGGTGGATGCGCCCGAACAGATAACGGGGCTCACCCGAAAATTCAGTCTGTCTGATGTATTGAAGCTCCTCGGAACGGGAAAGATAGGATGGATTCAATGAAAAGTTCAGGTTATCAATGGGCTTGTAGGTCATGCCAAGCGAAATCCTGAACAAATCGGAATAGTTCTCGGCCGAACGGGCCAGATTGCCACCCATGGAAAAATGTAACTTGCGCCGGTTGTCGGTGCTTGCACCAAACCAGGAGTTTACGCGGGCCGGCAGACGAATGGCCGGTCCGCCCCTCAGGTGATTCGCCGCATTGATATTGTGATTGAATTCCACGCCCAGGTTGTTTGTCCAATAATTCTTGTAGCGGATCGAGCCGTTCAGATTCCAACCGGACACCTGCCTGTCTCCCGCAAAATTCCACATGGTATACTGGCTCATGTTGATATTGAAAGACCGGTAGAAGCCTTTGGGTTCCCAAACCTTGTAGCCGACCCACAGCAACTGAAATACCTGGTCGGCTTCCCGCATATAGCCCATGTCATTGATCTCGAACCCGGGCGATTTCCAGGTCATGGCCGCCATGAAATTCCAGTGCCCGCCTCCGATCTTTCCCAGTTGCATCCGTCCACCGCTTCCGGTCAGGGAAGTCCGGCTGGAATCCAACGAGACATGCCCGGCGTCGGGTCGCTGAAAATACCTTGCGGATGAGCGCTGGGTGCGAAGCAGCGCCGCCTCGCTGCCCTCAACATGGCTCAAGCCTGCATTGACATTAAACATCCAGGACTTTTCCATGAAGTATTGTGTAAAATCAAGGCCACCGGAATAGGCAGCCCGGTGCATCTGACGCGAAAGTCGTTCATCCACCTTCCTGTGCACACTGGTTACCATCCCCCCCAGAATGGTGTTGCCTTCACGGAAATCCTTCTGCACCCTTCCGACAAAAAAATTGGTCATGGGTTCAATGGTTTCGAAGGATCGCTGCCCCAATAGGTCGATTTCGGCCTTTTCTTCGGCAGTGACCGACTCAATGAAAGCGACGGAAAGGCCGTTTTTGGTTTTGCCCGTCAGCTTGGCGGCGCCCAGAATATTTGTAAAGGAGGGGATGTCGGCATACGCCCCGCTGGGCAAACCAATCTGTCCGCCAGGCCGGCGTCCGATACGCCGCGAATAAAACAGGTTGTCATTGCCGATTCCCCCTTCGCCGATTCCCAGTCCAAAACTGCTTATATTCCTTCCCTCTATAAAGAAAGGGCGTTTTTCCTGGAAGAAAGTCTCATAGGCGGAAAGGTTCACTTCGGATGGGTCTGCCTCCACCTGACCAAAATCCGGATTAATGGTCAGATCCATCGTCAGGTTGTTGCTAATCCCTACTTTGGCATCCATTCCAAGTTTAAACCGCTGATCGCTGCCTGTAAGAAAGGGATGGTCCGGAACCCTGGGATAGATCGAGGCCGATGACACTGTATAGGGGGTGATGTCAAAAATGCGCCTTGGCTCAATGCCACCAAGGCCTTCCAGGGTGCCAAAAAGATGTACAACGCCCGGAGCGTCTTTCGGAATATGCGACCAGAAACTCATCTCCCCTTTTCTGTGGATTTGGCGAAATACCTGCAATCCCCATAAGTCGCCTCCATTGCGCTCAAACCTCAGCTGGCTCAGGGGGATGCGCATTTCAGCTACCCAGCCGCCGTCGTGAATACTGGTCTTCACCCACCAATTCGGATCCCAGGAATGGTCTTCATTTTGTCCGTTATCGGTCATCATGAAGTCGAATTTTATACCCCCGGCGGTCACCCCGAAGATAAATGCGGTGCGCTGGTCATAATAGCTGTCGAAGGCAATGCCAACCGCATCCCCGTCATTATGATCACGACGTGTCAGGCGGCTTACAATGCTGTCAGGGGCTGTATCCCAGGCACGTATCGCCACATATATATTGTCATCATCAAACAGGACCAGAAAGCCCGTTTCCTGGGAAGCTTCCCTTCCATTGTAGGGTTCATGCTGGATAAAGCCCGTGGTCCACGGGCCGGACTCCCAGGCTGGATCATCAAGTATTCCATCTATGTCGGGAGCCAGTCCGCTGAGCCGGATTGCCTTATAGTGCCTGGGCGAGAGATCCTCTGCCATGGCCCCTGCACACAACAAGCATAGAAAGGCAAATGCTGTCAGGGTTCTCATAATATGTTCAATGCTGGCGGGAATTTGCAAGTGGTTTTTTCAATATTTGATCAAGCATTGGGCCAATGGTTATAAACCACTATATCACAATTAAATAAATAATTTGAATCGCATGCTTTGAACCAATGGATGTCCGCTGGCGGACATTCACTGTGCGATTCTGTACGGGGAGCCGATCCGCCCATCCATTGCCTTTCCGAGGGCTGGGGAGGACCGGGTTCTCAGGCGGGCTGGGGAGAACCGGGTCCGCAGGCGAACTGACATCCCGTGATGCGGGTGGGGCCTGCCAAAAAAAAAGGGACGCATATGGTGCGCCCCTTTTCTGGATCAAACCCAGGGTGTTCCTGGTTTATAACAGTCCTTTTTGCCTCAAAAACGGCTCAATGGTAGGTTCCTGGCCGCGGAACCTTACATAAGCGTCCATGCCTTCGTAAATGGCATTGTTGGCCAAAATAAATTCGCGGAATTTGGCCGCCAGTTCCTGGTTGAACAAATCACCCGATTCCTTGAATGCATAAAAGGCATCTGCATCAAGAATGCCGGCCCAACGGTAAACGTAATAACCCGCTGCATACCCTGATCCAAAGATATGACCGAAGTTCGGTGTGCGGTAACGGGGAACGATCTCGTCAATCAGGCCGATTCGATTCAGCGTGGCCTCTTCAAAGGCATTAACGTCTATGTCTCCGCTATGATCCGCCGTATGCCAGTCCATATCCAGAATGGCAGCTGCCAGGTATTCAACATTCAAAAAGCCCTGGTTAAAGTGCCCTGCGCGGCCCAGTTTTTCGACCAGCTCATCGGGAATGGGGTCACCTGTTTCATAATGCAGGGCATATTCCTTTAACAGCTCGGGTTCACCGGCCCAGTTTTCCATAATCTGGGAAGGGAGTTCCACAAAATCGCGGGGCACGCTGCGACTGGTGCGGCGATATTGTCCGTCCGAAAAGAAGTTATGCAGGGCATGCCCGAATTCATGAAAATAAGTGGTGGTTTCGTCCCAGCTCAGCATGGCCGGCTTGTCGCCTGTGGGACGGGTAAAGTTCATGACCATGGTCACAATGGGTGCAATTTTTTCGCCATTCTCATAGGCCCCGCTGCGGTAAGTACCGCACGAGGCTCCACTGCTCTTGCCGGGACGCGGATGGGGATCAATGAAAAGAAGGGCCAGGTGGCTGCCGTCCCTGTCAAACACCTCGAAGGCTTCGACTTCGGGATGATAAACCGGGACTTCCGGACGGGCCTCGAAGGTCAGGCCCCACAGCTTATTGGCTGCCAGAAAACTTCCTTCACGCACATTGTCGATGGTAAAATAGGGTTTCACTTCTTCCTCATCCAGATCGTAGCGCTCCCCACGAATCTTCTCCGCATAATACCACCAATCCCACGACTCCAGATCAAAGTCGCCGCCATCCCTTTCGATCATGGCCTGCATATCATCCCGTTCTCTCTTGGCACGGGCAAGGGCAGGTTCCCAGACCTGATAAAGGAAGTTGTAAACATTTTCGGGTCTTTCTGCCATCTGGTCCTCAAGAAAAAACTCCGCATAATTGGGGTATCCCATCAGTTGTGCCCTGTCCTGGCGAAGTTTCATCAGTTCGGCGAACAATTCCTTGTTGTCATTCTCATTGCCGTTATCACCCCGCATGAAATAAGCACGGTAAAGCTGTTCACGCAAATCACGGCGTTCTGAAAACTGCAGGAATGGGGTCCAGCTGGGTTTGGCCAGCGTAAAAACCCATTTGCCTTCCTGTCCGACTCTGCTTGCTTCGGAAGCTGCAGCTTCGATCACATCCGGGGGAAGCCCTGCCAGATCGGCTTCATCTTCCAAAACGAGAGTAAACCCGTTGTTTTCGGCCAGCAGGTTTTCGCCCAACTGAAGGGAGACCATTGACATGCGCTCATTGAGCTTTTTCAATTCCTCGCGCTTGTCTTCAGGAAGGGCTGCGCCTCCGCGTTCAAAATCGCGGTAGATCTTTTCCACAAGGCGCATCTGTTCCGTATCCAGATTGAGGCTCTCACGCTTCTCATAGACCGCCTGGATCCGTGCGAACAATTCCTGGTTCAGGCGAATTTCATTTCCGTGGGCAGTGAGCATGGGGGTGGTTTCCCTGGCAATTTCCTGCAGACGGGGACTGGTTTCCGCACGGCGCAAACCACCGAATACGGGACCCACCTTACGCATCAGCGCGCCGCTGTTGTCATAGGCAACAATGGTGTTCTCGAAACTGGGGGGCTCCGGGTTGTTGATAATGGCGTCAATTTCCTGCTTCTCTTGTTGGATGGCCTCCTCATAAGCCGGAAGGAAATGGTCATCCTGGATCTTGTCGAAGGGTGGAGCGCCAAAAGGCGTATCCCACTCAACAAAGAAAGGGTTTTCTTCAACCGCCGGCGAGCACGCGGACAGTATCATCATGGCTGGCAGAATAATAAACAATAGTTTTCTCATAAAACGTCTGGTTGTTAAGGGTTGATATAGGTTTGAAAGAACAATAGAATGAGCAGACGCAAACACCACATTGCTGAAACGGGGTGCCTTTGTGGCCTGGCAGGGAATTACAGGCAGCAAATATAAGACATTTATCTGATTGCTTTTTAGTTGCAAGCAGAAAATGAACCCCGCCCCCCAAAAAAAAGTCCGCCGCCCGGCGCTTTATCCCGCGCAGAATACATCTGTTACTGCCGGGGGTCAGGCCTTCGGTAACGAACCGGCGGATCCGGCTCTGCCTGCAGTTCCACTCCTTCGGTTTCCAGCAATCTCAAGGCCTCCTCCACAGCCCTTTCCAATTGTGGGTCCCGGCCACGGATCACCGCTTCAGGCCATTGTTCCACTTCTATGTCGGGGGCCACACCCTCAGCTTCCACGGCCCAATTTCCATGAATGTCGAAAAAGCCGCCCCTGGGGGCCATCATTCGTCCCCCATCAACAAAAACCGGGGTATCCCAGATACCCACCAGTCCGCCCCAGGTCCTCGTACCGATCAGGGGTCCCAGGCCTGCCTGCCGGAACATATAAGGAAGTAAATCCCCGCCCGATCCGGCCCTTTCATTGATGACCATCACCTTGGGACCCCAGATACCAGCCATCGGGGTGGTAAAGGGTTTACGGTCGGCCGCTTTGGAATTAAAATACCCATGCAGTTCCCTGCCCATAATGTCTATCATATAATCGGCAGCAGAACCGCCCCCGTTGTTTCTCTGGTCAATAACGGCCCCTTTTTTGTCCTGCTGGGCAAAGTAATACCGGTTAAAGAAGGTATAACCACCTCCCCCAGTATTTGGCAGATAAACGTAGGCCAACCGGCCGTCCGAAAGGGCATCCACCTTCCGCCGGTTGCCCTCGACCCAGTCCATCATGCGCAACTGGCTTTCATTGGCGACGGGAATGACTGTTAACAGTCTGGATCCTTGCAGGGTCGGACTTTCGTTCACCCTGATTGAAGTCTGCCTGCCGGCGGTTGCTTCAAAATACTTGTACAGGTTTTGGGACGCATCAACTTGTACGCCGTTGACTTCCAGAAGAAAATCTCCTTCATTGACCGCGAGGCCGGGACGGGAAAGAGGGGCATCCAATCCCGGGTTCCAGTTTTCCCCATCGTAAATCCGGGCCAGGCGGAAATGACCCTCTTCCACCACAAAATCCGCACCAAGCAATCCGACAGGAATTTGTTCCACGCCGGGCATATCTCCCCCACTGACATAAGAATGACCTATGGCAACCTCGCCGCCCATGATCTCAACCACGTAGTTCAGGTCGGAGCGGTGGCGCACATGATCCACCCACGGACGGTACCATTCGTAGACTTCGTTCCAAGGGGCACCATGCACATTGTCGACGTACAGAAAATCCCGCTGAAAGCGCCATCCCTCCTTGAATATTTGTTTCCACTCGGCCATGGGTTCGATGCGCATGCGCAGCCCACCAACCGCTTCCAACCGGCCATCGCCCGGTTTCTTTGCCGGACCCCCGGCGTCAACAATGCCCCAGGAGGATCCACTGCGATAGAGGACGGATTTGCGGTCCTGAGAGGACACCGCTTCCTGGACCGGTGTGACGAAAGGCTCAGCCTCCCGCTTCGTGAAGTCATAACGATGCATGGTCAGTCCCCGCTGATTGGGAACGGACTCCAGGAAAAAGACAAAATGAGCGGGACCGGCAACCAGACCGGTGTAATTCCTCAGTGGCACATCCACCGCGACAACGCGTTTTAACAATCCCTCCTCATCTATGACTACGCTCGCTGCTTCACCGGGTTGATCATTGCCATTGCCGGATTCTCCTCCGTTCCGCGAGACGCCCTGCGCCTTTCCGATCTCCCCGGCACCACCGGGAGATTCTTCATCACTTCTGGGCAAAAACGGTGAGGTTCCTTCCTTCTCAAGAACGGCTGCATACAAACCCCGGGTTGTCGGACGATCGTAGGAACTCATGTCCAGCCACCCCGTGTTCAAACCGTAATCCGTGCTTGCCAGAAAATACAGGAACTTTCCGCCGGCATCCCAAACCGGGCTAATGGCATCGGCCATTCCGTCGGTCACCTGAATCCGTTTCCCCGTGTCAACGTTGTAAACCACGATGGCCTTGAACATGTTCTCAAGGGTATGTGCGTAAGCAATCCATTTGCTGTCGGGCGACCATACAGGATTCATGGTTCGCTCGGGCCTGACATAGCGGTCTGTATCGACATGGGATGCCTCCCCGCTTTCAAGATTGAAGACCCAAAGATTCAGATGGGTGTCGGTATAGGCGATAAACCGTCCATCGGGCGACCAGGCAGGCCTGAAAAAGAAACTGGGTTCCGGAAGCACGTGACTCACGGGCGGGGTCATTCCATCCTGGCCGCCAACCATCAAACGGTATTCCCCGCTTTCATCAGAGAACCAGGCGATACGGTTCCCGTCGGGCGACCAGACAGGAAAACGGTCGGCCGCCCCGGGACTGCGGGTGATGTTCCGCCAGGGGCCGTGTTCTTTGGGGACGGTAAATATGTCACCGCGATACTCGAACAGGGCGCGCTTTCCGGTGGGAGAAAGGGAGGGGTTCTGAAGGGCCGTCGGACCGACATCTTCCCAGCGGTCGCGCGACCAGTGGAAATCTCCCCTGACATGGATAACCAGTGGCTCCCTGGTTCCGTTTCCGGGATCCAGTACATGCAAACCCCCTCCCTGTTCGTACACAATCACATCCCCTCCGGAATTCAGGTTCTTTACATCAAAATCAACATGGAAGGTTTCCTGCTCCAATTCCCCGCTGGCAGGGTCGAATGACCAGATATTGGCCGCATAATCCCGCTCCGAGATGAAAAACACTTTGTCTCCGTGCCAGATGGGCTTCATATGACGTTCTCCATCCGCCTGAGAGGTGGCAACCAATGAATGGTCCTCCAGATCCAGGATCCAGATGGGCTTGGCCTGTCCGCCCCTGTAATTTCTCCATTCCGGATCCCAGAACCCGATTTCCTGGTAAGCCATATAACGGCCATCGGCCGACATTTGTCCGCCTTCCGCCCTTGGAACCGGCAAAGGCTCAGGAAAACCGCCTTCGCGGGGAACTTTGAAGAAGCGGGATTCGCGGGTGGGAACCCCCTCCCTGCCGGAAACAAAAATAACATGCGTACCGTCGGGCGTCCATCCGCTTACCCGGTCTGCACCAGGATGCCAGGTGAGGCGCTCAGGCTGACCCCCCTGCACCGGCATCACATAGACATCTGTATTGCCATCATACTGGGCGGTGAATGCAATCCACTGCCCGTCGGGCGAAAAATGGGGCAGGGTCTCGGCGCCCTCATTGCTGGTCAGTCGCCAGGCGTCGTCGCCGCCCCGCTCCACCGCCCATAAATCGTTGGCGTATACAAACACGATATGGGTATCGCTGATTGCAGGCTGCCGCAGCAGCCTGGTGCCCTGGGCGCTGGCGATAGAAAAAGAAAAAGCCAAAAAAAGAATGGACAGAATCGGGTTTCTGGGGTTCATAATGTTTTGGGTTTGGTTACAGCGGGCTAATGTAAAAAATTAAGCGGAAATCTACTGTCATTTTTTGTACTTTTGGGCGCAAATGTTCAATTATCGGATGTCTCACCCTTTCATTCATTCTTCATGAAAACATTCTTTCACCTGACCCTGGTTTTTTTCTTCAGCACCCTGCCTGGCTCCGCCCAGAACAATCCGCAGTACGGGCAAAACGACAAGGAGACCCTGATACATGCCTTGCATGCCGTGTCGGAAGACAATATCAGCAATTGGATGCACACCCTGATCGATCCCGGAATGAGGGGACGCCTTGCCGGGGACATCGGCTATGACCGCGCAGCCCAATGGGCCACTGAAAGGTTTACCGAATGGGGACTCCAACCCTTTTTCAGGGATCGGGGGTTTTATCAGGAATTTGATCAGCCCTACACATTGATACTTGATAGGGGAAGCCTGAGCATGCATATTCCCTTTGGCGAGGGGAAGGAAATGCTGGACAAGACTTACAGCTATGCAGCGGATTACTGGCCCTGGGGCGTTTCAGGCAGTGGTGAGGTGACCGGGGAAGTGGTGTATGCCGGATATGGCATTACGGCCCCCGGGCTGGGATACGATGATTTTGCCGGGGTCGATGTCAACGGCCGCATTGTGATCTGCGAGCTGGGAATTCCATACACAGGAAGCAACACGGACACCCTGGAGCAATGGCAGCCATACAGGGAAGTACAATACAAGATCAGTAATGCCATGGAAAACGGTGCGGTGGGGATGTTGTTTGCCTATCATGTTGCCGGCCCCAGGCCCACGGTGGATCCTTCTTTTGTTTTCCTGGCACTGGCTGACCACGTGGTGGAAGACTTCTTCATGGGAACCGGCAAAGACTGGAAAAACCTGAGGCAGCAGATCAACACCACCCTCAGCCCGGCTTCGTTCAATACGGGAAAACTGGCCAGCATGGCTTTGACGGTGGATTACCATCCCGAAGGAAGGACAGCCAATGTGGTGGGCATGATAGAAGGCAGCCATCCCGACTTAAAAAATGAATACCTGATTATCGGGGCCCACCTGGATCACCTCGGCATGATGCCCGTGCTGTTTCCGGGCGCCCTCGACAATGCATCCGGGGTTGCCATCGCCATGGGCGTGGCCCGTTCCCTGAGCCAGGCCGGCATCAAACTGGATCGCAGTCTTGTTATCCTGCTTTTCGGGGCCGAAGAAGTCGGGCTGGTGGGGTCCACTTATTTTGTGGAGCACTTCCCCCATCCGACGGAGAACATTAAAATGATGATCAACCTGGATATGGTGGGTCGGGGCGACTCTTTTTTTGCCGCCACTTCCGAGCCATGGGAAGACTTACTCCCGTTTTTTGAGCGGAACAATGACCAATGGGTGCACCGCCAGATGATGACGCGAAGCAGTGCGTGGTCCTACTCTTTTCGACCGCGGACGGACGGGGCGGTGTTTTCAAACTTCCGGATCCCCACCATCCATTTCGGAGCCCGGGGAGCCCCTTCCCGATCCCTGTACCATGTTCCGGAAGACGACATGAGACAGATCGACACCGAGATCATGCGCGATGTGGTTAAGCTGATCACCATGACCGTTATTGACATTGCCAACGAGCAGTAGGTTGCCATGCAAGACCACCTGAACGACCATTTGCCGCCCGCACCCGACCCCGACACCCTCGGGATGGATCGCCGGTGTTTTATGAAGATGGGGGCCGTTTTTGCCGGCGGACTGGCTGCGTTGGGGGGTCTGCTGGGCTGCAGGGACGAAAAAGATTTGGTGGCCCTGATTTCGAACCGGGAAGCGGACGGTACCACCATCATGCGTGTGGGCTGCCCGGCGCACAACTGCGGCGGGCGATGCGTGCTGAAGCTTCACCTGAAAGAAGGTGTGATCACCCGCATTGAAACAGATGACAGGCCCACCGACGACATCAGCGACCCCCAACTCAGGGCATGTATCCGTGGCCGGGCTTACCGGCGCAGGCAGTACCATCCCGACCGGCTGAAATACCCCATGAAAAGGGTCGGAAAACGAGGGGAGGCAAAGTTTGAAAGGGTATCGTGGGACGAAGCCCTGGACATCATGGCGGCCCAACTGCAAAGGGTGAAAACCCGGTACGGGAACGATGCCATACTTGTTCCTTACGGGACAGGTGGCTACAGCCAGACCAACGGACGACAGACAGCCTCAAGACTGATGAACCTCATCGGCGGGTCCCTGGGTTTTTACAACTCTTATTCCTGGGCCTGCATCAGTATGGCCACCCCTTATGTGTATGGCACCAATATAACGGGAAATCAACGGCAGGACTGGATCAACTCCAGGTACATCATCATGTGGGGCTGGAACCCGGCCGAAATGCGGGACGGCACCAACAGTGAGTATTTTATCAAGAAAGCCCGGGAGAAGGGGGCCAGGGTGATCTGCATTGATCCCCGCATGAGCATGAGTGCCACCGCTTTGGCGGACGAATGGATTCCGATCCGGCCCGGCACCGATGTGGCCCTGATGAGCGCCATGGCCTACGTGATCATCTCTGAAGGCCTCCACGACCTGGACTTCATCAGCCGTTGCTGCATCGGGTTTGACGGGTCACAAATGCCTGAAGGACTGGAAGACCAGGAAAGCTATTCGGACTACATATTCGGGACATTCGACGGACAGCCCAAGACCCCTGAATGGGCCGAAGCCATCACCGGCATACCGGAATCGACCATTGAGCGAATCGCCAGGGAATACGGAAGCGTAAAACCCGCCATGCTGTACCAGGGGTATGGCATGCAACGCAGGGCCTACGGAGAACAGCCCGTATTGGGGGGCTGCGTGCTGGCAGCCATTACCGGCAATGTCGGCATCCCCGGTGGCTGGGCCAGTGGCATCGCCCTGCAGGCCGCCGACGGGGGCCCGTTTTGGAATGTATTTCCCGTCGGACGAAACCCGGTGAAGGCCACCATTCCGGTGTTTTTGTGGACCGAAGCCGTGTTGCGGGGAAAGGAAATGGGACCGGAAGAGGGCGTAAGGGGCGCAGACAAACTCTCCAACGATATTAAGATGATCTGGTGCGTGGCCTCCAATATTCTGATCAACCAGCATGCCGATGTGAATCGTTCGGCGGCGATTCTGGAAGACGAAAACAAGGTGGAGTTTATCGCGGTTCAGGACCAGTTTATGACCCCATCGGCACGATATGCCGACCTGGTATTGCCCGTTTGTACCCAATTTGAGGCCTGGGGCATTGAGGACGGGTGGAAATATGGTGATGAAGTGATCCTGATGCCGAAAGTGGCAGAACCCCCTCATGAAACGAAGAGCGACTACCAGATCTGTGCAGACCTGGCAGAACGGCTGGGCGTATGGGAAGACTATACGCTGGGACGAACCGAGCGCGACTGGATTGAATGGGCCGTCAGGTATTACCGCTCTACCCGTTTCCCGGACATTCCCAGCCTGGACAAGCTGCATGAAATGAATCGCGGCGTCTATTCAACCCCTGTGGAAGAACCGAAAATTGCCTTTTCCGACTTTCGCAAAGAACCCGAAAAGCACCCCCTCAATACCCCCTCCGGAAAAGTAGAATTGTTTTCCAGGCGACTGTTCGAAATGGGCAAGCCGGATACCATACCGGCCGTCCCAAAGTATATCCAGGAATGGGAGAGCCCCTTCGGAGAGGAGAGCAAGCGCTTTCCCCTGCAGGCCATCGGCCACCACTATATGCCCAGGGTTCATTCCACCCATGATGGCATCGACTGGCTGGAAGAAGCTTTTCCGCAAAGGGTGTTCATCAACCCCATTGATGCCGGGAAGAGGGGTATTAAGGACGGGGACGAGGTGCTGATCTATAATGACAGGGGGAAGAT
>JAWLHS010000004.1:0-42638 GCA_041690235.1 Bacteroidales bacterium
CAATTATAGCCCTCATCCTGCATGTCGATGCAGGGTTTGGGAACATCAAGCTCATCCAGTGTTTGTACCGTCTTCAATTCAATATACCTGGCCCCCATCAGCCAGGCGGCAATGATATTCTGGGCCAGTTGTGTATGCGGACCCGCAGCCACGCCCAGGGGATTGGACAGGTATTTCCCAAAAACGACGGTTCCAAGGGGGTTGTCCTTTCGCGGGGGCTGGGCATGGAACAACTCCCGGGGAATGCCAAAAAAGCTATCTTTACTGCGCAGTTCCTCCCAGGTAATCTCCAGGAGCTGTCTCAGGGGAAGGGGGAAGAATCTGTCTGACATAGGGGTGGATTTTTGCGGGCTGTCCGAACCAGTCCGGGGTCACATCAAAAATAGGAAATGTTTTGAACATGGGAAACCTGGAAGCTTGTTCTGCCATCATTCTTGCGGCCGGTAATTCAGAAAGAATGGGCGTTCCAAAGCTTTCCCTCCGGTTTCGCGGGGACACCAGTTTTATTGACCGCTGCACCCGGGAGTTCCTGCATGCCGGCTGTCGTGAAATTGCACTGGTGGTCAACGAACAGGGCTTCGAGTGGATCGGCGGAATGGACTTCCCCGAAAGGGTCATTGTCGTGCTGAACAGCTTCCCGGAATTCGGACGCTTCCATTCCATTCAACTGGGCCTGGCCCAATTGGGAAAGGGGGACCCGGTGTTCATCCACAATGTGGACAACCCGTTTATTCACACGGAACAATTGCTGGCACTCGAAAGGGCTTATCATCAGCCTGCCGGCAAGAAACCGGCTGAGGGCGGCCGCGTAGTCATTCCGCACCATAAGGGCAGGGGAGGACATCCGGTGCTGATCTCACCGGAAGTGGGGATGGCCATCAGGGGAGAAAAACGTGCCGATTGGCCATTCAGGGAATTCCTGAAAGGTTTTCAAAGGATCAAAGTGCCGGTAAATGACCCGGGCGTTCTGGTGAACATAAACACAATCGGGGATTACCGCGCAGCGGGCCTTCCTTTGAGGGAGGAATAGTTTATTTCGTCGGATAGCAAAAGATTCAGAGTAGGGGAAAACGCACTATCCATGCAACCTCAATAAAACCTTTTCAGGAGTCATGGGCGCATCAAAATCCGGTTCGTATGCGGGGTTGAAAGCCAAAATGGCGTTTTGAAGGGCAAAAAAGGCACCGATTCCGTACATCAGGGGCGGCTCGCCCACCGCTTTGGATTTGAGAATGGCCATGCCGGGGCCCTCCGTGTTGAGGGGAATGCATGTCACCTCCTGTGGCACCGAGTAGATGTCCGGGATCTTGTAAGTCGACAAACTATTCGAAAGCAGTCGTCCACCGGCGTCATAGGCCACCTCTTCCATGGTCATCCATCCAATGCCCTGTGCCAGGGCCCCTTCCACTTGTCCCAGGTCGATCAAAGGGTTTAAGCTGTTGCCAAAATCATGAACGATAAGCACTTTGTCAAACCCATAGGTTCCCCGGACACAATCAAGGGTGACCTCAAGAGCGGCAATGCCGTAGACGTGATACGCAAAAGGGTGTCCCTTTGCCGTGGCCCTGTCGAAGTATATGACCGGTGTGGCGTAATGTCCGTTTTCAGAAAGACATACCCTTGCCATAAAAGCCCTGGTGATTAGATCCTCCCACCGCAAATCCGTCTTCTTACCTTTGAGCCACACCCATTCATCCTGCAGGATCGGTTGGGCAGTACCAGCTTCCAGGTAATCCGCAGCCACCTTCAGCAACCGCTCCTTCAGTGCCATGCAGGCGATTTCGGTGGCTTTCCCATTCAGGTCGGCGCCGCTGCTGGCTGCCGTGGGACTTGTATTTGCTACCCGGCTGGTGTTTGTGGTGGCCAGCCTGATCCTCGAAGGATCAACCGAAAACACACGGGCGGCCACCTGCCGGAGTTTGGCATTCACCCCCTGCCCCATCTCAACGGCGCCGGTGCTGACTTCTATGCTGCCATCCTGGAAGATATGCACCAGGGCGCGGGCCTGGTTCATGGAAGTGTTCGTGAAAGAAATCCCGAAACAAACCGGCATGACAGCCAGGCCTTTTTTCTGTTCCTTGTTTTCCCGGTTAAAAGCCAGCACCTGTTCTTGCATCTTTTCGAAACGGAATGAATCGGAGGCTTCACGGAAACACCGGCCAATATTTACGTTTTTAGCCACCTGCCCGTAAGGAAAAACATCGTCCTCCTGCAGAAAATTGGCTTCTTGTATTTTGAGGGCAGGAATCCCAAGGCCATGCGCTGCCTTGGCGATGGCTGCTTCAATCACAAACATCCCCTGGGGTCCGCCGAACCCCCTGAAAGCAGTATTCGGAGGCAGATTTGTCTTACAACTGTAAGCCGTCACCTCGGTATTGGGAATAAAATAGGCGTTCGACAGGTGAAAAAGGCTGCGGTCGAGAATGGCCGGCGACAGATCTGCCGCTGCACCCCCATTCTGGTAGAAAGTGGCCTGATAGGCCAGAATCTTCAGATCGGCAGACAGGCCAATCCTGAAATCGGCGCTGTAGGGATGGCGCTTGCCGGTCATCTGCATGTCATCCATGCGATGAAGCACAATTTTAACCGGTTTTTTGAGCCTGAAGGAGGCCAAAGCCGCCATGCATGCATAAGCCGTAGCCTGATCCTCCTTTCCTCCGAATCCCCCGCCCAGGCGTGTCACATCCACTTCGACCAGGTGCATGGGCACCCCCAGCACTTTTGCGGCCATTTTCTGCACAAGGGTCGGTCCCTGGGTAGAGGAATGAATCTTTATTCCTCCATTTTCCGTCGGATGGGCATAGGAACCCTGGGTTTCAATATACAGATGTTCCTGTCCGCCCGATTCGGACCGGCCCTCAAAAACATGCGCGCATTGGTCCCATGCCAGGTCCGGGTCACCCAGGCGGAAGGTTTGTGGCGGGGTAAGAAACAGCCCTTTCTCTTTGGCTTTTCTCGGATCGGTAATGGCTTCGAGCTCCCTGTATTTGAGATGGATGCGTTTGCCGGACTGGCGGGCGGCCCATTCGCTTGTGGCTACAATCAGGGCGAGCGGCTGGCCATTAAAATGTACCTCTTCTTCGGCAAAAAGGGGTTCATCGGGAATGATGCCACCGATCTGGTTTTCGCCGGGAACATCCCTGGCTGTGTAGATTCCCGCCACCCCGGGCACCTTCAGTGCCTCAGAAACATCGAGTTCCAGAATTTTCGCATGGGCAACGGGTGATGGAAAAACCAGCCCATGCAGTGTTCCCTGCTGCACCGGAATGTCATCCAGGTAAACCGAGCGCCCGGTTACGTGTCCTATGGCATCGGGATTCATCATTGGCTCCTGCTTAAGGCGAAAAGTTCTTCGGCGTTCACCCGCTCAGGGAACAGGCGCAGAAAATGGGCGAAAAAAAGTTGTCTCGCCAGCAAAGCTTTGTACTCCTTACTGCCCCTGATGTCGCCAATGGGTTTGATCTCTTTTTGCAGTGTTCGGTTGGCTTCCAGGAGGACGGATGCCGAAAGCGTTTTCTCCCGGAGAAAAGCGCTTGTTTCAACCAGGTACAGGGGAACCGGACCGACTCCCCCGCAGCTCAACCGGCAGGTGCTGATTTTGTCCCCCTCGGTTTCAAGGCAAATGGCTGTGTTTACGCTGGCAATATCCAGGTGGGTGCGCTTGCTGACCTTTTCGAAATTGAAAAAAAAGGGATTCACCGGAATCGGGAACCGCAGGCCCATAACCAATTCTCCCGGCTTCAGATCCAGTTTCTTGTATTCAAGAAAAAAATCCCGCAGGGCGACCCGGCGCCGAATGCCTGTGGCTGGCTGCATCAGATCCAGGCTGGCCTCCAGGGCGAGGAAAAAGATGCTCAAATCGCCGATTGGGGAAGCATTCACCAGGTTGCCGGCCAAGGTACCCATATTGCGGATGGGATCTGAAGACACCAGCTTAAAATACTTTCTTATCTCCGGAAACAGGTCCGCCATCAATGATGAATCCATGATGTCGTTGGCCGTGGCGGCTGCTCCGATATAAATGTGCCGGTCCCGTTCCCGGATCCCCTTCATCTCCTGCTTGTCGAAAACCAGGGATACATCGGCAGCGGCCACCTCATCGGGTTTTTGCACCAACAGATCAGTTCCTCCTCCCAGGATAAGGGATCCGGAACCGGATTCCTGTGATCCGTCCACCAGGCCGATCAACCGCCGGGGAATGTCCAGAAAATAAGCGGGCAGAAACCCTTGGTGGACAAGCCAGTCGAATGGTTTTTCGGGGTCTTTTTCCCTGAGGAGGCGGGCTACGCGCTCAGCGGCCCTTTCGATGGACTTATACCCGGTGCAGCGGCAGATATTGCCATTCATCGAGTCAATGGCATCACTGCGGGAGGGGTTTTTGGTGCTGATGGCATACCCGCTCAATGACACCACAAAGCCCGGGGTACAGAAGCCGCACTGGCTCGCATTCTCATCCGCAAAAGCCTGCTGAACCGGTGAAAGCCGCTCCATATTCAGTCCCTCGACAGAAACAATATGCTTGCCATGCGCATTTCCCAGCGGGGTCAGGCAGGACGTGATGCTCCTGTAGTGGAGTTGGTTGTTCTCCAGCCGGCCTTCCAGCACGGTGCAGGCCCCGCAATCCCCTTCACGGCATCCGATCTTTGTTCCGGTAAGGTGTTGCCCGTAACGGATATAATCCAGCAGCGCAGACCCCGGGGGTAGCCGGGTTTCAACAAGGCGGTCATTCAGGATAAATCGGATCATGCCGGGCAGGGATGGGTTTTTGCATTGAACCAACAGGAATACGCTGCTAAAAATACAATAATCTAAGAACCCCTACAACCCCGGCCATTGGAAATTTCAGATCCGGGTTGTTCCGACTTTATTCTATAGTTTTCCAACAGCCATCATTACTATGACCATCAGAAAAAAAACCTGAACAATGAGGCTTCGAACTTTTTCGGGAAAACTCATCTGACGATAGTTTTGGTAGCTTGTCAACATGCCCGCTGCCAATGTCATCAGGGCAAATATGCCCGCGAGTACCCAGTGTACCAGCGGATCGAAGAAAAGCCACAAGGCAATGGTTAAAAAAAGGATGGATGCCAAGGCTGATATCAGAGAAGTTGCTCTCCTGCGTTTTTGGAACAACACAAAACCATCGCAGAAGACAACCATGGAATACGCAATCCAAAGGATGGGGAGAAAACCGTATTGGTCGCCAAAGACGTCCCCGGCGTAATAATCCATCAGTATGCCGATTGCTCCGATAAACAACAGACCGATCAGTCCCTTTGCGAAGCCCCACCCGTTATTCAACGGGTTGATGCTCTTCAGCAGGAATAAAAAGTAATATACACTCAATGCCACTAAAAAAATCCAAAAAAACGTATTGTTTTCCATATCAAATCAATTTCAAGATTCCTTCCTGGTTTTTCACAACAGATAGACAAACATTCGTTCTGGTTTATTGGCCTTCCATGCAAGCGTTGTATTCATCGATTGCCACAGCCATTTCATATATGACCTTTCCCGTTGCTCCCATCGCACAAACGGCGCCTCCGCCGGGATTCATTAAGGCCACAATTCCACAGGATACAATCGCGGCTTTATAATCCTTGTTTGCTTTATGAAAAGCCTCCTCAAAGTTTTCCTGACAGGAACTTTTTTGCCCGGATTGAACCCTGTATTCTCTATTCATCAGATTCGTCGCATGCGATATAATACGGGAAACAGCCCCTTCCTCAAAACTTATAAGCTCATGGTTTTCAATTATTTTTCGCAAACCCGGGTCATTCATCATCCCTTCGGGATTTAACTTAAACAATACGGGCAATTCCTCATAGGCCAGGCAGGAATAGTCCTGGTATCCCAAACCCTGTTGCCTAATTTTTTTTTCAATTTCTTCAATAAATGAAACACTTCTTTGACTAAAATGTATGAAATCCTGGTCCCTTGACATCAGGTATGCTACGGCCTCCTCACATCTCTCTGCACGGTCATTATGCTCATGTGCTGTCTCAAGTGGATCCACCGCACAGCCTGCCAATGAAAAAGCCACAAACAAAACCAAAATGGCCGCGGTGTGCCTTCGGAAATCCATCAGCAATCCTTTCCTTTTTTCCTTTTGATTTTTGACAATTCTCTTCATTTCCCTTAAATTTGCGTGTTAAACATTCCGTTTAATAACCTCATCCCAACGAAGATTTCGCGGTCATCAACGGGATGGGGTTTTTTTGCGTTTTGCTTCAGGAAAGACGCCGCTTCAGACCCGGTTCGATAATCGGACGGGCCATGCAACTCCCCCGCCATTGGCATGCCCGGCACACCAATTGGCAACTGATTCGGTCAATCTGCGGGTTCACAGGTTTGGTGAAACATGGTTTGAATATTTATATATGGATGACCCGGGTCGTATGCACAAAGGGATGGCAAAATGGTCTGACTAAAATAAGGAAAGCAATACGTAATTTCACTTATTCCCGGCCGAAATACCGCGAACGGTCATGCCAAACCAAAAAAATCACGGCCAGCCCATTTCGCCCCGGGCATTTTCTTGCCGCTTTTTCGTACTTTTGGCCTTTAATAACCATTCTCCTCCCCCATGGATTTCAAAAAACTTTCGGTTATCATCCCCGTTTATAATGAAGAAGGGACCATTCACCTGATCCTCGACAAACTTGAAGCGGTTCAGCTGCCGGGGGAGATTCAGATGGAACTGGTCATTGTCAACGATTTTTCAAGCGACAATACCGCCACCGCCATAGAAGCCTATATACTCGCCCACCCCGGCACGGACATCAGGTTCTTTCACCAGCCCAGGAACATGGGAAAGGGAGCCGCCCTGCATCGGGGCATTAAGGAATCTACCGGCGATTACATCATCATACAGGACGCCGACCTGGAATACGACCCGAGGGAATACGCCAACCTGCTTCAACCCGTGATCGAAGGAAACGCCAACGTGGTTTACGGATCCCGCTTTATCGGATCCAACCCGCGGAGGGTACTCTTTTACTGGCACAGGGCGGGCAATAAATTCCTGACTTTCCTGTCGAATGTGTTCTCCAACATGAACCTGACCGACATGGAAACCTGCTACAAGCTGTTCCGTGCCGATTTGCTCAAGTCGATCGAGCTCAGGGAAAACCGCTTTGGGTTTGAGCCCGAAGTCACCGCAAAGATTTCCCGCATCCCCGAAGTGCGCATGTGTGAAGTCGGGATTTCCTATTATGGCCGCCATTTCTCGGAAGGGAAGAAAATTTCATGGAAGGACGGGTTTCGCGCCATCTATTGCATTCTCAAATACAATTTATTCCGTTAAGCCCAACGCCCATCATCATTTCGGGCCCCAGCACATGGAAACCAAAATGAAAGGCCTGGTCAGTGCATACGAACGGCTTGCCGCCAAATGCCCGGAAAAAGTAGTCGTACCGATACTACTGGGGGCCATTTCATTGCTGTTCATCATTCTGGCCTTTCTTTCCGGGACATTCTCCGGTGGCGGTGATACCATCACCCATTACCTGTTTTCACGCTACTCCTGGCAACAACCCCACTTTTTGCTTGACCACTGGGCCAAGCCGGTTTTCACACTGATCAGCTCCCCCTTCGCACAATTCGGGCTCAGGGGGGTGGTCATCATGAATATCCTGCTCGGTGTTTTTTCCGCCCTGATCGCATGGGATTTCGCACGCCGGCTTAAAATGGCAAACGCCTGGATCATTCCTCTGCTGCTTTGCTTTAGCCCCGTTTACACAATGGCAATGCTCTCGGGCCTTACGGAAATCATGTTCGGGTTTTTCCTCATCGCTGCCATGTGGTTGTTCGTGAAAGAAAGATTCGTTGCCGGAGCCATTCTGATTGGTTTTTCCTTTCTGGTTCGCACCGAGGGGGTGTTTCTGATCCCGGTTTTTGGGCTTTTCCTGCTCGCCTTCAGGCGATATAAAGCCCTCCCTTTTTTATTGACCGGCTTCGTTTTTTACAGCATCGTCGGATGGATGTATTTCGGGGATCCGTTCTGGTTGATTACCCACATGCCCTACCAGGGGGCAACGGATATTTATGGAACGGGGCCTTTGCTGCATTTTGCCCGGCATGCACCGGATTATTTTAACCCCCTGTTTGCTGCCCTGTTGGTTACCGGAATCATTGCCAACTTTTTTACCGTGGGACGATCGGCGGAAAAATGGCTGGCCGTATTTGTTTTCCTGGTTTATTTCATCGCCCACTCATTGATGTGGTGGAGCGGCATCGGGAATTCGCTGGGACTGACAAGGTATATGGCAGCCATGGGTCCGCCGGCGGCCATTGTTTCGCTCGTCGGGCTCAATGCGGTGATCCGTCTGGGCAAACCGCTTTTCCCGAACAATACGGGAGGGATGCTCCGGACCGCCCTGCTGCTGATCATCGTCCTGGTGATGGTGCGCTCCCCCTTCAGGACATTGCAAATCCCACAACAGCTTCACGGGATGGATCTGGTGGTAAAACAAGCCACAGACTTCATCAGGGAAGAGGAACTCCACCATCAAAAGGTTTACTATTATGATCCCGCGGTGGTGGTGCACCTGGATCTGAATCCTTTTGACGGCATCAGCGCCAGGGAAAGGGTCTTTTCTAACGAGAATCCCCAGCTGATGATCGAACCGGGAAGTATCGTCATCTGGGATGCGCATTTTGCAGGCAATGGGGGCCTTGATGCCGCCGCCCTGCTCAGCAGTCCCTTTTTTGAACTGCTTGGACGGTTTACACCGGATGAAGAAATCATCGTGTTTGGCCGCGACTACCAGGTGCTTGTGTTTCAGCGGAATGACAGCCTGGATGGGACGGAGGGTGACCAGGTCTCCGGCCGGGGCCCCCTTCGATAAGAAAAAAAAGAAAATGCAGCACCGGCGAAAAGATCCCCGGTTCACCCGCCGGTTTTTCGTAAATTCGTAGCAAATTACTCCCCATGATTACCCGCGACACCATCGATAAAATTCTGGATGCCACACGCATTGATGAGGTGGTCGGGGAGTTTGTCAACCTGAAGAAACGGGGAACAAACCTTTTGGGGCTCTGTCCGTTCCACGATGAAAAAACCCCTTCGTTTTCGGTTTCGGTGCCCAAGGGCATCTACAAGTGTTTTGGCTGCGGGAAGGGGGGTGATGCCGTCAGTTTCCTGATGGAACACGAGCATTATACCTATCCGGAAGCCCTGAAGTACCTGGCGCGTAAGTACGGCATTGAAATCGAAGAAGAACGGCCCAGCCCGGAGCAACAGGAGGCCATCGACGAAAAAGAAAGCCTGTTTAACCTGTCTGCTTTTGCACAGAAATTCTACCAGGAACAGTTGCACGACACAGAAGAGGGGAAGTCCGTCGGACTCACTTACCTGAAGGAAAGGGGATACACCCTGGATACCATGCGCAAATTCGGACTGGGATATGCGCTGAACCGATGGGACGCTTTTACACAAACCGCCCTGAAAAGCGGCTACAAAAAGGAATACCTGGAAAAGACCAGTTTATGTAAGTCGAAAGACCACCAGATGTACGATACCTTCCGCGGAAGGATCGTCTTCCCCATTCATAACCTGTCGGGGAGGGTGCTTGGTTTCGGCGCACGGATCCTTGGGTCGGAAAAAAACAAACCCAAATACATCAATTCGGCCGAGAGCGACATCTACCACAAAAGCAAGGTGCTGTATGGCTTGTTTTTCGCCAAGAGCGCCATGGCCGCCCAGGACAATTGTTACCTGGTCGAAGGATATACCGATGTGATCTCCATGCACCAGGCCGGCATTGAGAATGTAATTGCCTCTTCCGGAACCGCCCTCTCGGGTGATCAGGTGAAGCTGATCAGGCGGTATACCTCCAACATCACCCTGCTGTTCGACGGTGACCCGGCTGGGATCAAGGCCGCCTTCAGGGGCATTGACATGATACTTGAAGAGGGACTGAATGTGCGCATTGTGCTGTTCCCCGACGGGGAGGATCCCGATTCATTTGCCCGGACCAAGCGGCCCGTCGAAGTAAAAGCCTTTATTCAGGACCAGGCAAACGATTTTATTTCCTTTAAAACCCGCCTGTTACTGGGGGAAACCCGGAACGACCCCATTAAGAAAGCGGGACTGATCCGGGAGATTGCCCGGACCATCAGCCTGATTCCTGAGCCCATCGCACGAACCCTGTATGTGCAAAAATGCGCCGACCTGATGAAGGTGGAAGAAAAACTGCTGGTCACAGAGGTCAACAAACTCAGAAGGAACAAATTCACCGGGCAGACGCAGCCAAGGCAGGATGAAGCGCCGGCGGCAGCCCCTTTATCCGACAGGCAACAGGATTTTTCTGATTCGAACGACTGGCAGGAAAAAGAGATCATTCGCATCTTACTGAACCACGGAGACAAGGAGATCAACTTCGAGGTGGAAAACGAGGACAAGCACATGGAGACGGTTTCGTCAAAGGTGATGCATTATGTGGTGCAGGACATCCTTGACGATAAGCTGGACTTCGAAAACCCCCAGTGCAAAGCCATTTTTGAAGCCTTTGCCGGGTCGCTTAAAACGGGTTTTGCACCAGGCAAACAGACATTCCTGAATCATCCCGATGAAAAAATCAAGACCCTTGCCATTGACCTGCAGACCACGCCTTACACATTCAGCAGCAATTGGGAAGACCGCCACAGGATCTATGTGAGTTCGGAAGAAGAGGTCCTGAAAACCGTGGTCATTGAAGCGGTTTATTCCTTTAAACTGAAAAAACTGGAGAAAATGATCATGGCCAACCAGAAACTGATGAAGGATCAGGCGGAATCAGGCGCACCCAGCCAGGAAACCCTCCTGAAGCTAATGGAAACGGACCGATCATTAAAAACAATTCGCAGTGCATTTGCCAGGGCATTGAACCGGGTGGTTACAAAATAACCCGATCGCTTCCGGGCTGCCCTTGAGATTCGGGCGCTGAAACCCACCGGAGCCGACAAGAACGAATAACATTATATGAACAAGGGGGTGTCGATTTTACCATGAAAATCATACAAACCAATGGGCTCACCAAGATTTACAATCAACAGTCCGTTCCGGTCAGGGCGCTGAACAATGTAAACCTGGCATTCGAGGAAGGTGAGTTCACTGCCATTGTTGGTCCCTCGGGCAGTGGCAAAACCACTTTTCTGAACATGATCGGCGGATTGGACAAACCCACCGAAGGGCGGATTTTCATCGGGAATACGGAAATTTCCGCCCTGTCCGATTCCAAATTGATTGATTTCAGAGGAAAGAACATCGGTTTCGTTTTCCAGGCCTACAATTTGTTGCCTGTCTTGACGGCAAAAGAAAATGTTTCATTCATCATGCTCCTGCAAAAGGCCGGAAAAAAGCAAATGGAGGAGCGGGCCAGGGAGCTTATGAAGCAAGTCGGACTGGAAGACAAAATGGACGAGCGGCCTGCCAGACTTTCAGGGGGACAACAGCAGCGGGTGGCCGTGGCCAGGGCGCTGGCCTCAAGGCCCCGGTTTATCCTTGCCGATGAGCCCACGGCCAATCTGGATACAGAATCTGCCTTCAGGCTTCTGGATATAATGGCCAGGCTCAATAAGGAAGAAAACATCACATTGCTTTTCTCCACCCACGACCAGCGGGTCATTGACCGGGCAAGAAGGGTGATCACCCTGGTCGACGGAGGGGTCGATAAGGACGAATGTTTTGACCGGTAAAAACTTTCTTTCCAAATGCTGGTGGTTTGGTACAATATGTGATAGCAATACAACAGCTTACCCCCCAGCCGGGGTTCTAATAAACGTTCCAAAATTTTGAGAAAAGGGTGATGGAGGAAACCCGCTCCGGCTTCCAGGGGATTATTGAATCTGGTCGAATACTGAAATGGACAACTTAAATCAACACATACGGATTATCCCGGCCCTGGAAAACAACTTCAGGCGCACTTCTTCCTTATTTTCCGGAGGGGGGGAAGAAAAGCAGGGGCGGGTGTTGGTCGGCTTACTCCGGTTGGTTATTCTTGCCTTGCTGATGTTTTTTGTGCTGACCGCCGGGGCAACTGCATCCGCACAGGACGGGAAACGAAGCAGTGTTGGTGTGGTGCTCAGCGGGGGAGGCGCCAAGGGACTGGCACATATCGGTGTGCTGAAAGCCCTTGAGGAATATGAAGTTCCCATTGATTTTATCGCAGGCACCTCCATAGGAGCCATCATCGGTGGTATGTACGCAGCCGGGTTCTCTCCGCTGGAAATTGAAGAAATCGTCCACTCCGAAGCCTTTCGCAATGCTTCCACAGGCCATATCAGCGAAGAATACACCTATTTTTTTTTTGAACAAGATCCCGACCCGGCCTGGTTCAGCCTCCATTATGGCTGGGAAGACAGGCTGGAACCCCAGAATGTCCTCCGTCAAAACTTCCCTTCCAATATCGTTTCCCCATTTTTGATGGATTTCCTTTTTATGGAATTTCTTTCCCCGGCTTCGGCAGCCGCGGGAAATGATTTCGATGAATTGCTCATTCCCTTCAGGTGTGTGGCCACCGACATTGAGGGCCGCAAGGCGGTAATATTCCGCAACGGAAACCTGGCCGATGCCATCAGGGCTTCCATGACCTTTCCCTTCTATTTCCAGCCAATCACAGTAGACGGGAAGCTGATGATGGACGGGGGCATGTACAATAACTTTCCTGCCGACATATTGTATGAAGATTTTCATCCGGACGTGATGATCGGCTGCGTGGTATCGGAAAACCCCGAACCCCCGACCCGTGATGACGTGGTCTTACAGCTGCAAAACCTTTTGCAGCATCCAAGCAGTTATGAGCTCCCCTCAGGGCGATCGGTCCTTATAGAACCCGATGTCCCCCAAATATCGGTAACCGATTTCAGCCACAGCCAATCCCTGATCAAGCTGGGGTACGAGGCGACCATCGGGAAAATGGAGGAGATTCACGCCAGCATCAACGGCCGCATGCCGGTCGACCATCTGAAAAAAAAAAGGGACGCTTTCCGTGAAGAAAAGCCAGAGCCGGTGGTCCAGGATGTAAGCATCGACGGACTGGAGATTGGCACCCTGGAGTACGTGATGAAGCTGCTTAAAGATGAGCCGGGCCCCATTACCCTGGATCAGATGAAGGAAAGGTACCTGATGATGCTCTCGCACAACCGCTTCGATTATGTCTATCCCCGCCTGATGCTGGACCCCGAAACCGGTTATTTCGATTTCTGTCTCGAGATGGAAAAAAGCAGGGAGTTCTACCGATCCATAGGAGGGAATGTCTCCTCACAAAACATCAACCATCTGTTCTCCAGGTTTCAATTCCAGAAGCTCCAACGAAACCCCATTTCCCTGGCCAGCAACATTTATCTGGGAAACTTTTACAATAGCGGAACCCTTTCGGCCAGAATCGACTTTCCAAGAAGTATTCCCTTCTATATGAATGTATACGGAGCATACAGCCGGTGGAAGTTCACCGACAATACCCTGTTTTTTTTTGAAGAACAGAAACCTTCCTTCCTGTCTCAGAGAGAAACCCTGTTGGAATTGCGGGGCGGGGTCGCAGTGGGGAATCACGGTAAATTCGAAATGGGCGGATTCTGGGCCGATTTAAAAGATCAATATTATAACACAGCCCTTTTTACCCGGTCCGACACCATGGACATGACCGGCTTCTCGCCCCTTGTGGCATTCTTTACCTACGAGACAAACACACTGAACCGGAAACAATACGCCAACAAAGGAACCTTTTTCAACCTCACCCTTCGTTATGTCAGCGGGAAGGAAACCCATCGTCCGGGCAGCACAAGTCTGATTGACCGGCGATCACAAACCCGTCATTCCTGGATGGAATTATCCCTGAACTACAAAAACTACTTTTTACCCGGAAGCCGCTTCAACCCGGGATTCGTGACGGAGCTGTTCCTCAGCAACCGCCCGGTGTTCGCCAATTATGCGTCCAGCATGATCATGGCAAAGCAATTCAACCCTTTCCCCCTTGCAACGACACGGTTTCTGCCCGAATTCAGGGCAAATCATTACCTGGCGGCGGGCTTCAAATCGATTTACTCCCTGACAAGGACGGCCAATCTGCAGGCCGAAGCCTACTTCTTTCAGCCACTACGTTTTATCAGTCCGGGGGTTATGCAGGAAGCATTTTACAGAACATTTTCCAACGACGCCAGAATCATCGGAAACCTGGCCTTTGTATACCACACCCCTCCGGGTCCCCTCAGCATCAGTTATTCCTATTTCTACGGGCAGGAAGACCCCTGGGTCCTCATGATTAATTTTGGTTACATCCTGTTTAACCGCCAGGCCTTTATGTAAACGAAAGTACGGCTTGCACGCTGGCGGACACCACTGCATCAAACCGTACAGTATTTTTCAAATATTCTAAACATCTGTTTATTAACTATCTTTTTTTTAAAGCTTTATGTTATTTGGCTCGATTATTGATAAAATTATGCCAATTAATCATAAAACAAGCATACCATGAAAACAAGATTAGACAACCGCCATTCTTTTCCCATTATCCTGGGAACACTCATGCTCCTGTTTCTCTCCATGAGCTCCTGCATCAAGCCAGATTACTTCCCCTGCATCAGACCCAATGGTTTGATTACTGAAGAGACGAGAATAACCCCGGCTTTTGAGGGGGTTGAACTACGGCTGCACGGACAGGTCTTTATTGAACACGGCCCATCCCACAGTATTGTCATTGAAACTTCTGAAAATCTGCTTGGGTACATACAGACCCGGGTTTCAGCGGGTAAACTGATCATTGAGCAAGACCGTTGTATGCGCTGCAGGATGGACGACATCAACATTTATATCACCATGCCCATGCTGAATACCGTGAACCTGGCCGGATCGGGAAGGATGATTCTGGAAGATGAATGGGACCCTGACCAGGTCTGGATCAATGTGAGCGGTTCGGGAGAGGTTTCCGGGACATTCACCAGCGAACAGATGCACACCAGGATATCCGGATCCGGCAATGTTCTTCTCGAAGGGAAAACGATTGAACACACAATGAACATCAGCGGGTCCGGACAGGTAAACGGTACAGGCATGGAGTGCGAAGTGGCTGAGGTGCGCATCAGCGGATCCGGAAATGCAAAGATCAAGGTGAGCCAACACCTGGAAGCCAGGATCACCGGCAGCGGTAGCATTTATTTCTGGGGAGATCCCACCGTAAGTTCAAGCATTTCAGGAACCGGAAAACTCGTCAAGCATTAATTAAGTTTTGTTTTAATCCAAAGTTTCCTGATATTTACCCAAATTTTAAAATACTGAATTTCAGCATTTTAAACACTTGTTTATCAGGAAGGAAATCTTCAATATCTCACAATGAACGTCAATTATAAGATCAGAAAGGCCTTGGTTTCCGACAAAGTTCAGATTCAGAGCCTTTTCCGGGAATCACTTGCCGGGAGAAAGAAAATTATTCATGCCTCCCTCATTGATGCCGGTTACCTGGAAGAGTTTGTCGACAAGGTGATCGCCCTGGGCAATATGCTTGTGGTCGAAAACGGCGATCACGAACTGGCCCTGATCGGAGAGGTTCATGATTATTCCACCCTGGGAAGTCCATCAGGCGGTTTTAAAGAGATCGCTTTCGTTTCAGGCCCCGCATCCGGGCAGTCCGAAAGGGAAACTGCCCTGGTAAACTGGCTTTTCCGGGAAATCCAAAGGCATTACCGCGAGGTATTCCGCGTTGAAGTCACCACCCCCATCCGCAACCAGGCCGCTGTGGATTTTTACAAAAAACTGGGGCTGACCCTGGGGGGCAACTACTCAGGCCGCCTGAAAAACACCAGTTCAGGATCTTACCCGATGGTCCCGCTTTCCTGGATCAATCCTTCTTTTAACTAAAGGCGCATCATTTTTTACCCGGGAATTTTCCCACAAACAAAAGAACCGGGCCGCCAAGGCCCGTTTTTTTTGTTTGAAGGTAGCCGCATTCTTTATAACTTTGGGGGTTCAAAAAAAACAACCCTATGACAACCCATTTTAAAATCAGCTTAATCTTCACGATTGTGTTTTCCGCTTCCCTTTTTATCGGCTGCTCCCAGGCCGGAAATGGAGGAACCCAAAGCAGTTCTGAACAAACAGCAGACAATACGGCAGATTTGCCCAAAGTAAAAATCTCTACCGAATTTGGAGACATCCTGATCGAATTGTACAACGAAACGCCGGCGCACCGGGACAATTTCCTCAAGCTTGCACGTGAGGGCTTTTTTGATGAGACCCTCTTCCACAGGGTTATCGACGGCTTTATGATTCAGGGAGGAGACCCCTCCAGTAAAAATGCCCAGCAGGGGCAACAAGTGGGTTCAGGCGGACCGGGTTATACCCTGCCCGCAGAAATTACAGACGGATTGTTTCACAAAAAGGGCGCGGTGGCCGCGGCCAGGCAAGGCGATCAGATGAATCCCGAAAGACGGTCTTCTGGCTCACAGTTTTATATCGTCCACGGAAGGGTATTCCGAAATGAAGAACTCGATGCGCTGGAACAACAAACAGGAAGAACAATTCCTGCAGAACAAAGGGAAATCTATACCACCGTCGGCGGAACACCTCACCTGGATGAAGCTTATACCGTTTTCGGTCAGGTAATCAGCGGACTGGATGTTGTGGACCAGATAGCCGGGGTGGAAACCGGGGCTGCCGACAGACCGGTAAGTAATGTCCCCATGACCGTTACAGTGATCGAGTAATACCAGCAATAAAGATGATTTCACAAATTGACGCCCTGCTCAGGGAAGTGGAAAGCTTTGAAGCCGGTTCGATGACCGAGCTGGAGGCCTTCAGGGTAAAAATGCTCTCCAAGAAAGGACAGATTGCAGCCCTCTTCCAGGAATTCAGGAACGTGGACCCCGCCCATCGTAAAGAAATGGGAGCCAGGTTAAACCAGCTCAAAGAACTGACCACCCAAAAAATCCGGCGACTGAAGGAAAACCTGGAAAAAGCTCCTTCCCCTCAAGGGGATGAAGTGCCAGACCTGAGCATGCCGGCCGACTTTCAACCCATTGGGTCAAGGCACCCGCTTTCGGTCATCAGAAACCGTATCAACAGCATCTTTGAAAAGATCGGTTTCGTTGTTTCTGAAGGGCCCGAAATAGAGGACGACTGGCATAATTTCAGCGCACTCAATTTCCCCGAAGAACACCCTGCCAGGGATATGCAGGATACCTTTTTTATTGGGAAGAACCCCGACATTGCCCTTCGCACCCATACTTCTTCGGTTCAGGTAAGGGTGATGGAAACACAAAAACCACCCATTCGTACCATCTCTCCGGGAAGGGTGTTCCGCAATGAGGCCATCTCAGCCAGGGCCCATTGTATTTTCCACCAGGTGGAGGGCTTGTATATAGACGAAAACGTATCCTTTGCGGATATGAAACAAACACTGCTGTATTTTGCCAGGGAAATGTTTGGTGAAAATACACGCATCAGGCTCAGACCTTCTTTTTTCCCGTTTACCGAACCTTCGGCAGAGATGGATGTTTCCTGCAACATCTGTGGCGGACCGGGCTGCCCCATATGCAAACACAGCGGATGGATCGAGGTGATGGGTTGTGGGATGGTCGACCCAAATGTGCTTGATAATTGCGGCATTGACAGCAAAATATATACGGGCTTCGCTTTCGGGATGGGCATCGAACGGATTGCCATGAACATTTTCCAGGTGAAGGACCTGCGGATGTTTTTCGAAAATGACCTTCGCTTCCTGAAACAATTTACCGCTGCTGTTTAAGCCGGATACAGGCCAAACAACCAGGTCCTTGCGACATGGATCAAAAAACGCAAACAGGCCCCTCCCATGGGCCTGTTTTTTTGTGCCATCCGGCCCATCCGGCCAACTTCCCAGGCCCTGTCAGCCTACCTTTAAAACATCCAAACCGCGAAACGCCAGGCCACTGAATATTTTCAAGGTGACCCTGTAACTTTTTTCCATCCCCGTCGTCATATGACTGTAACAACAAAAAATCAATGAAATGAAACAGAAAAACATGCTTCAACGGCCCGCATTCATTGCCCTTTTATTTGCATTGACGATCACATGTTCACAATGCAGCTTTGCCGAAGGCAGGGTGATTAAAGGCGACGGGCATGTGGTGACCACCACCCACCAGGTAACCTATTTTAATGCCCTTGATTTGCAGGGGGCCTTCAGCAATGTGCAACTGATCCCTGGTACTGATCTGATGGTTACCATGGAAACCGACCAGAACCTTCAGGACCTGTTTCTGATAGAAACCACCAACGAAACCCTTCAAATCTCATCCGACAGGGAAACCATTCTGCAGCCCACCAGTATGCATCTGACCATTATTTATCCGGATCTCAACAAAATCACCATTGGTGGGGCATGCAAAATCTCATCGGTCGGAAAGATTGCCGCAGAAAACCTGTCCCTTGAAATTAGCGGGGCGGCCGACCTGGACCTGCAAGTTGAGGTGGGGTTTCTGCGGACACAGGTTTCCGGAGCCGGCAACATTGTTTTGGAAGGCCTTGCTGAGGAACACGAAATCCGGCTGTCCGGTGCAAGCAACCTGAATGCCGCAAACCTGGCGACCGAATCAACCCAGGTTCACCTTTCAGGTGCCGGATCGGCCTCTGTCAATGCCACCACAAGCCTGGAAGCCAACCTGAGTGGTATCGGCAAGATCACTTACTCAGGCGATCCCAAGGAAAAAATAATCAATAAATCGGGCCTGGGCTCCATCAGCGCAAGGTAGCCCATCCCTCTGCAACCATGAAAAACCATTAATACTTTAGAACCATGAAAACCAAACCATTCGCGACCCTGTTCGCAGCCTTACTGATGAGCCCCTTTATACTGGCGGGCCAGACAATATCAGAGACACGTGAAACGCCATCTTTTTCAGAAGTCAACATCTCGGGGGTGTTCAGCGTCAGCCTGTCTCAAAGCAAGCTTTATTCGGTTGAGGTGGAAGCCCCCGAAAACCAGATGGACGACATCGAAATCTTTGTGAGGGGAAACGCACTGCACATTGACTACACCGGAAGGGGAAGAAACCTGGAGAAAATGACGGTTTTTGTTTCCGCCCCCGACTTTTCAAAGTTGTCAGCCAACGGGGCCTCCACCGTCATCAGCGAAAACCGTCTGACGGGATCAGCCCTTACTGTTGAGGGAGGAGGGGCCAGTACCTTCACCCTTGATGTCGAAACCGAACAACTCACAACCAAGGTCACGGGGGCCTGCAATCTTACTTACGCCGGACGGGCCACCAGACATGTACTGGAGTCGGCCGGGGCATGCCTGATCAGGGCCTACGAACTGGAAACCGAGGTGACCCATGCGGAACTTTCGGGGGCTTCTTCCGCCAGGCTCACAGTCAACACCACACTTGTCGCCTCCACAAGCGGGGCATCCAATCTTTCCTACCGGGGACTACCCCTCACCAAAGAACTAAAAACCAGTGGTTTGTCGAGCATCACGGGAGTGGACGACAAGGCCAGGGCCCAAAGCAGTCCGGAAAAAGACACCGTGATTGTAACCATTGGGAAAAGGGAGGTGCATATTTCGGAAGGTGGAAATGTCCGGCTTCAAAACAGGAACAGCAAGTACTACAGGTTCAGGGACAACTGGACGGGGGTTGAATTGGGCATCAACGGCTACCTGTCGCCCGGCAACAACATCAACCTGGACCCGGAGTCGGAATACATGGACATCAGGTACAATCGTTCTGTGGGGGTAAACCTCAACCTTTTCCAGCAAAACCTGATTCTGGCGCGCAACCGTCTGGCCCTGGTCACCGGACTGGGCGTCAGCTGGAACAATTATTATTTTGTCCGCGACATTCGACTGGTGCACGGGCCGGAGCAACTTGAACATTATGTGGATGAGGCCAACAACTTCAGCAGGAACAAACTGACGATCTCCCACCTGAATGTTCCCCTGATGCTTGAATTCCAATCCCCCATGGGCTATGGTCCCGGGGCCTTCCACCTGTCGGCCGGTCTCAATGTCGGCCTCAGGCTCAGAAGCCACATCAAGCAGGTTTACGATTTGAACGGCGACAAAACCAAGGACAAGGATTTTGACGACTTCTATCTGAACCCCTTCAGGTACGATGCCACCGCAAGGATTGGCTGGGGAAGACTGAACCTGTTTGCCAGTTACGCACTCAACTCCATGTTCAGGGAAGGAAAAGGACCGGAACTGGTTCCGTTCACCATCGGAATCAGGTTGGTAAGTTTCTAATGCTTTTCAATCCGGGTTGATTGAATTGCAATAAAAAAACCGGCCGTATGGGGCCGGTTTTTTTTATTGGCTTTTGTGGAAATGATTAATTTTGCATTCAAAATCCCGTTTTATGTCAGGACACAGCAAGTGGTCAACCATCAAAAGGAAGAAGGGGGCACTCGATGCCAAGCGATCCAAGGTTTTCTCCAGGATCGTAAAGGAAATTTCAGTTGCGGTAAGGGAAGGCGGGTCTGACCCGACCGGGAACCCCCGGCTCAGGCTGGCCGTTGCGAACGCCAAAGGGGTCAACATGCCCAAAGACAATGTTCAGCGGGCCATTTCCAAAGCCTCGGAAAAGAATGCGGCCAGCTTCCAGGAAGTAACCTATGAGGGTTATGCAAATTTCGGGGTGGCCGTCTATGTTGAATGCCTTACCGATAATGTGCAAAGGACCGTTGCAAACGTTCGTTCCTACTTCAACAAAAACAACGGAAAACTGGAAACCAATGGCGCACTCAGTTTTTTGTTTGACCGCCAGGGGGTGTTTACAATCCCCGATAAGGACGTTGAAGAAGAAAGCTTTATGATGGAGGTGATCGATGCCGGGGCCGAAGAGGTGGAAAAAGAAGATGGGTTCTTTACCATTTATACCCCCCTGGAGGAGTTTGGGACCATGATGAAGAAACTCGAGGAAATGGGCATTGATGTGGAAAATGCAGAGCTTCAGCGGATCCCCAGAACCACCGTCAAGCTGGACAAGGAATCCGCAAAGAAAGTCCTGAAACTCATTGAAACGTTCGAAGAGGACGATGATGTCCAAAATGTCTTCCACAACCTCGAACTGACCGACGAACTGATGGAAGAACTTCAGGAAGCGCCCCAATAATCCCCTTCGGGAAAGATTCAGTTCCCCGGTAAAGAATACCCTCAGAGACTCACCGGAACTGTCCCGGGAATGGATCCGAACAGCCGGCGTGTATAATCGTTCCGGGAGGAGCGGTATAATTGGTCCGCCTCGGCCAGCTCCACCATTCTTCCGTCCTTCATCACAATGATCCTGTCCGACATGTATTTCACAACCGACAGATCATGTGAAATAAAAAGATAGGTCAGGTTAAAGGCCGTTTTCATCTCGTTGAGCAGGTTCAGCACCTGGGCCTGGACGGAAACATCGAGGGCCGAAACCGATTCATCGCAGACAATAAACTCAGGGTTTAATGCCAGGGCCCGTGCAATACAGATACGCTGCCTTTGTCCACCGCTGAACTCATGCGGATAGCGGTAAAAATGTCTTTGCTCCAGGTTGACCCTCTCGAGCAATTCCATGATGCGGTTTTTTCGCTCCTTGTCGTTCCCCAGAATGCCGTGCACCTGCATGGGTTCCATCAGCGCCTTTCCTATTTGAATGCCCGGCGTAAGCGAGGCATAGGGATCCTGAAAAATAATCTGAAATCTGGGCCTGAGTTTTCTCAAAGCGGACCGCGACAATAGCGACAGATCCTGCCCTTTATAAACAACCCTCCCCCCGCTGGGTTCGATCAGGCGCATGATGCTTCGCCCAAGGCTGGTTTTTCCGCATCCCGACTCCCCGACAAGTCCCAGGGTCTCTCCCTGATAAACATCAAAGCTGATGCTGTCGACCGCACGGAAAACCGACAGGGGCTTGCCCAGAAAATTCCTGTCCGTTACAAATTCTGTTTTCAGATCCGATACCTCCAATACCGGAGGAACAGAATAAATACGGGCATGCCTGAGTTCCCTTGGTTCAGAAACCGGGATCTCTTCCCCCTGCCGGCCATCCGAAAAATCACCCACAACGGCCAGCCGGCCGGGTCGATCCCCGAGTCCGGGGCGGCAGGCAATCAGGGCCTTTGTGTAGGGGTGAGAAGGACCGGATAGAATCCTGCCGACCGCTCCGGTTTCCACCACTTCACCATTCAACATGACAGATGCCACCGAGGCCACTTCACCAATCACGCCCAGATCATGGGAGATGAAAAGGATACTCATGCCATGCTTCTGCTTCAGACCGAGCATCAGCTCCAGAATGGCTTTCTGTACCGTTACATCAAGGGCGGTGGTGGGTTCGTCGGCAATCAGCAGAGAGGGCTCGCAGGCCATGGCCATGGCAATCATCACGCGCTGCTTCTGCCCCCCCGACAACTCATGCGGCCAGGCCCTGAATGCCTTTTCGGGGTCGGGCAGCCGGACTTCCTCAAAGAGGGAGATCACCCGTTTCCGAGCATCCCGCTCATGGGCAATCTGGTGCCAGACCAATGTTTCCTGAACCTGAAAACCACAACGTTTTACCGGATTCAGGGAGGTCATGGGTTCCTGAAAAATCATTGAAATATGGTTTCCCCGGATGGCCTGCATGTCCTTCTCCCCCAGCGCCAGCAAATCAATTTTTCCTTTCGTCGGATGGGCAAACCATATCCGTCCGGATTGCACCCTGGCCGAGGAACGGCTTAAAAGGCGCATAATGGCGAGGGCCGTGACCGACTTTCCTGATCCCGACTCACCCACCAGGCCCATCGACTGGGAGCGCCCTATCTGCATATTCAGGTTCTTCACTGCCGGCACAATGCCCTCATCGGTTGCAAATGCGACCGAAAGGTCTTCAATGGAGAGCAGGGGACCATTGTCCATTCAGGAGAACTTTTACCGTAAAAACAAAAACTAATGGGTGGGCTCACCCGGCTTGCGCCACCTCACATCATAAAAACCGGGACGCTCCTCAACGGCCCTCCTGTTCCACTCCTCAGGGTATCCAACCCCCCGGGGATAAGGCCTGGGGCCGCCTGTATCGTTGATGTACCTGTCGTTGTATTTGGTAAACAGGTAGTACCCGAGTTCCCGCCAGCGATCAACCACATACTCGGCATTGTTCACCGAAAAATCCGTCAGGTATTCGTGCATCATGTCCTTATTGCTTTCATAAAAGATCATGGCCCCCTGATCGACCGCCCGGGTCATTTGATACGAACGCTCCTCAAGTTCAGCCTGCACCTTATGAATGTCTTCGATCATGTATTCATACATGCCGTAAGCGTAGTTGGCAACCAGGTTGAACACCCAAAAAGCAGAATCCCATGAAAAAGCGTTGATGTCGCCCGTGGTCAGGCTGATGGGGGCTTTTTCCATGCCCATATAAAGCGGCATGTAACAGGTGGAGTAAGTATCATCGACCCCATACCAGAATATGCCCCCAATTTCATCGGGCAACCAGTTCCTGGACTGGGCCACAAAGGAAAATCCGGTTTGCTGTTGTGAGATGGGCCTTTCATAGGCGTAAGACATGGTATCGCCCTCCAAAGAGAAAAAAAGCGAACGCCAGCGATAGGGAAGCCCGTAAGGACCTGCCGCAACGCCCATTGAAAGGTCATACGGGGTGCCTTCGAAGTGATCGCGCACCAGGTCCATCATGGCGTGAACGGTGATTTTCTCGTCGGGTTTGACAAACAATGGATAAGGGTCGGCACCTTCCACGCAACGCCAGTATTCATCAGAGAACTCCTGGGAAGGGGCAGCCCTTCTGAAAACGCTCCAAACACGTCCTTCACAAAGCAACAGCGATCTGGGGGTTACCGGATTGTAAGCTTCCACGAAATTAAAATCACGGTCGCGGCCACTAAACCATCCCCTTTCCCGTGCGAAAGATACCAGATCCTCCGACCACATCCAGTTGTCCGTATCGTTCCAGTCAACCTCCCGTATTCTTGCCTGATTGGCATGGGCGGCAATATAACCGTCGGGTACGCGGGCGGCTACCCAAACAGCCCCCTTTTCAAACGCCCCCTTCCCGATCAACTCCAGGATCCAGGCCTCGTTCTTGTCGGCGATGGAGAAAGACTCCCCGGTGCTGGCGTATCCGTATTCCTCAACCAGGGAGGTCATGATTTGGATGGCTTCCCGGGCGGTTGTGGCCCGCTGAAGAGCCAGGTACTTGAGGCTTCCGTAGTCGATAATGCCATTGGGGGTTCCCAGTTCAGAACGGCCGGTGAATGTGGTCTCCCCGATGGCCACCTGGTATTCATTCATATTCCCGATTACTTTAAAGGTCCGTTCCACCTGGGCAATCCGACCGAGAAAGTCACCGGTATCCCACTCATAGATTTCGATGGAATCACCGGGGGCATGGGTGAGGGCCGGGGAAAAATACAGGGGATCCATGAATCCGCCGGCATCGGCCAGGTAACTGATCATTACACTGCCATCGGCACTGGCCCCTTTGGATACCAGCACATTGGTACAAGAAATGGCCTGGGGCATCAGGCCGGAAAGGACCATTAATAGGGCAAATAATTGGGGAAAAAAGCGCTTTTTCATAAGATAGGTAAGTTGGTTCAATTGGGTTTCGCCCACAAAAATAACAGAATTCCCAAACATGCTCCCAAAACAATACACTGGGGTTGGAAAGGGACGCCAATTGCCTAGCTCGTTTTTCGTACCTTTGCGTAAATGCATCAAGGCATTTTACCAAACACCAGGATATGTCAAAGAAAGCAACCCTGATCATCGCCATCGCATTTCTGGCTGCAGCCTGCGGCCCGGGCTCACCACCGGCTCGTGAGACTTCAACGGTTTCACTGGAATCTGAGACCCACAGGGCCTTTTTTGATCACCTGGCCCAACTGTGCGGACAAACATTTGCCGGGGAGCAGGTATTCCGCAGTCACCATGGAGCAGGGTGGGGGCACCTTGAGCTCATCATGCATGTCAGGGTTTGCGACGACAGCCAGATCCTGATCCCATTTCACGTCGGGGAAGACAAAAGCCGGACCTGGATGTTTCTGGTTGAGGAGGGCCGCCTGAGGTTCCGCCATGACCACCGCCACGAGGATGGCACACCGGAAGATGAAACCCTTTACGGAGGTTATGCGGATGATACCGGGACACCCTTTGTTCAGCATTTTCCGGCTGACGAGTATACCGGCACACTTATTGAGGGTGGTGAGGGTAATGTATGGACTGTCATGGTCAGCGAGGATTTTTCCACTTTCACCTATCTTTTGGAGCGGGACGGGGAAAAACGCTTCCGCATTGACTTTGACCTGACAAAACCATTGTAAAAAAGAACCATCAACATAATTTGCTTACTGAATGAGGCATCAAAAAGATCCGGCGGCGATCCTGTATTATAAAACCTATCTGAACACCCCTTCATCACCATGGGTCACCCTGATACATGGAGTGGGCGGAAGTTCAGTCATCTGGTTTAAGCAGATCAGGGATTTTTCAAAGCATTTCAATGTATTGGTGGTGGATTTACGGGGACACGGGCGCTCAAGGGATTTATTCGAAGCTTATATGGGTGTGAGGTATACCTTCGAGGAGGTGAGCCGGGACGTCCTTGACGTACTGGATCACCTGGGCATTAAAAAAAGCCATTTCATTGGAATCTCTCTGGGCACCATCCTGGTAAGGGTCATTGCCGAAATGGATCCCAGGCGGGTTGAGTCCATGGTGCTGGCAGGAGCCATCACCAGGCTGAACATCCGGTCCCGCTTCCTGGTCCAGGTGGCCAAGGTTTTCAAGCCCATCATTCCGTTTATGTGGCTTTACCGGCTCTTTGCCCGCATCCTGATGCCCAGTCGCCGACACAAGGAAAGCCGCTTGCTTTTCATCAAGGAAGCACAGAATATTTACCGCAGGGAAATCAACCGCTGGTTCAAACTCCTTCACGATGTCAATCCACTCCTGCACTACCACAACGAACGCAACCCGGCCATCCGCACGCTTTACCTGATGGGCGACGAAGACCATCTTTTCCTGCACCCGGTCCGTAACCTGGTGGCCCACAACCCCATGGCCCGCCTCATTACCATCCCGAAATCGGGGCATGTTTGCAATGTGGATCAACCCCGGCTGTTTAATCGTTTTGCCATCCAATTTATCGAAAAAGTGGCGTAAACCAGGCATTCCCTGAAGAAAACATTGTACCTTTAAGAAAAAAAGTGACCGAAAAGTCCAGAAAAAAATTTTTGAAGCTTCCCCGCCTGGGCGGTGGACGTGAGATGATTCAAGACTTTTTGAAGAAAAACCTGCGCTATCCCAAAGAAGCCCTGGAAAAAGGCATCGAAGGTGACGTGATCGTAAAATACCGCGTGAACGGCAAGGGGGAGGTTCTGGATCCCAGGGTGGTCCACGGTCCCGGGCACGGATGTGACGAAGAAGCTTTACGCCTGGTCAGCATGTTGCAATACGAGGGGGTGAAGAACAGGGGACTAAAAGTGACGACCAGCAACAGGATGAAGATCCCTTTCAGGATTGACCGGAAGAAAAAAAACCAGGGGTCAAAATTTAAAATGAATTACACCCCCTCCGCGAAAACGGAGGACCAGGCAGAAAAAAAGGCGGATTCCCCCTCCGCCCCGAAATCGACTTATGGTTATACCATCACCCTCGGGGACAAACCCTGACAATCAACCACCCATGAACAAAAGCCCGGTCATTCGACTCACCAAGCAGTTTCGTTTTGAAGCAGCCCACGCCCTGTGGAATTACGATGGAGCATGCCGTAACATTCACGGGCACAGCTATATTCTTTATGTAACCGTCATCGGACAACCCGTCAATGATCCCAACGATCCGAAACAGGGAATGGTGATCGACTTTTCAGTCCTGAAGAAAATCGTTCAAACACGCATTCTGGAACCCTTCGATCATGCCCTGATGGTCAATGCCCACACCCCCCATGCGGAAATGGCCGAAGAAGGAGCCCTGTTCGGCAAGGTCATTGCCCTGCCCTATCAGCCGACATGTGAAAACCTCATCCTCGATTTCGCAAAAAGCCTGGCTCCTGCGCTACCGAAAGATGTCACACTCCACTCGCTTCGCCTGCATGAAACCACCACTGCTTATGCGGAATGGCACGCCTCAGATCATCAAAACAACAGGGAGTAGGCGAGGCGGACAGACAGGTTGTCTTTGAATTCCGGCTTGGCGTAAGGCCCGTAGCGTACCATCAGTTCAAGTCCCAATTTCGAGAACCCTGACCCCATCAGGTCGAGAAAGGCGACACCAGACTCAAAATACCCCTTATCCATGGATGAAATCGTCACCTGGTGATGGTGGTGCGGGTTGTTTAACCGTCCGAATCCGACATTGGTCAGCACCACCAAACTGGGATTAAATCTTTTGGACCGGTAGAGGAGGTTGCCAAAATGATGCTGCCAGAACAGGGCCACATATTGGTCCGAAACGAATTCATCCATGCGCATGGTAGAAAAGGACCTGGGAATGGACAATGAAAAAAGCCGGTAAGAAGCGGGTGCGCTGAACAGCCTGGTCCAGGGAACCGCCCCGTCAACCCAGCCTGCCCGAATGGTGAAACGCTGGTTTCCCACCATCCTGACAGCAAATGTTTTCTGAAACATGGCTTCCAGCCTCCAATAATCAAACGCCCCGCCAAAGGGGCCTTCCCAGCCCCTGGCGATATTCAGGTGCAACACAGGGACGTTCTCGCTAAAAGCCAGAATACGATCCGGGGTCAGGAGAAATTTTTCCCCGTAAGCCAACCTGAGCCGCGCCCCGGTTTCAAAGAAATGAAGTGGTTCCGGCACCCCGGAGACCGGTAAAGGGGCAAAGCGGTAATCGTCCATCAGTTGGACCTTCTCAATCGCCGCATAGGCCTTAACGGTTAAAAAATTTCGCCAGGTCCGGCCCTGCAGCCAAATATCCCGCCTATCGCTCATGTCCATCGTACGCAGAAAAAAGCGACGAAGCACCTGGGGCGACAACAGGGACCGGGCCTCCAGAAATTCAGACCCTCCCCTTTCCTCCACGTCTCTTTTGAGGTCAAATCCCAGTTGCAGATCCGACAGGCGGTCCAGCACAACATGTCCCCCCACTCCATATTTGAAGCGCTGGTCGCGAAATCCGTAGGCAAGGGCTGAGGAGAAACCGAAACGACTGGAAAAACTTCGGTTGGTTTGAAGGGAAAGCCCGAGCCGCAACCCCTCCACTTCATTGTAGCCGATGAGCTCCGGAATGCCAACATCAATCCAACCCTTCCTGAGGGCCCCGGAGAATAAAGCCTCAAACCGCCCTATTTGTCCGTCGAGGTCACGTTCCCTTCCGATGCTGTCGAGGCGGGAGTAAGTATTTCTTTCCCTCCTTGTCAGGGTATCGGCCCTGTACCTTTCCCAGTACGTTTCGTCATCGACCAGGGTTTCGGGTGAAAATTCGACCTGGAAAGGAGAAAAGTCCCGCCGCCTGAGAGGAACGTCCAGCAAAATATTCTGAAGGTATGTTCTTCCATGCCCGAGTACCCTGAAATTATTCAGGTTGTTCACATTCAGGATTTCAAAATCGGTATGAAGCTGGGTCGGAAACCACTGCCGGCCATCGACCTGTTCATACTTTTGCCGGATCCGTATCCGGGCGTTTCCATTTTCACCGGCCGGCTCGGCAATGACATTCTGCAAGGCCCATCCATTGGTATTCACATACAACAAGCCCTTTAATCCCTCAAAATTCCGGTTCAGCCCCGGACGATACGAAACAACAAACACGGTGTCCCTGTTGGTAAAGGTGGTGTCTTCCAGGAGGAAAAAATAGCGGTTGAGACTTCCCGGGGCCAGGGGACTCAGAAACCGGCTTCCGGAAATTTCAATGTGGTCGTTATAAAAGGAAAAGGATTGTATCTGTGTGAACAGCAAAGCAAAGATGGGATTCTCAAAGCCGGACACCCTGGAAGCCAGTATGACTTCGTTGTCGCGTCCGGGAGGCATAAACCTTCTTTCTGTGACCGTTTCCATCATAAAAAAATGGTGATCTTCCAACAAGCTGTTCAGTCTCACTGTCATGGAGTCGGCGGTCAGGGGCTGTCCTTCAGCTACATCAAACGCCCCGGTAAAAACAAACTTATTGTAGGCATTGTAAGAAAACCCCCCACGTTTTTCCGGATGATTGGCTGTCCGGTTTTTCATCACATTCTGAATGATTCTGTGCGCCGGGTTTTCCCCCGGATAGATGACCACTTCTGCCAGTTGGACAAGCTTGCGATCCATCTCAATCACAAGCTCTTCCTCTCCGCCGGGCACCTCAAAAACGGCCGGTTCATACCCAACATATGACAGCAGCAGGGTTTCGATGGGGCGGGTATGGGTGATGGAAAAAAAACCATCAATATCGGTCATTCCACCGCTGCGGGTTCCTTCAATGATAAGGTGAACAAAAGCAAGGGGTTCACCGGTTTCATTGTCCACCACCCGCCCCCTGACCTCTTCCCGGTCTTCTGATTTGATGGCAGAAACAGGGGAAAGTGTTGCAGATGCCACGCAAGCCATTCCAGTGACAAGGAAGGCTGTGAACAACAAACCGAACAAACGGACACCTGCAGGCATTCCGGTGAAAGAAAACCCAAATTTAGATACGGCCATGATCGCAGTTAAAAACCTCTTCCTGTTTCCATGCCAAAAGTACGTCATTGGGGGGATTATAAAAAACTGGGATTGTGATGAAATTTCTATTATTTTTGCATAAAAATCAAGACCAGCGAAACCATTGGAAGATTCACCCGAGCCTTATTCGCACTTCGTTTCTCCCCTCCTGGCAGCCCTTCAACAAATCCCTGTCGATGCCCTCATAGGCATTGGGGTGGTGGTTATTTTGCTCCTTTTCTCTGCCCTTGTATCGGGCTCAGAAGTGGCCTTTTTCTCCCTCACGCACAACCAGATTGAGCAGATCCGCAAGCTGAAGAATGCCAGGGATAAACAGGTGCTGAGTTTGCTGGAAAGACCCAAGCGCCTGCTGGCCACCATCCTGATTGCCAACAATATAATTAACATTGCCGTCATTATCATTTCGAGTTTTGTTTTTCGCAGGCTTTTCGATTTCAGCCAGCATCCGGTACTCGGCTTCCTGATCCAGGTCATTCTGATTACCTTTCTTATTTTACTTTTTGCCGAGATCCTGCCAAAGATTTACGCCTCCAAAGTTCCCCTGAAGTTCTCCGCCTTTATGGCAGCGCCCATTTTGGGGGTCAGGCGGCTATTCTATCCCCTCAGCACTTTGCTGGTGAAATCCACCAATGCCATAGACAAACGAATGGCCAAAAAACGCCCCAACATCAGCATGGATGAGTTGTCCCACGCCCTTGACATCACCACGGACAGCACCACCACCGATGAAGAGAAAAGCCTGCTGAGGGGCATTGTCAGTTTTGGAGACGTTTTTGCCAGGGAAATCATGAAGTCCAGGGTCGATGTGGTCGCAGTCGAAGTGAACACCCCTTTCCCGGAACTCATAGAAACCATTTTGGAAGCAGGCTATAGCCGGATCCCGGTTTTCAGGGAAAGTTTCGATAATGTGGAGGGGATTCTGTATATCAAAGATTTGTTGCCGTACCTTGAAAAGGGGGCTGACTTTAAATGGCAGGAATTGCTTCGCAATTGTTTCTTTGTACCCGAAAGCAAAAAGATCAACGACCTGCTGAAGGAGTTCCAGGAAAAGAAAATCCACCTGGCCATCGTTGTGGATGAATACGGTGGCACGGCAGGTATTGTTACCCTTGAAGACATTCTGGAGGAAATTGTCGGGGAGATCAATGATGAGTTTGATATCGAAGAAGCCATTTACTCCAAAGTGGATGCCTCGACCTTTGTGTTTGAAGGCAAAACCCTGTTAAAAGATTTTTGCCGGATTACCAAAACGGATTATTCTTTGTTTGCAGAGATCAAAGGGGAAGCGGATACACTTGCCGGACTCCTCCTGGAAATCAAAAAGGAACTTCCGGCCAGGGGTGAAAAAATCTGGTTCAAGGAATTCGAATTTGAGGTGGAGGGAGTCGACCATCGCCGCATCAAGCGGATTAAAGTAAAGGTACATCCATGATCAGACCGACCAGACCACATTCGTTTCCTTTTGCACCGGGCCCGGGCCGGAAGCAACACGGCAAACACCGGATAAGGACCACTTTCATGTGCTTTTTCATATTGGTTCTGTCGGGTCTTGCGCTTCCCTCCTGTTCCGGAAACTACAGTCCCAAACCGCGGGGGCACTTCCGCATTGACCTGCCGGAGAAAAACTATCAGCGCTTTGATTCCGTATTCCCCTACAGTTTTGAATACCCGGTTTACGGAACCTTCAGGCCCGACACCAGTGTGCTGGCTGAGCCGTATTGGGCAGATCTGGATTTTCCCGGCTTTAAAGGGACCCTTCACCTGAGTTATAAACCCATAGAAACCCGGTCAGACCTCCATACTTACCTGGATGACGCGCGGAATTTTGTGCAGAAGCACATTCCAAAGGCAACGGGGATCAGGGAAGAGGTCATGGTGTCGGATAACCACAATGTGTACGGAATCTACTACGAGATCCGCGGAAGGGAGGCAGCATCTCCCGTTCAGTTCTTTGTTACGGACAGCACCAGCCACTTCCTCAGGGGGGCCTTGTATTTTCAGGTGACGCCCAACAACGACTCCCTGGACCCGGTGATTCGTTTTCTCCAGGAAGACATTCGCCACCTGATCAATACCATGGAGTGGCGCAGCAACCCAATCTAAAACCATCCGTAAATCAACGGGCCTAAAACCATCCGTACATCAACCGGCCGATCATAAAGTAGATAAACAATCCGATGATGTCGTTGGAAGTGGTAATAAAAGGACCGGTGGCCAGGGCCGGGTCGATCTTTAACTTATTCAGGGTCAGGGGAACAAAGGTCCCAAAAACCGAAGCAAACAAAATGACGGTCATCAGGGCGGAACTGACCGTTAAGCTCAATGCCAGGGACGGAGAGAAAAAGAAGCTGTAAGTCAGCAGAATGGCAGAGCAAACCAGGCCATTGATCATCCCCACGGTGAGTTCCTTGAACAATTTATTGAATATCCCATCGCTCAGGGAATGGTTGGCCAGGCCTTTAACGATTAAGGCGGAGGATTGAACGCCCACATTTCCGCCCATGGCGGCAATAAGTGGCATAAAAAAGGCCATCTCAGGGTTGATGCTGATCTGGTCTTCGTAATTGGCGATGACCCTTGAACCGATGATGCCTCCAAAAAGTGCGACCACCAGCCAAAACAGACGGCCCTGAGTGATCTCCCAGATTTTATCCGACGATTCAATGTCCTGGCTGATACCGGATAGCAGCTGGTAGTCACGCTCAGCCTCTTCCTTGATAAAGTCCACCACATCATCAATGGTAATGCGCCCGATCAGTCTTCCCAACTCATCCACCACAGGCAGGACGACCAGGTCGTATTTATTCATAATCTGGGCCACTTCTTCTCCCTTCTGGGTAGCCTTAACAGAAATAATATCAGGGGTATACAGCTCAGATATCTTGCTCCTGGGGGAAGCAATCAATAGCTTTTCGAGCGACAACAAACCTTTGAGCACATCCTCATCATCGACCACATATACCGTATAGACATTTTCCACTTCCTCCGCCTGTCGACGCATCTCGCGGATGCAGGTCACCACATGCCAGCTGTAATTCACTTTCACCAGCTCCTTTCCCATCAAACCACCGGCCGTGGTGGCCGGGTAAACCAGAAGGTCGGCAATGTCCTGGGCCTGCTGCCGGTCCTCCACATGGGCGAGGATCTCACCCCGCATATCATCGGGAAGCTCATTGATCAAGTCGGCCGCATCATCAGAATCCAGGTTATCGATAAAGTCGTGGGCAATTTCCTGGGTGGAAAATGATGAAAGGAAGCGTTCCCTTACATCCTCTTCCAGCTCCATCAGAACGGCGGCGGCCTCTTCTTTGTCAATGAGTGTATAAAGGTATTTGGCCTCCTCCAGGCTGAGCTCGTCTATGATCTCGGCAATATCTGCCGGATACAGGTCTTCCAACTCTTCAAGCAGGTAATCGCGTTGCTGTCCTTCGATGGCTTCACGAATCCTTTCGAGCTTTTCTTTTTTGGTTTCTGGTACCATGACTAATGATGTATTCTTTGCGCTTATGTTTACATCCCCTTTTCTGAAGAAAGCATGTTACTGGCCGTACTGATCTCCACGAAAGAGGGGCCGGCTTTCTTCCCGAAGTTGCCAGCCAGAACCGCTATCAGGTCGCCCGGATGAATCTCTCCAAGTCCGATCAGCCGGGTAAGTGTTGTCCTGGAAAAGGTCTTTTTGGAGGTTTCCACCTCCATGAAGTCGGGAAACACCCCATAATTCAGTGCCAGCTCGCGCATGACCCGCTTTTCATAACACTGGGCAAAAATGGGGGTACGCCCCCTGAAGGCCGACAGGTAACGGGCTGTTTTCCCGGTATCGGTATCTGTAATTATGGCCCTTGTGTTCAGTCGCTGAATGGATCTTACGGCCGTTTTTGATAAAAAAACAGAGATTTGGTTGTCGTGGGGCATCACCTTGGTGTCAAGACTGATTGTCTGGCCCTTCTCGGCCTCCCGGGCTGCCTTTGTCATGAACGCCACCGCTTCGACCGGGTAATCGCCGAAGGCGGTCTCCCCGCTCAGCATGATGGCATCGGTACCCGAGAAAACGGAATTGGCAATATCGCTGACCTCGGCACGGGTTGGCCGGGGACTCTTGATCATGCTATGCAACATCTGGGTGGCAATGATGACCGCTTTCTTTCTCCGGATGCACATTTTGACCAGGCTTGCCTGTATGACCGGGATCTGTTCGGCCGGCACTTCAATGGCCAGGTCACCACGGGCCACCATGATTCCGTAAACGTGATCCAGGATTTCCCCAATGTTGTCAAGGCCTTCCTGGTTTTCGATCTTGGCAATGATCTTAATGGGGCTGTTGTGTTTGTCCAGGATTCGTTGGATGGCAAGCACATCCTCCTTGTTGCGGACAAAGGAATGCGCGATAAAGTCAATGTTCTGGCTGATGCCAAAATCAATGAATTCAAGGTCTTTTTCATTCAGTGAGGGCAGGGAGACCTTGGTGCCCGGAAGGTTGATGCTCTTGCGGGGTTTAATGACTCCTGTATTGCCTACCACGGCAATCAATTCCTCCCCCTGTTTTTCAGTGACGGTCATTTCGATGTCCCCATCATCGACCATGATTTTCTTGCCGGGCTCCATATGGGCTACAAAATCAGCGTAGTTCATGGAAATACATTCATTTGTTGAAGGTGTGCCCGGACGTCCGGCAATCCTGATGTGTTGTCCCTTAACAACCGGGATGTCTTCTTCTCCGTCACAGGTCCGGATCTCCGGCCCCTTTGTGTCCAGCATAAAGGGGATTTTATCCGAGACCTCCCTGACATTTTTTATCAAATGAAGTGCCTGCCCGGGACTCTGGTGGGCGGTATTAATTCTAACCACATCCATGCCGGCTTCGTACATGGCCCGGATAAACTCAGGTTCACAACGCTTGTCACTAACGGTGGCGACGATCTTGGTCAGCTTTTTCATAATCGGGCTGTTTTAACAAAAATACAGAATTGCTTTGATTCCGCTACCTGCCTGTCCGACAAATATTGAAAATACCCGGGTAACGGCGGAAATGAACCACCGGGCAAATTTCATTACTTTTACAGAAAAAAGAACCATGCTACACAGGCCTTTAATTATGATTGCCTGGCTGCTCCTGATGGCCGGGCAGCAGGGTTCAGCCCAAACCTTTTTCCATACAGGATCCGATGCAGACGCTGAGCCGGCCCCCATGCCGGGAATACTCCTTGCGGGGGGGGCTTCTGACAACGATGACGCCATGAGATGGTTTCTGGAAAGGGCCAATGGCGGAGATGTTGTCGTGATCCGCGCCACCGGATCGGATGGCTACAACAACTACCTGTTTTCGGGACTGGGCATTGAGGTCAATTCCGTTACCAGTATTGTGATCCCAACAAGGGAGGCTGCAGGTGTACAGGAAGTATATGATGTCATGGTCCGGGCGGAAGCCGTTTTTATTGCAGGGGGCAACCAGTGGAATTACATCAACCACTGGAAAAACACCCTGGTGCATGATGCACTGAGTCACCTGATCCATGAAAAACGGGTCACAATAGGGGGTACAAGTGCCGGCCTCGCAGTGCTTGGGGAAGTGGTTTACTCCGCACAGAACAACACGGTATGGTCGTCGGAAGCCCTTGAAAATCCCTACCATTATCGCGTCACCCTCGACCGGGAATTTCTGGATATCCCCTACCTGGAAGAGGTGGTAACGGATTCGCATTACAACCGCCCGGAAGGGGATGAGATGACCCGCGAAGGACGGCATGTGGCTTTTATGGCAAGGATGGCGACTGACTGGGATATGGCAGCAAAGGGAATCGGTGTGAATGAATATACCGCGGTGGCGGTTGATGAGGAGGGTTTGGCAAGGGTATTCGGTGATCCGGACTTCAATGATTTTGCTTATTTCCTGAACGCCGGGGGAAGCACTCCGGAAGTTTGCCAGGAGGATACCCCGCTGACATGGGACAGGGACGGGAAAGCCCTGTCCGTATACAAGGTACCCGGCGATCAGGCTGGCAGCAATACGTTTGACCTGGTCTCCTGGGAGCAGGGATCCGGTGGGGAATGGAGCCATTGGTATGTGAGGGTGGGGACCTTGTATTTTGGGCCGGCCAGTTCGCTCAGCATAGGGTTCCGGGTTCTCCAGGGCATCAATGAAGCCCCTATAGAAGGAGCCAGGGTGGTCCTGAACGACCATGGTGAAATGACGACCGACAGCGAGGGACAGGTGGTATTCGGCGATGTGGAAGCTGAAAGTACATTGGTGTATTCCGTTTCAAAAGAGGGGTTCATTACAGAACAGGGAGAGGTAAACATGGAATCCCAAAGCCTTTCCCTGACTGTGTTCCTTTATCCCGGGGTGAACACATCGGGCAGGACGGGTATTTCAGCACCCCGCGGAATCAGGCTGTTCCCAAACCCCGCAACAGACTACCTGTTCTTGGAGGAGACCTCCGGGAACCCCATTGGCAGCCTGGTACTGGTCAATTCACTGGGCTTGAAAGTCGCCCGGCCTGTCACAGTGAGCAACGGACCCGGCAGTATTCGCACAGATGTCAGCCACGTGGTACCGGGTCTGTATTTTATATTGTTTACCACTGGTGGCCAGCGGCAGTCCCTGCCTGTGATCATCACCCGGTAGGGGCGCAGCGCAAAAGATGCTGCCTGAATGACATGCTTGCCGGGCGGAACATCACCCACCCCTGTCAGACCGAAAGCAGAACCGAATCACTACTCATACCTCAGGGATTCGATCGGATCCAGGCTGGCGGCCTTTGCAGCCGGATAATAGCCGGCGACCAATCCGACTCCAAGACAAAGCAAGATCCCAGAAATGACCCAGACCCAGGGAATAATAAATTGGCTGCCAATAATAAGGGAAAGGATATTGCCTACCAGGATGCCAAGAATGATCCCCAGCACGCCCCCCAACTGGCAGATAACAATGGCTTCCGATAAGAATTGCTGCTTGATGACCTTGCGTGTCGCCCCGAGGGCTTTTCGAATGCCGATTTCCTGGGTCCGCTCGGTGACGGACACCAGCATGATGTTCATCAGCCCAATGGCCGCCCCCCCCAGGGTAATCAAACCGATGATCGTTGCAGCAAGGGTTACGAAGCGAATATTTTCGAGCAGGGCTTCCGCGATATTATCGCTTTTTGCAACATCAAAATTATTGGGTTCACCAACGCGCAACCCCCGTATCACCCTGAAAAGCCCGGTAGCCTCTCCAATACCCGTCTCCAGTTCCTCCATACTGTGGGTGCTGACAGAAATGGTGTAATTCATCGTGGGACGGGAAAAATCTTTCCGCGCGGTTGAAATGGGGATCACGCACCGAAGGTCGTCCGACATCCCAATGCCGGCCCCTTTTTGCTGAAGGACCCCGACCACCTCGTAGCGGTTCTTTCCGACCGTAACCGAGGCCCCCAGGGGATCTTCACTACCCGGGAACAATGTATTAACCACGTCGTGGCCCAGAATGACCACATTGGCCCCGTACTGCATCTCGGCCGGAGAGAAAACCCGGCCCTTTTCAAGTTCATTTCCGCTGGTAATCAGATAGTTTTCATCGCTCCCCACCACCCCGATATTGGGATTGGTCTCCAGGGATCTATATCGCACCACGGTATTGCCTGTTCCAAAGTAGGATACCGAGACATAAGCCGGAAAGTCAAAGCGGTCCTTAAAGGCCATGGCTTCCTCAAATGATATGCGGCGGTATACCTGCGATTGTCCGGCTTCTCCGGAAAAGATGCGCATCTCCCGGTTGCGGATGGTAAAAGAATTCGCCCCAAGCCGGGCAAAATTCTCGGTGATGGATCCCTTGATGGAATCAATGGCAGTAAGAATCCCGATTAAAGCCATGATCCCGATGGCAATGATCAGAACGGTCAGGGAGGCCCTTAACAAATGGGTTCGGATGGAGCCCAGTGAAATCCGGATGTTTTCGAAAAAAACGATTTGCCTATTTGCCATTTTCTGTGGAGGCTTAAAGTTTGCTACCAAACGCGAGGTCTCCTGCATCCCCCAAACCCGGAACAATATAGGCCTGTGCCGTAAGCTCATCATCAACGGCTCCAACCCAGAGAGAGTATTTTTCGCGAACAATGTTTTTTTTCAGGAATTCAATGCCCTGAACGCTTGCCACGGCCGAAACAAAATGGGTGTGACGGGGAATGCCCTTCCTGATTAACTCTTTGTATGATAAGACCATGGAGGAGCCCGTGGCCAGCATGGGATCACTCAGGATCAACACCTTGTTTGTAATATCCGGACTGGATGTATATTCGACCTGGATGTCAAAGCGCCCGTTCTTATGGTGCTTGCGAAAGGCCGAGATGAATGCGTTCTCCGCCTGGTCGAAAAAACGGAGAATTCCCTGGTGCATGGGTAGCCCCGCACGCAGGATTGTGGCAATCACGGGTTGGTTTTTTAACACCAGGCAATTGGCCGAACCAAGACTGGTAATTACTTCTTTCTCCTCCCATTCCAGTGTTTTACTGATCTCGTAGGCAAATATTTCACCGACCCGCTCCATGTTGCGGCGAAACCGCATACTGTCCTTTTGAATGTTGACATCACGCAGCTCGGCGATATACTGGTTGAGCAAGGACCCTTTTTTCCCCAAATTGTGCATCATAATCCGATGATTTTCAGCCTCCCTGCAAAACCCACTTCCTGAGCTGCATATAGGCTCCGGCAAATGGTTTTAACACCATGGGCAGGCGGTTTATTTTCACCCGTAAAAATACGCATTCTTTTGATCCGAACCCACGATAAAATCTGGCCAGTCCAGGGTCGGAAGAACCCTCAAAGTCCAATGCGAGCTCCCTGCCCGAGTGATCGCGGATAAACCGGTCAACCAGCATAAACATGGCACCCGTCTGTCGGGCGGTGGCCTCCGCCCCAGAAAACAATAAGATTACCTTCTTATGACTTCTGTAGAACACGATGCCAGCGCTAAAAGTGTTTTGCGGAGAGTAAGCCGAATAAAGCTGCACCAGGCCTTTGTGCAGGCCGACATAAACCAGATGCTTGAGCACGAAATAGTCCGGACCGGAAAACACCCTCATCCCGCGTCCGCGATTCCGCCGAAACGCATCAATCAGATCCTCGGGCCGTCCGTGCGGGACAACGAAAACCTCCTGCCGGTCAGCTTTCTTCAGGTTTCGAACCACATTCGTGGAGTAATTCTTTTTGATCTCTTCGTAGGATGGAATCAAATTCAGTTCATGGGTCAGGCGTTTCTCAAGTTCCAGGCCCTTGATCGCCGGAACCCGGTTAAAGGTGTTCAGGCAAATATCGACAAGCTTGAAACGGGAGGGGATGACCGATAAGAAACGCCGGGTTTGCTCCTCAGACAGTTCAGTCGTGCTGAACACACCGAGTTGCTGGATAAAACGGGGCTGGTAAATATAATCAATCCCCCATTTTTTTCTGTAAGGCAAAGGCATCACCGACAGGTAATCGTCCTCCACCAAAGCGCCCCAGGGAGTGGCTACCATGTCAAGGTACCAGGAGTAAGCGTAGATCATTCCGTTCAGGGAACTGTCAATGCAGGCATCCCATTTGTCCTTATCGATCTCATGATGGGCCAGGTACCGGATCATTCATTTCTTGTTTTTATGTTGTTCCAAACTCAAGCATGTCTTCATAAACCGCTTGCCAGCCTTCCCACCGGCCGGTGTTCCCCAAGGAGTCGTTGTGCCACAAACTGATGAAAGTCCCCCTGCATTTTTTCACTTCCACCAGCAGCTCTCTGATCCGCCTGGTGGCCTGTTCCGGGCCAAAGCCCTTGTAATCCTTCAGGGTCCCCTCCATCACGGTCAGGGGAAACACCTTCAGATTTGTCGGGGTTTCTTTATCAAGGTCATAGAAATAAAAAGGGGTGCAGGTACCGGCACGAAAACCTGGTTCGGAAGCAAACCCCATGGAGAAATCGTTGCCAATGTTGTTCCGGATTAAGTTCTGGTAGGTTTGCGGGAGCGACAACTTCAGGTAATGTTGCCGGCTGAATTGGATTTCACGGTGAAGGATGTTAGACAGGCGCCGGATCTCAACAGCCAGTTTTTCAGGATCCGTCCCTGAAGCAAAGGATGGGTGAAGCCCGGCAATGGCATAATCGCTGATTTGCATTACCAGCTTCTGAAAGGCTGCGGAATAATGGGAAATATTCCTATCGTAGGGACCATAATCACCGCAAAGAAAAAAATAAACCGCCTTCAAACCGTATTTTTTGTGCAGGGAAAGTTGCCATTCATAGGTGTCAAACGGATCCTTTTCCAGTCCTGCCAGAACCCTGAAGCGTTGCCACAGGCCATCGAAATCAAGCCTGGACAGGGAAACAAGACTGCCGAACAAGGTGCGTACCCCGCCCCTCCCCCTGTAGGCGTAGGCCACATCCACGTCGATGGTCGGGATAAACCGGAATTCCCTGTCTTTGAATTGAAGGGATGGGAATGCTTTTTTCAGGGCGGTTTTTAGGTGAGCGGCGTAATGATCAACAACAGGTACCCCCAAAAAACCATGCTTAAAGGCAAACCCTTCCCTCGCTTCAAACCTTCCGAATTTGTCCTTCTGAAACGGCAGGTACTCCTCATACCGGCTGACAAGGTAAAATGCGGCCGCAAATGGGTCATAACCCATCTGGCATTGGCCGCGGGAATCGGGAAACAAGTTTGGAATTTCCCCGCTTGTATCCAACTGAGGTACCAGGGGACGTATATGACGTTCGGACAACAAACCGCAAGCCCCCACAAAAAGCTCCTCATCCCCCCCGGGTACCCCGCCATAGTTTATGCGCGGACCCATATGGCGGAGATAAACCTGCCTGTCACTGGTCACCTCCCAATCCAATCCAAGATGGGTTTCCAGCAACAGCTCCAGACTGTATAAGATCCGGCTGCTGATCTTCGGACAATAAACCAGGATCATGGCAATAGAGGAAACAATGGTTTGTTTGGGGGTAAAGTTACCGGAAATTTTATTCGAAGAAAAAAAACATTACAGCAAGCCTTCATCGGCATAGCTGAAATACCGCTCACCGGCAACAATAAGGTGATCGAGGACCGGAAGGTCGAGAAAGGCGCCGGATTCTTTGCACTTTTTGGTCACCAGGTTATCGTTCGAACTTGGTTTTACCATACCTGAGGGGTGATTGTGACAAAGAATCACGGCAGATGCATTGTCTTCCAGTGCCAGTTTAAAGATTTTCTTCGGATCGGCCACCGTGCCGGCTACGCTGCCCTGGCTGATGCATATGCTTCGCTTGATTCTGTTGCCACGATTCAGGGTCAGTATCCAGAATTCCTCATAGATTAAGTTCCCGATCATGGGATGTATCAACTCAAACGCATCCCTGCTGGACCCCACAACCCTTTTCTGAAGCCCTTCACTTAGGCGTTGCCGGCGTCCCAGCTCAAGGGCGGCGACCAGGCTCACCGCCCGGGCAGTCCCTATTCCGTTAAAACGGATCAGCTCGGCGACACCCAACAAAGAGAGTTCGGCCAGATTGTGAGATACGCTGCCAAGGATATGTCTGGCAATGTCAAGGGCCGAGGCATTCACCGTACCCGATCCAATGAGGATGGCAGTGAGTTCCGCCTCGGTCAGTGCTTTCGGCCCCCTGAGCAGGAGTTTTTCACGGGGCCGGTCATCCATTGCCAGGGATTTAATCCCTTTGGCAAAAGCGCTCTTCATGGCTGATTGCCTTTGCGGGGTCATCAAACAACATCTTTGAAAAGGCGAAAATAGGGAAAGCAGCACGCAAAAAAAAGACCTTTCCCGGCGAAAGGTCTTGATCAAGTAGCCCGTAGGGGATTCGAACCCCTGTTACAAGGATGAAAACCTTGCGTCCTAACCCCTAGACGAACGGGCCGGTATGTGGATGAACAACCACCAAATACAATAAGGAAGGGTTAACCGAGACGGTTTACGTGCTTCACCAACTTGGATTTCAAGTTGGAGGCTTTGTTTTTATGAATGACGGAACGCTTGGCCAGTCTGTCAACAAGGCTGATGACCTTGGGAAGGTTCTCAAGGGCTTCATTCTTGTCGGTGGTGAGGCGAAGTTTTCTGACCGCGCTGCGGGTGGACTTGGCAAAATACCTGTTCCTGAGCCGCTTGGCGTTGTTAGACCGTATTCTTTTCTGTGCTGATTTGTGATTTGCCATAATAAAAGCGAAAATTTAAACCGTGATTTATGTAGCCCGTAGGGGATTCGAACCCCTGTTACAAGGATGAAAACCTTGCGTCCTAACCCCTAGACGAACGGGCCGGATTTCCCGAAAAAGGACTGCAAATTTAAACCTTTTTTCATATTCCGCCAAGCCGTTTTAAAAATAAATCCCCAACCACTGGTTTTAACCCACAAAAAGGCAAGCCGCGTGGCAGGATTCTGGTCCGTGCATCGCATGTTTTGTCACCGTCCGGATGCAGTCCGACAGACCATTTCTTCCCTTTTTTTAAAAAAACCGGCAAAAAACAAAAAAACATAGTCCATCAACCTGCGGATATTCACAGCATTTTTGTATATTTGTGGGTCTAAACAGTGAAGCATACCGCCCAATTCAAATAACTTAACTCAGATTAACCAACACAAAGAGAAAATTATGAAACATTTCAACTTTAAAGGTTTTATTGTGATGCTGATTGCATCGGCCTTTTTTACCAGCTGTGGCATTAATAAAATGGTAAAAAACTATGAATCAGGCATCCGTTATACTCCGGCAACCAACCCCCTTGAAAATCACGGTGGAAACGTTGCCGCAAATGTAAAGGGAAATATCGTTGAGGGATACTTCCTGAAAAAGGCCGTTGTAGAGTTAACCCCCGTTCTTAAATACGAAGGTGGTGAACAGGAGCTTCAGACTGTAACTCTGCGTGGTACCGGGACAACCACCCAGGGTACGATGGTTAATCCGGACAGGGCATCCAGCTTTGACCTGAACAATGTGGTGGCCTATCAACCGGAAATGCTTGCCTCGGAATTGTACATCCGGGCAAAGGTTTACAAAGAGGGAAACGCAGACAATGCAACCATTCTCCCCGAAAGAAAGGTCGCCGACGGTGT
>JAWLHS010000005.1:0-14302 GCA_041690235.1 Bacteroidales bacterium
CAGGCCTGAAGCGGGCCTGATGATCCCATACTTCCCTGCGCTTGCGACCAGGATGGATTTCCCGTCACCAGTCAGGGCATAGCTGTTTACGTCTGAAAGTATGGATTTTTCCTCCCGCTCACCAATGTCGTAAAATACCAGTGAAGCACCGCGCTCTCCGGAGCCTGAATTCGGGCTCCTCATGTAAATGACCTTTCCCTCGATGGCCGCAAGCCTGACCAGATTGCCGGCCTGTGGGGGAAGCACCACCAGCCTGGACTCAATGTTGGAAAAGTCAATTTCCACCACAACCTCCTCCTTTTTTTCGTCGGATGATTCATCATCCCCCGTTTTCACTTCATCGTTTTTGGGTTGAAGCAGTGAGGGCGCCTCCGGGGTCAGGCTCAAGGCCGCCAACCGGGTGCTGTTGGGATAGACCCAGGTGCCATCGTTCAGGGAGGAATAAACCGGGTCGAATTCGCGCCGGGTCAGGTAAAACAAATACTTCCCGTCGGCACTGAAGGCCGGATCGGTATCGTGATAAAACCCGCTTGTAAGCTGGTGGGTGGTCTCTTCCTGAAGGCGATAAACAAAAATGGCTTCGTGTGCATTCTCCAATCCACGGGCATATGCAATCCACCGGGAATCTGGCGACCAGGCAATGGGGTAGCTGAAGCGGCCCCCATGGCCGACATTCCACCAGGTATTCCCGGCAAGCTTCTGCTGGCCGGTTTCTATATCAACAACGTAGATGTCATTTTTTTCATCAATAAACGCCAGGTGTTTGCTGTCGGGCGACCAGTATGGTGTATACCCAAAGCCCTTTTGGCGGTTGGTCAGCCTTCGCGGAACCGGATTTCCGTCGTTTTCCTGCAGATACAGTTCATATTCTCCGGACTGGTCACTCCAGAACGCAATGTATTTGCCGTCGGGCGACCAGGAGGGACTTTGGTCAAAGGCACCACTGGATCTGGTCAGGTTCTCCACATACCCTTCGGTAACCGGAACGGTAAACAATTCCCCCCTGGCCTCGAAAACCACCCGCTTGCCGTCGGGAGAAGGGGTCATATTGGAAATGCGGTTTCCCACGTTGACCGAACGCGGCATTTCGACCGACAAATCACTGACCACATTCACCTCAACAAGCTGATGGCTTCGGGTTTGCAGGTCCATCAAAAACAGATCCCCCCCATACTCAAACACCAGGTCCCTGGCACCGGCCGACATATAGGAAATGTCGAATTCATCGAAATGGGTGATCTGGGAATGGGTTTCGGTTTCCGTATCGAAGGCCCACAAATTGATCCGCATGTTCTCCGAACGGTCCGACAAATAATAAATGGTGTGGCCCGACCATGAGGGTTTGCCGTCAATGGTATGGCTGTTGGTGATGTTACGTGCCGTCCGGCTTTCCAAATCAAAAATGAGCACATCAGATGCCAGGCCGCCCCGGTAGCGTTTAAAAGGATAATCCTCGGTAATCTTGGTGATGTATGCCAGCCTTGTCCCGTCCGGAGAGAAGCTGGCCAATTCGCCGTAAGGCACAGGGAGTTTCTCGGGAAAGCCGCCCCCTTTGTTCACATAGTAAAATTGCGAATAACTCTGTCTGCCGCTCTCCCGCGATGATGCAAAAAGAATTTTTCCTCCATCGGGATGCCAGTCCACCACCCTGTCAGAAAACGACTGGTAAGTGAGCCGCTCGGGGATGCCCCCGGCAACGGGCATGACGTATACATCCTGGCTGCCATTGTAATTGGCGGTAAAGGCCAGCTGGGTTCCATCGGGAGAGAAGCGCGGCCAGCTCGCTTCGCCGGGCGAGCGGGTAAGCTGAATGGCCGTGCCCCCGTTTTTGGGAACCATCCAGACATCGCCCCCGTAAACAAAAACGATGTGGGCGTCAGACACGTCCATATAACGCATCAGCTTGGCACTGATCTGTGCCATTCCAGCCTGTGCCATCAGGCTGAACAGGATACAAAACGCAATGTTTTTCATGGTTGTTTACATTTTATTGAAAAGTGGGATGAAATTGAAACAGACGCGCGCTTACGGCGGTTGTAAAAATAACAAAATTCACAATCAATGAATAAACATATGGTTACAGAAAGGATCAACCGCACGGATAATCCCTTTCCGTAGCCTTCGGCCCGGATCAGCCTGAAAAATGACCTGGCGGGTTCAGATTCCCGGGAGCGGGAGCACAAAAAACCAGTCCGCCGTTTCAAAAAACCGCAAATTAGAATTATTTTTACCCTGGAAACCAATCGTTGGTGTTTTTATGGAAAAAAAGCCCCTGTATGCCCTGATCGAACCCGGTGAACTGTATGAACTGCTCGAAAACCAGGAAAAAGGCCTGGTTCTTATCGATGCCCGTTCGGGCCCCGAAGTCGCCCGGGAATATGATGCCTTTCACATTGGAGGCGCCCTGCGCATAGACCTCGAAGAGGACCTTTCCAATATCAGGGAAGACCCCGGGGATGGCGGACGTCACCCCTTGCCTGAACCAGCCGCCTTCTCCCTTTTATTGGGAAAGCTGGGGATTGACCCCGAAACCCATGTTGTGGTCTATGACGATAAAAGCGGGGCCAGCGCAGCGGCCCGGTTCTGGTGGATGCTCCGTGCAGCAGGCCACAAGAAGGTTCAGGTGCTGAATGGCGGCCTGGATGCCGCCATTCAGGCAGGCATCCCCGCCAGCATCAAACCGGTGGATCACGGCCTGCGGCCCCCATACCCCTTTACAGACTGGATGCTTCCCCTGGCCAATATGGACGAGGTTGAAAGGGCGGCAAAAGACAAGAACCATGTGGTGATCGATGTGAGAGAGGCCGAACGCTACCGGGGGGAAACCGAACCTTACGACCTGGTGGCCGGACACATACCGGGCGCCGTCAACATCCCCTATTCTTTAAACCTGGATGAAAATGGCTTCTTCCATTCTCCCGAAAAACTCAGGGAAATTTATGGAAAACCTTTGGAAGGTCGCCGGGCGGATCAGGTCATCGTGCATTGCGGCTCAGGGGTAACCGCATGCCACAGCATCCTGGCCATGGAAATCGCCGGCCTGGAGATTCCGAAACTTTTTGTCGGCTCCTTTAGCGAATGGTCAAGAAACGACAAACCCATCAAACCTTAAACAATGGAAACAGTTGAAACGGTTGGCAGAACCCTGTGGGAATACCTGGATTACCCCATCCTGGAAATCGGAAAGCTTTCGATCACCATCTGGCTGTTGTTCTATTTTGTCGTCGGATTATTCCTGCTTTTCTACCTTTCCTCACGCTTGAAGCGCCTGCTTATTAATCACGTATTGATCCGTTACACGCCTGAACTGGGCGTGAGGCAGGCCATTGCCACCATTGTCAGGTACATCATTCTTTTTGTGGGGTTTCTCATTATTTTTCAGACGGCCGGCATTGACCTGAGCACGCTCACCGTTTTGGCGGGGGCTTTGGGCATCGGTATCGGGTTTGGCCTGCAGAGCGTTACCAGTAATTTTGTCAGCGGGTTGATCCTGCTGTTTGAAAGGCCCATCAAGATCGGCGACCGAATAGTGGTCGGAGAAACGCACGGGCGCGTGGATGACATCTCTGCCCGGGCCACCACCATCGTCACCAACGACAATGTATCCATCATCGTTCCCAATTCTGAATTCACTTCAACCAGGGTCATCAATTGGAGTCATCACGACGAAAGCATCCGGTTCCAGATTCCGGTATCGGTGGCCTATGCCAGCGATGTCGACAAAGTCACCAAACTCTTGCTTGAAGTGGGACATGAAAACCCCAATGTGATGAAACAACCAAAACCAACGGTGCGGCTTGCAGAATTTGGAGACAATGGCATTCACTTTGAATTGCTGGTCTGGACCAGCACCCTGACCCATTTTCGGGGCAAGTTCATGAGCGAGATCAACTACGGGATCATTAGAAAATTCAATCAGCATGGGATTGAAATCCCCTTCCCGCAACGCGACCTGCACATGAAAAGCGGCTTTGGCCCTGAAAAGAACCATAAGTCCGACAACGCCTGACGCCAGTCATGCCCACCCCGTCGATTTTCCCGGCATATAAAAAAAGGAAGGTCTGAGTTTGGCGCATTGGGTTTATTTGTATATTGATCCGCAAAGAACTCGGGTTTACCGAAAAGTCATTAACACCGCCCCATTTGGCTCAACCTATGCCTCCCCTGCCCCCCAAGCACGATCCTCATTGTGAGTTCAAAGCCTTCTTTGACCACAGCATGGATGCCCTGTTGCTGACCGCTCCAGACGGGCAGATTCTTGCGGCGAACAAGGCTGCATGTGAGATGTTCGGGCGGTCTGAACAAGAAATCATTGATACCGGGCGGGGTGCCCTGGTCGACCAGACGGATTCCCGCCTCGCCCGCCTGCTTGAAGAACGGGAAAAAAACGGAAAGGCGCAGGGAGAGCTGGACTTTGTCCGCAAGGATGGTTCGCGATTCCAGGGCCTGGTTTCTTCTGCCCTTTTTACAGATAAGGACGGAAACAAAAGAAGCAGTCTCGTCATCCGTGACCTAAGCCCTTTCCGGAAGGCAGAGAAGGAAGCCAGGGCATCGGAATCCATGTTTCGTTCCCTGATCGAAACCGCGCCCGATGCCATTTTCATTCAGGTAAACAAACGGTTTGCCTACCTGAATCCGGCCGCTCTGAAGCTTTATGGAGCAAAGACGGCATCAGATCTGATCGGGACCCGGGTAATGGACCGTTTCCATCCGGATTATCACGATGCCATCAGGGATCGGATAAAAACCCTGAACCTAGACAAAAAACCGGTTCGGAAGGCCCAGAAACAAATCCACGTTCGCCTTGATGGCAGCGAGGTTTGGGTGGAAACCATTGGGGAGCCCATCGCCTGGGAAGGGAATAGCGGGGCCCTGGTGTTCGTGCACGACATCACAGACCGCAAGCGTGCCGAAAGGAAAATGATCGAAGCCAAGGAAAGGGCAGAGAAGAGCGACCGGCTCAAATCGGCATTTCTGGCCAATATCTCCCATGAGATCCGCACCCCCATGAATGGCATCCTGGGATTCTCCGAACTATTAAAATCGCCGGGTATTTCTTCCGACAGACAGGAAAAATACATCGACATCATCGAAAAGAGCGGTCAGCGGATGCTGGACATCATCAATGACCTGGTGGACATTTCAAAAATTGAATCCGGGCTGATAGAGGTGGTTCCCTCACTGACTGATATAACGGCATTGTTTGAGGAGATTTACGGCTTCTTTCTCCCCGAAGCGGAGCAAAGGGGCATTGGTTTGCGGCTATCCCTCCCTTCCCCTCCCGAAGCTTTTATGATCATTACGGACCGGCAAAAGCTGAGTTCCGTGCTCACCAACCTGCTCAAGAACGCGATTAAATTTACGAAGGAAGGTCATATTGAAGTCGGTTACAGGCGCTCAGCAGGACACCTTGCATTTTTTGTGCAGGACAGCGGGCCCGGAATACCCCCCGATATGCAGGAGGCCATTTTTGATCGGTTTGTCCAAGTCAATGCCTCAGACGGGGATGTGTTGGGTGGTTCCGGTTTGGGACTGGCCATCTCCAGGGCCTTTGTTGAATTAATGGGAGGGAAAATCAGGGTGGAAAGCACGCCCGGGAAGGGGGCCCGCTTCGAATTCACCCTTCCCCTGAAGGCAAGCGAACTCATACAGAAGGGGGCAAAGGAGGAACAGAAAGGCAAACCGGATCCGAATACAGAAACGCCTTTAAGCATACTGATCGTAGAAGACGATGAACTCTCCGCCCTTTTGCTGGAGGAAATCCTTTCCACCAAAAGCCATGATATCCTGTTGACAAACAATGGTTTGGAAGCTGTCCGCCTGGCCCGCAGCAAGCCTGACATTGATTTGATTCTGATGGACGTAAAAATGCCCGAAATGGATGGGTACGAGGCCACCAGGCAGATCCGTGAATTCAACCGGGAGGTGGTCATCATTGCCCAAACGGCCTATGCCCTCACCGGCGAAAAAGAGAAGGCGCTTGCCGCCGGTTGTGATTTTTACCTGGCCAAACCCCTGAAAAGAGAAGCGCTTTTTGCCCTGATCCAAAGGGTCGGTAAAAAAAAATAAAGGCGATTGTGTTTGTTTTTGAAACAAATTCTTCGAAATTTGTTTCCTGTGGGTGTCCAGCAGATCTTTGCATCCCCGGACATCGGTAAGCTTTTTCTTTAATTAATCTTTCAAGCATCATGAAAATGAGGACAATTTTCACTTACCTGGCCATGAGCATTTCACTGGCAGTTCTTTTGCCTGCTGTTTTGACGGCCCAGGAAGTCAGAATCAAACCAATGGATGCCCGGATGTTCCGGTATCCGGATGTTTCGGCAACACATATCACCTTTGTTTATGCGGGTGATATCTGGATTGCCGAAAAACGAGGGGGGGTGGCCCACCGGCTCACTTCCTCACCAGGGGAGGAAGCCTTCCCCCGCTTCTCGCCGGATGGCAGTCAAATCGCTTTTTCGGCCAACTATGACGGCACCAATTCGGTGTATGTAATCCCATCCCTGGGAGGCACGCCCAAACGACTGACCTGGCACGGCTCAGGCGAGCGTACCCTGGGTTGGACCCCCGACGGCAGCGGGGTCCTCTTCGCCTCTTCAAGAGAAAGCGGGAGCCAGCGGTTCAGCCAGCTTTACACCATTCCCGCAACAGGCGGTCCGGCCGAAAAGCTGCCGGTCCCCTACGGGGAGTTCGGTGCCATTTCACCCGACGGCCGGCAACTGGCCTATATGCCAAAGACCCGCGATTTCCGCACCTGGAAGCGTTACCAGGGCGGGATGGTCCCCGACATCTGGTTGTTCGACCTTCAAACCCTGGATGCTGAAAACATTACCGGTACCGCGACAAACGATGGCCATCCCATGTGGCATGGCAACACCCTGTATCTTTTATCCGACCGCGGCACCTACCAGAGAAACAATATCTGGGCCTATAATATGGAAACCAAAACATTCAGACAGGTAACCAACTTCACGGATTTTGACATTCGCTTTCCTTCCATCGGACCGGATGACATGGTTTTCGAGGCCGGTGGGCGTTTATATCTGATGGACCTGGGAAGTGAAACCTGGGAAGAGATCAGCATTGAGGTAGTCACCGACAATGCCACCCTGCGGGAGCGACAGGTCAATGTGGAACGCCTGATTCAATCCTTTTCGCTGGGTCGGGACGGCAACCGCGCACTCTTTGAAGCCCGCGGGGAGATTTTTTCCGTTCCCGCTGAGCATGGTGTGATTTACAACCTTACCCTTACATCCGGCGTGGCCGAGCGTTTCCCTTCCTGGTCGCCCGACGGAGAAAAACTGGTTTACTGGAGCGACCGCAATGGGGAATATGACCTCTACATGAGGGCTCAGCAGGGGCACGGACAAGAGGTCCGCCTGACCGACCTGGGACCAGGTTACCGCTACCAGGCAAGCTGGTCGCCCGACAGCAAACGACTGGCATTTACAGACCAGGAAAAAAACATCTATGTGATGGAACTCGAGGGACGCCAGGTGAGGAAGATAGACCAGGACCTCTGGCTGAACCACGGTGGACTGCAGAACTTTCATTTCAACTGGTCGCCCGACGGCAGGTGGCTGACCTATGCACGTGCGGTGGAGAACCGCAACGGGGTGGTGTTCATTTATGACACCCAGTCAAGTGAGCTGCACCGTGCCACCACGGATTTTTACAGCAACGACACCCCGGTATTTGACCCCGAAGGGAAATACCTTTACATGAAGTCTGACCGTAACTTTTCCCCGTCCTACAGCGCCATCGACAATTCATGGATCTACGCGAACGCCACACAGATCTTTGCTGTCCCGCTCACCAAAGAGGTGGCCTCTCCCCTGGCCCCCCGCAACGATGAAGTAGAGGCAAAAGCCAGTGAGGAAGAGAAAAAAGATGATTCCGGAAATGAGAAAAAGGACAACGGAAAGGAAACCCGGATCGACTTCGACGGTTTTGAATTCCGGGCCGTGGAGCTCCCTGTAAAAGCAGGCAACTTTGGCCGCCTGGCCACTGTGGAAGGCAAGCTGATCTTTCATCATTACCCCAATACCGGGTCGGGCGACAACAACCGTCCCCTGAAGTTTTTTGACCTGAAAGAGCGGGAAGAAAAAACCATCATCGACGATGTGAACGGCTTTGATTTGTCGGCCGACGGAAAGAAACTCCTGGTATGGAAAGACCGGCGGTTCGCGATGATCAGCGTGGCCGAAAAACAAGAGATGAAAAAGCCCTTGCGTACTTCTGAACTGACAATGACGGTTATCCCCACACAGGAATGGGAGCAGATTTTTACGGACGCCTGGCGTCTGTTCAGGGATTACTTTTACGACACCAATATGCATGGGGTTGACTGGAACGGGGTCCGTGAACAATACCAGGCATTGCTTGGTGATGCCGTTAGCAGGCATGACGTCAACTTCCTCATCGGTGAGATGATTGCGGAACTGAACGCCTCGCATACCTACCGCGGGGGCGGGGACCTGGAACAGGAACCCCGCACCGGAGTCGGTTACCTCGGCGTGGACTGGGCCCTGGAAAACGGAGCTTACAGGATCGGCCGCATCGTACGGGGTGGTGCATGGGATAGTGAATCCCGGTCACCGCTCGACAGGCCAGGTGTTGATATCAGCCAGGGAGATTATGTGCTTGCCGTGAATGGCGTTCCCATGGATCCCGGCCAGGAACCTTTCGCCGCCTTCCAGGAATTGGCGGGAAAAACCGTTGAACTGACCGTAAATGACCGCCCGACACGCACCGGCTCCCGAAAAGTGTTGGTCGAAACCCTTGGCAGCGAGGGACGCCTGCGCAACCTCGACTGGATCGAAAAGAATCGCCGCAGGGTTGAGGAAGCCACCAATGGCCGTGTCGGATATATTTACGTACCCAGCACGGGGGTTCCCGGACAAACTGAATTGGTTCGTATGTTCCAGGCCCAATTTACCAAGGAAGCATTGATTATCGATGAACGTTTCAATAGCGGGGGACAAATTCCCGATCGTTTTATTGAACTGCTGGACCGCGACGTTTTGGTTTACTGGAACGTGCGATCCGGACAAGACTGGCAGTGGCCCCCCCACGGACATTTCGGTCCGAAGGTCATGCTGATCAATGGCTGGAGCGGATCCGGGGGGGATGCCTTCCCTGACTATTTCCGCAAACGCGACCTGGGCCCACTGATCGGCGAACGCACCTGGGGTGGTTTGATCGGCATATCCGGCGCCCCCTCCCTGATCGACGGCGGTTCAGTAAGCGTGCCCACCTTCAGGATGTATAACCCCGACGGGACATGGTTTCCGGAAGGCCATGGCGTGGATCCGGACATCCCGGTGGTGGATGATCCCTCCGATCTGGCCAGGGGTGTAGACCCACAGCTTGAACGGGCCATTGAAGAGATCCTTCGCCAATTGGAAGAGGATCCCTTTGTTCCACCCACCAGGCCCGAACTTGAAGACCGCCGCGCACCTGCCCTTAGAAATCAGTAGCCCAAAGCAACAGGCCCGGATGAAAATCCGGGCCTGATTGTTATTCAAAAACCAACACAATGGAAATAAGGGAAACCGTTGCAAAAGAAGGCGGTTACCGGAGAATGATGTGTTTTAAACTTTCCGGAATGTCATCGGCATCGGGTTCCGGTCTGCTCATGCGGGAAATGTCAAAAACACGTCCTGATTGTTCGGTTCTGGTCTCACGAAGAACGGCTTCCTGATCAAAGGGAATGTCTTCTTCAATCGCCTTCTCCATTTTGCATGGGAGGGTCAGGATCCGGCCTTTGGCATCCAGAAAATACAGGGTTTCTGTGGGTGAAAACGCTTGCGAAACAGAGGCGATCATCAGAAATATGGCGATAATGAGTATGGTTTTGGTTTTCATGACGTTTTGTTTTTAGGTTGCGTGTAATGTTTATTTTCTCTGATTTGGTGTTCTACTTATCTAGTACACCAAATCCATGCCATAAATTTTACTAGCCTGATATTGTTTCAGTTAGGAAAATATTCGCATGTTCATCCAACCATTAAAACCCTTTTTGAAGGAATGATGGTGTTCGGAAGTGACGCGGAATTGTTCGATAACGGACAATCCAAATCATAAAATAAACTTGTTATGATTGAAGTAAACGAATTATGTAAGGATTTTTCCTTGTCGAAAAAACAACGGGCCGAGATGGGTCGGTCGGAAAAAATGCTAAGGGTTCTTGACCGGGTCAGTTTCCGCTGCGAACCGGGTCGCATTTTCAGCCTCCTGGGCCCGAACGGGGCAGGAAAAACCACGACCCTGAGGATCATCTCAACCATATTGTCGGCCACCTCCGGCTCGGTGAGGGTTTGCGGGCTCGACACCGCGAAGAACGGGTCTGCAGTGCGGGCAAGGATTGGATTCCTGACGGGCACCACGGGCCTTTACGAACGCCTGACGCCCAATGAGATCGTAAGGTATTACGCCCGGCTGAACGGGGTGGCGAAAGCCACCATGGAAAGCCGGAGGGAGGCGTTGTTTTCACTGCTCGACATGCATGAGTTTGCCGGCAAGCGCATTGGCAAGCTATCGACGGGCATGAAGCAGAAGGTGAATATTGTGCGCACCATGATTCACGATCCGGAGGTGGTGGTGTTTGATGAACCCACCGCAGGGTTGGACGTGATCGCGGCAAAGAATATCATCGACCTGATCAGGGACTGCAAGCAGAAAAACAAGACGGTGATCTTTTCCTCACATATTATGAGTGAAGTGGATCTGTTGTGCGATGACCTGGCCATTATCCACAAGGGGAAAATCCTGTATAATGAGACCATGGCCCACTTCCGCAAGAACATGAGGGGCGAATCGCTGACCGACGGGTTCATTCGAATTGTGAATGAGGCTTAGGCAAATAAACCATCCGACGAATAAAAAGATAATTGACAGCCATGAAGAATATCGTCACCATTGCATCCAAGGAATTTCTTGACACATTGCGCGACCGCCGCACCCTGATCATGATGATCATCGTACCGATCTTGTTGTTTCCCATCGTGTTTACCCTGATCAACCGGCTCCAGTCAAGCGTCATGGCCAGGGAACAGGAAAAGTCGCTGCAGGTCGGACTGATCAGTCGTGATGCGGGCAACGATCTCGTGGCCTTCCTGGAAGGCCGGGAGGATATGACCATTCATTACCTGGAGAATGCGGAGGAAGTGACGCACAAGATCCGGCAGGATGAACTGCAGGTGGGCATCGTGATAGAAGAAGGGTTTTCCCGCCAGCTTGAGTTGCTGCAAAGCGGAACGGTTCGCGTCATGTATTCAGCCGCCAAACTCACGGTTAAGAACCGGATTGACCGGATACTGCAACTGTACGTTGATAAAAAACTGCTTTCCCGGGTCGAGGGGCAGGGATATGACCAGTCGTTCATGAAACCCGTGGAGCTGGTTCCGGTGAATGTGGCCACCAGCCAGGAAGTAATGGGCAAAATGGCAGGCGGGTTTCTTCCGTATATTTTTGTGATCTTTTGCTTTATGGGTGGCATGTACCCTGCCATTGACCTGTTTACGGGAGAGAAAGAGCGGAAAACCCTGGAAACAATCCTGACCACCCCGGTGTCACGGCTGGAAATCCTCATCGGTAAAATGCTTGTGATCGTTTCGAGCGGCATACTTTCCGCCGTCCTGGCCATCCTGGGCTTGTTCGTTGCCTTTCAGCTCACAGCAGATATGCCTGCCATGATCACAGAGGTGGTATCTGATATGTTAAACATCCGGTTTGTGTTGCTTACCCTGCTCATGCTGGTGCCCCTGACCGTGTTTTTTGCCGGGGTCATGGTGCCCATCACCATATATTCCAAGACCTTCAAGGAAGCACAAAGCATGCTGACCCCTTTCACTTTTCTCATCATTTTCCCGGCCATGATCGGCCTGTTACCCGGGATCGAGCTAACGGCCCTGACGGCCATTATTCCCATCGTCAACATCTCCCTGGCCACCAAGGAAATCCTGGCCGACACCATACAGCTTCCCTTTCTGTTGCTGACCGTGGTCTCATTGTTCACCTACGCATCTTTGGCCGTGGGATTTTGCGTGAAATGGTTCGGCAATGAATCAAACGTGCTGAGATAAAAAGAAAAAAGAGTAAACAAAAAAACCATATGCCATGAATAAGCCCTTCAGCATTTTGAGCGTGTTTTTTTCCTTGTTGGTCCTGATATCCTGCAGCGGAACCGAAAGGCCCTCCGAGAACCTGAGGGAGGGAGTCATCGTGGTTGCAAACAAGAGCGGGGATGATGTCTATTTCATTGACCGCCGGGATGGGGCGTTGCTGAAGGCACTGCCTGCTGGTCCCGAGCCCCACGAAGTGGAGGTATCTGATGACGGGCGCATTGCGGTTGTGTGCAATTATGGTGGCAGGGAAGTTGCCGGGCACACACTTTCAGTTTTCGACATAGAGGCAGGGGAACTGATCCGAACCATCGATTTGGGCGAACATACCCGACCCCACGGTATGCAATGGATTTCTGGCACGACACGAATGCTGGTCACCACAGAAGGCAGCCAAAGCTTACTGGAGATCGATGTAAGCAGGGGTGAGGTAATCAAAGCAATGTATACGGGCGAACCTGTCTCCCATATGGTCGCGGCGACTCCTGAATTCACCCTGGCATTCGTTCCAAGCATCCGCACAGGCAATGTGGTGGTATTTGACCTTGAGACCGGAAATCTTATTGAAACCATCTATAGCGGCGAAGGTGCGGAAGGCATTGCCATGCATCCGGCCGGACTCGAAGTTTGGGTTACCAACAGGGCGGAAAACACCCTTACCGTTATCGACACCCAGGGCCTGAAGGTGGTGGATCGCATTCCCTGTGCTGACTTTCCCATTCGTGCCAAGTTCACTCCCGACGGACGTTATTTGCTGGTCAGTAATGCCCGGTCCGGTGATATCGGGGTGTTCGAAACAGCAAGCAGGGAGCAAGTCGCACGCATTAAACTGACCCCCCCGGCACCGGAAGCAGAAATGGAATCAAGGTACTTTGCCGAATTTGAGGAAACATCCGTACCCATCGGACTTGTGGTACCGGATAACCGATGGGCATACGTAGCCAACACACGCGCCGATGTTGTGAGCATTATCGATCTGGAATCCATGGAAATCACGGGACACCTTCCCGCGGGCAGAGAGCCCGACGGCATTCATCATTCACCATTGTGTCCGGCTCAATAATATATCCCAATTATTTCCAATCCCAAACCCATGAAGCACCATTTCTGAAAAAATTGCGACAGGCATGATTTTTGTCATTGCCACACATAACCAATCGGAACATCCATGAAAACAAAAAAATTGCTTTTCACCGGACTGGTGATGTGTTCCCTGGCAGCCTCTGCCCCGCAGGGGCAGGCCCAGAGTCCGGCTTCCGACCCCGCCGGGGCCGTTGAAAAAATCGTCCGGGATTACAATGACGCGGAGACCCCCGGAGGGGTTGTGCTGGTCATGCGCGGTGGCCAGGTGGTTTACAGGAAAGCCTTTGGCATGGCCAACCTTACGCACGGCATCCCCTTCGAGGCGACGACCCCTACCAACATTGGCTCTTCCTCCAAACAGTTTACCGGATTTGCCATCGCCTTGCTGGAGGAACGTGGCAAACTTTCCCTCAACGATGATGTCAGAAAACACATCCCGGAACTGCCCGACCTGGGGCATAAGGTAAGCCTGCTGCATTTGCTGAGTCACACCAGCGGTTACCGCGAATTTTTTAACTCCCTTGCAATGACAGGCATGCATCCAAAAAGCATCCGCCGCGAATACATCATCCCGGTGGTACAAAGGCAGCCGTCACTGCAGAACGTTCCGGGCGACAGCTGGATGTATAACAACACCGGCTATGCCTTGCTGGCTGTGGTTGTCGAGCGCGTCACAGGCCAGCCATTCCCGGAATGGATGGAGGAAAATATCTTTCAGCCCCTGGAAATGAACAACACCTTGGTTCGGGAGGATCCCGGACAGGTGATCAAGGGCAGCGCCCAGGGTTACGCGTTCCGGCCTGAAGAAGGTTTCAGGGAGGAGTCCGACATCGGGGGTGCCATGGGTGCCGGCGGCATCTATACCACGGTGGATGATTTGGCGAAATGGGTGAACAACTTTTTTGAGCCCCGGCTGGGCAGTCGCGCCCTGATCGAAAAAATGCAAACCCCGTTGTTTCTCAACAATGGGGACCCAACCGGCTACGGACTGGGGCTGATCATCGACGAGTTGAATGGGTTAAAACGCTGGCAGCACGGGGGATCGGATGCGGCCCACCGCTCACAATTGATGATATTCCCTGCAATTCAAG
>JAWLHS010000005.1:14312-41084 GCA_041690235.1 Bacteroidales bacterium
CGCAGAGCAACAATGCAGCATTCCCCAACGAAGCAGCCGCCCGAATTGCAGAAGCTTTTTTTTCGGATGCAATGAATTCCGGGATATCACAGGAAGAACCCATTGAGGCCACCGGCCCCATTGTTTATAAGGCAGAAAAATTCGATAAAATCTCCGGGCACTACGAACTGGAAGCGGCTCCGGGATTTATCCTTGAATTTTCCAGGGAAGGGGAGCAACTCTTTGCCCAGGCAACCGGACAGCAGCGATTCGAAATATTTGCCAGCTCCGACACCACCTTCTTCTGGGAGGTGGTTCCGGCCAGCCTCACCTTTCACCGGAATGAAGCGGGTGAATTTGAATCACTGACCCTGCACCAAAACGGAAACCACCGGGGCAAACGAGTAAGCCGGCAGGCCTGGGAACCTTCGGCAGAAGATGTGGCCCAATACCTGGGAAGGTACTTCAGCGAAGAACTGGAAACCTTCTATACGGTGGCCGTCAACGAAAAGGGGGACTTCTTTTTGAAAAACCGCCAGCTTCAGGACATTCCACTGCAGGCCGGGGACAAGGACGAATTCAATGGGGCCTTTCCCATTATGGGACTTCAATTTGTCAGGGATGAAGCCGGAAACGTCACCGGATTTAAAGCCAGCAGCGGACGGTCGTTCGGAATCCTTTTTGAAAAGACAGATTAGCGGCCGGGGCCCCCGATCCGGATCCAACCTTCATTCTTCGGTTCAGGCAAAAACGATCAGGCCCCTTCCGGAATAAAAGCCGTTCGTTTCCCGGTATGGGTCAGGGTAAGCTTGTGCATGGCCCGTGTACAGGCAATATACAGCATGCTTTTATCGATGCTTCTTTTGTAATTCACGGCCGAGACAAAGGGAATGAGTACCTCATCAAACTCCAGACCCTTGGCCATATGCGCCGTGGTGAGAATGATGCCCCCGCCGAAAGTAGTGCTCTGAACGGTGAGCAGGTGAATATATGGGGCCTGTCCCTCGAGTTGCACCATCAACTCCTGCGCTTCCTTCAGGGTTTTACAGATAATGCCCAGGGTTCGTTGGTCCGATTCCCGGAAGGCCCGGACATGGGATTTCAGCGCATCCACCTCCTCCCCGGAGTTTTTGAATGCCCTGACGACCGGTTTCGGGCCCCGCCTTTCGATGGCAACCAGGTCCTCATCCCTTGATATCTGCTGGGCAAAGTTCGTGATTTCGTAGGTTGAGCGATAGCTCTTGCAGAGCTTCACGGAATCTGCGCCTGGAAAGACCCGTTGTATTTCGGCCTGGGAAGAGGAGCAGTAAGGGTTTACGGACTGGCTGGCATCCCCCAGAATTGTCATTTTGCAGTGAAACAGGCGGGAGATTACGGCATATTGTACCGGGGTATAATCCTGCATTTCATCGATCAATAGGTGCTGTACCCGGTGGTAGGTCTTTACTCCCTCGAGTCGGATCTTCATATAAAGGAAGGGGAACACGTCGGCATACTCGAACCTGGACCGTGAGGCCAGCTTAAACAATTCGGGCCGGTCCTGCCAGTGGTAGAAATCCTTATACAAATCCCGCAGATTGGTGATCCTGAACATCCCTGATACCGCCTTCCGGATCTCCAGGCGCTCCGCTGCATTGATGTCGTAGCCGTAGTAAAACCTTACGTTCTCTTCGATGTTGCGGGTGATCTCCCCAAATCGTTTCAACAGGGGCAGGCGGTGGTAAGCCTCAAATCTTTCCTGTATGAACCACGAGGGCACGGGATAACGCCTCACCCACAAATCCGTTGCCTGAAAGTAAGATTTCTCAACATGGGTCAGGTACTGATCCAGCTTGGTCAGCAAATCGAACGAGGCTTTAAATTGCATGCGCTCCTTAAATCCCTCATCCGCTTTCCCCAGCAACAGGGCCACCTGCTCAAAAAACGTCTGAAACTTCATCTTATTTTCAAGGGCCTGCGAAGCCAACTCTTCCATTCCTATTTCGGGAATGCGGTCTTCGCCCAGCTCCGGCAGCACATTGGAAATATAGTCGGCAAACACCTTATTGGGTGAGATGATCATAATGTCCCCGGCTTTCAGTGTGTCTTTAAAGCGGTACAACAGGAAGGCAATGCGGTGGAGGGCGATGGAGGTTTTCCCGGAGCCGGCAACCCCCTGAATGATCAGGATTCGTGAGGTCTCATTGCGGATGATCGCATTCTGGTCCCTTTGTATCGTGGAAACAATGGCCCGCATTCGATCGTCAGACGCCTTTCTTAATTCCTCCAGCAGGATGTCGTCGTGGGCGTTCGAAGAGTTTTCGAGCATGAACTCCAGTCGTCCGTTTCGAATGCGATACTGCCTCTTAAGCAGCATCTCTCCTTCAATCTTTCCCGAAGGGGATTCATACCAGGCCCTGCCCAGTTCAAAGTCGTAATATATGGAGGCAATAGGGGCCCGCCAGTCGTGAATCAGGTTGCTGTTGGAGGCTTCATCGTAAAAGGCATAAATCCCAATATAGATCGGCAGGGCGTTTTTTTCACTCTTTTCCAAAAAATCGAAACGCCCGAAGTAAGGAGAGGACAACAGCTTGGACAAACGGCCTTTATGGGCCACGGCAGCCTCACCCATGATGGCCCCCTGGTTGATGGATTTAGTGACGGCCAGCTTCTCCATCCTGTCCATTGCATCTTTTTGCTCATACAGGTACTTCTTGGCATCCAGCAAGTCGCGCGCCTGATCACGGACCCCGGCATCAAGACCCCGGACCGCCCCCTTCAGGGTTTCCTTCACCATTTCAAGGTATTTCCGTTCTTCGTTTTCCGTTTGATTAATCATGGCTTCTTTCGTCGGATTGGAATGTGGTTTTCCTCAGGGGGGGGGGAGTCTGCCGGCCACAAAATTACAGCCACGCAACTTAAAAACCAAACCCAGGCCAGAAGCAGGCAGGCCTTCATTTAACCCGCCTGCACCCTGTCCGCCAGCGAACAGATCTGTGCACATTCTGAACACACCCTGCCCCTGTTTCAACAGGACCGATAATATATATCTTATTGTTAACAAATACATTACACATAGTGGCACATTATTGGAGCATTCAATGATACAACCTTTAGACCGCAACCATGTTTACGAGCTTTTTGAAAACAGCCTTCCGTTACCTGCAGAAAAACCTTTCGTTTACGGTGATCAACGTCGTAGGGCTCACAGCGGGAATAGGGGCCTTCTTATTGATTGCCCTTTTTGTTCAAAACGAATTATCCTACGATGAGCACATCCAGGGTGCAGACCATCTGTACCGACTGGTGGGGATACAGGAGCCCAGCGGACTGGACAAGCAGCACGTGGCCATAACCAGCGGCGGATGGGCGGAATATATCCATGACAACATCCCCGATGTGCAGGAAGCCTTTCGCATCATGTGGGCGCAATCTACCATCGAGGTGAACGACGAGGCCTTCAGCGAGATGAGCTGTTACTCGGAGGGGCGGATGGTCGAACACCTGGGCTTGCCCTTTATTTCGGGAGGGGAACCTTCGGAAAAGCTGGCCAGGCCCAATACCGCCGTCATCAGTGAAGAAGCGGCATTGCGGGTGTTCAACACCCCGGATGTCGTGGGCGAAACTTTCAGACACCTTAACCGCCCTTACACCATTACCGGGGTATATGACAACAAGGACATCCTGTCGCATTTGCAATTTCATGTGGTGCTGTCCCTGTCGACCATCGAAAACGATTCACCCTGGTTAAATATCCTGGGCAACAACAGCCTGGCTACTTACCTGGTGGTGCAGCCCGGCGCAGACATCGAAAACGTCGAACAAATCATTAACACCCATTACGAGCAGACAGGCCAATCCGGCCAACGCCAGATGAACATCACCTTTTACCTGCAAAACGTAAAAGACATTTACCTGCGTTCCGGGCATCTGAAGTTCCAGCTGATTCAATACGAAGGAAACATCAAAGTGGTTTACATTTTTATCCTGGTGGCCATCCTGGTTCTGGGTATCGCATGCATCAATTTTATCAATCTGGCCACGGCCAATTCGGCCAAACGGGCCCGGGAAGTCGGCGTACGCAAGGTGATGGGTGCAACCCGGAGCAAACTGGCCCTGCAGTTAATCGGCGAGTCCATGGTTCTTACACTGGGGGCCATATTGCTATCGCTCGTGCTGCTGGAGGTGATGATTCCCGAGTTTAACACCCTGCTGGGCACCCGTCTGCGCATAGACTTGATCGGGAATCCCTTGTTCAACGTGGGACTCCTTGCCATTCTGGTTGTTGTCGGATTGGTCAGCGGATTGTATCCCGGACTGGTATTGTCAAGGTTCCAGGCCACTGAGGCCCTGAAATCCACCTCCATGGCCGGCAAACCCCAGGCTGCCTGGCTTCGGAAAATCCTGGTTATATTCCAGTTTTCCGTTTCGACCGTGCTGATTGTCGCCACCATCGTGGTAATGAACCAAACCAGTTTTATGCAGTCGAAAGACCGTGGATACAGGCCCGAACAAGTCATTTTTCTCCAGTTCCCTGAGGGGACCGGCTATGAGCAGATGGATGGGTTTCGCAACCACCTTCTGGGTTTTCCGGAAGTGACGGCAGCCGGGATAGCCAGCAACTACAACGGCGTTGCAGGTCAGCAAAGTGACATCGTGGTGGCCGACTCCGTGGAGACCCGCCTGATGACCCGCTATGGCTATGTCGACCCGGACTTTTTCCCTGCCATGGGCATTGACATCGTACGCGGAAGAAACTTCAGCCATGAGGCCGGCACAGATATTACACAGGCCGCAATCATCAATGAAGCCACCTGGCAGGCCCTGGGCTGGGAAGAACCGCTGGGGCAGCGCATTCGAAACACATATTATGAAGATGTTGACTATTTTACGGTGATCGGCGTGATCAGGGATTACAACTATTATTCCCTGCACAATCCCATCGAACCGGCCATCTACCTCTTCCAGCCAGATCAAATGCTCACCATGAACATTCGTTTTCAGGGTTCCGAGCCACAGGCATTCACGGCCAGGCTTGAAAAAGAATTCAAAAAATATTTTCCCGGCCGGCTATTCAGCAGCCGCCTGGTTGAAGAAATTCTGGAGCGCCAGACCCGGAACGAGAAAAATACGATGAAGATATTCCTTTGGTTCTCCGGCCTTTGCATCGTCATTTCCTGTCTGGGTCTTTTCGGACTCACCGCCTTTATGATCAACCACCGGAAAAAGGAGATCAGCATCCGCAAGGTGCTGGGCAGTACGGTGTCACAGATCAATATCATGCTGACGGGTGTGTTTTTGAAACTCGTCGGATTGGCAGCACTGATTGCCACACCGGTTGCCTGGCTGTTGATGAACCGCTGGCTGCAGGAATATCCCTATCGCATCAGCCTGGGTGTCGTGCACTTCGCATTGGCCCTTTTCCTTATCCTGGCCATTGCTTCGGCCACCGTTTTGTTTTTCTCCACCAAGGCAGCCCGGCAGAACCCGGCAGATCACCTGAAGTACGAGTAGCGGAAAAGTTCATAAAACCGCAGGAAGGGGAACGCCGGTTTCCATAAAAAAATCGTACTTTGGTGGGTGCAGAAAACCATTGATATCAACGAATTCATCCCCTTGCGGGAACACTTGCCAGTCCTCGATGTCCGGTCACCCTCCGAATTTGCCAGCGGGCACATTCCGGGGGCGATCAATCTCCCCTTATTTAACGACGCAGAGCGGGCCGATGTAGGCACCCTCTACAAACAATCGGGTCGCGATGCGGCCTTACTCCGCGGACTGGATCATGCCGGGAAGAAGCTGTCCTTTTATGTCGGACAGGCCGTAAAGATGGCCCCGAAAAAGCAGGTACTCATGCATTGCTGGCGCGGTGGCATGCGGTCCGGCGCCATGGCCTGGCTCCTCTCCCTGGCAGGGTTTACAGTCCAAGTACTGGAAGGAGGATACCAAAGCTACCGCCGCCATATCACAGGGTACTGGAAGACACCAGCCAGGCTTCTGGTGGTCTCCGGGAAAACCGGATCCGGCAAAACACCCATACTGCATCACTTGCGGCAGGAAGGAGAGCAGGTTCTTGATCTGGAATACCACGCACGCCATAAAGGCTCAGCCTTCGGCGCCCTGGGTCAGGGCCCTCAACCCAGCACCGAGCAATTCGAAAATGAGCTGGCCGACACCTGGGCAACGTTGGACTTAAGCAGGCCCATTTGGACAGAGGATGAGAGCCGCAGTATCGGAAAGGTCTTTATCCCCGAGGCACTGCATCAAAACATGCAGAAATCACCGACCGCTTGCCTGGATGTTCCCGAGGAAGCCCGCATCCGGCACCTTGTCAATGAATATGCAGGCTATCCAAAAGATCAGCTGATCGGGGGCATTGACCGGATCGCACGTAAGCTCGGCGGACTGAGAACCAGGGAGGCCATTGAGGCCATTGAAGAAGGAAATTTCTATTCTGCCATCGGGATTGTCCTTCATTACTACGACAAAGCCTATACCTACGACCTGACACGAAAGGATCCGGACCTGCTGGTGCATCTGCCGGCCCCAACGGCAGATGCCGCAAAAAATGCAGCCACACTGAAGGCCTGGTCGCAAACCCTCTCAACATCCCCATAGCCTGAACCCCATGAACAAACCCATCTATCTCGACTACAACGCAACCACTCCGGTCGACCCGGTGGTGGCACGGGCCATGCAGCCTTACCTGGAAAACACCTTTGGCAATCCCTCGAGTGTACATGCATTCGGCATGGAAGCGCGCAAAGCGGTAGAGCTGGCCAGGGAACAGGTAGCCGCCCTGCTGCATTGTCATCCGGATGAAGTTGTCTTCACCAGCGGAGGCACCGAATCGAACAACCTGGCGCTCAAGGGAGCCGCTTACGAACTTCGGCCCAGGGGCGACCATATCATCACCACCATGGTAGAGCACCCCGCGGTGTCGGAGGTCTGCCGCTTCCTGGAAACACAGGGATTCAAGCTTACCTGGCTGGAAGTAGACAGCACAGGAAGCATCGATCCATCGGCGCTAAAAAGCGCCATCACCCCCCGCACCATTCTGATCAGCGTCATGCATGCCAACAACGAGGTCGGAACCATCCAACCGGTTGAAGAAGTGGGGCGCCTGGCTGCGGAACACGGCATCCTTTTTCACACCGATGCGGCGCAATCAGCGGCCAAAATTCCCATCGATGTGGAAGGGATCAGGGCCGGACTCTTATCTGTGGCAGGGCATAAAATGTACGCCCCGAAAGGGATCGGGGCATTGTACATCCGCCGCGGGGTGAAGCTCCAAAAGCTGATGCACGGAGCCGGCCATGAACGGGACATGCGCGCCGGCACGGAGAATGTTCCACAGATCGTCGGACTGGGTCATGCGGCGGAGATGGCATTATCCGGGCTGCCTCACCACCACCGCGATATGCAGCGATCGCGAGACCATCTGTTCAACCTGCTGAAGGAGGCCCTTCCGGGTATCCGGCTGAATGGCCATCCCGAATTCAGATTGCCCAATACGCTGAGTCTGGGGTTCGTCGGACTGGAAGCCAATGCCTTGCTGGATGAGCTGGAAGGCATTGCCGCCTCGGCCGGGGCCGCCTGCCATGCCGGGGAAGAGACCACCTCATCTGTTCTTTCCGCGATGGGGGTCAATGACCAGATCGCCCGGGGAACGATCCGGTTTTCCACCGGCAGGTTCAGCACCCTGCAGGAGATGGAACGGGCCGCGGCCCTGATCGCTTCCGCAGCAAAACGTTTGTCGGGACAGGAAGAAGGGCCTGCGGAAATCGCTGAGGGCCCGATACGGCTGACACGTTATACCCACGGACTCGGATGTGCCTGTAAGGTAAGGCCGCAGTATCTTGCAGACATCCTGAAGGGCTTTCCGCTTCCCTCTGATCCCAATGTTCTGGTGGGGACTGTTCACAGCGACGATGCGGCGGTTTACCGAATCAGCGATGAAACGGCCCTGGTGCAGAGCGTCGACTTCTTCACACCCATAGTGGACGACCCTTATTTGTTCGGAGCCATCGCTGCCGCCAACGCCCTGAGCGACATATATGCCATGGGAGCCACCCCCTTGTTTGCCTTGAACATTGTGGGTTTCCCCACAAGCCGTCTACCCGTGCATGTGCTTCAAAGCATTCTGAAGGGAGCTTCCGACAAAGCCGCAGAGGCCGGGATTGAAATATTGGGCGGACACACCATAGAAGATGCCGAGCCCAAGTTCGGAATGGTGGTCACCGGTACCGTGCACCCCTCCCGCATCCTGACCAACTCGGGCGCCAGGCAGGGAGATGTCCTGGTCCTCACCAAACCACTGGGTACGGGCATCATCGCCACAGCGGTCAAACGCGGGTTGGCTGATGAGCAAACAGCCGGGCAGGCGGCACGAATCATGGCCTCGCTGAACGCCCCGGCAGCTCAGGTGCTGAGGTCTTACCGGGTCCACGCCTGTACCGACATCACTGGTTTCGGCCTTATGGGACATCTTTGGGAACTTACAAAGGCATCCGGGGTCAACGCGGAGATATGGGCAGACAAGGTACCCATCATCCCGGGCACAGAAGCGCTTGTCCGGGCAGGTGCCGTCCCGGGGGGGACCAAAAGCAACCGGGAACACGTCAGCGGAAACACCATCTGGGATGAAGGCCTTTCAGACGCCACCCAATGGATATTGTGCGACGCCCAGACATCCGGCGGACTCCTGGTCAGTATGGAAGAAAACCAGGCGAATTCATTCATTCGTGAATTACTGAATGATCATGGCATCCGGGCCGTGATCATCGGACAGGTCACCGGAAAGGGAAAAGGGAACATAAGCGTCAGGCCCTGAACCAGGATCGGACAATCCATGTTCGTTATCGGACAAAAACGAATAGGGCCCCCTAACGAAATTTTCTCATCCAGTTATTATTCTGACTGTTTGCGATTTTGGCATAATTTATGATTATGCATAATCGCAACCTATATTTATTCATTAAATCTGTTCAACCATGAAACAAGTATTATTCATTGTGCTTTGCTGCCTGTTGGGAGCAAGTGCAGCAAAGGCAGACGAACCTGATTATGTCGTTTCAGGAGGTCAACTTTATGCCTTTGAAACCGTGAAGGTTAGTCCCTTCTCAGGATTCGTCGGCATCAGCAAGGAAGGCAAACAACATTTCCGGTTCTCGGAAGTTGAATCCTTCCGGAAAAACGGAAAAACCGCCCAGAAAATGCCCCTGGTGGTAAACGGTAAAAAAACCAGCCGGCAAACCTTCATGGAGCCCCTGGCATCACGCAGCGGGATGGTCTTGTACCGCCGCAGCCAGTACCTGGATTCCAAAGACAAGGTAGACATTTATGAGATCTTCAACGGCGAAAACTATGTACTTACTGTCGAGCCATCCAACAGTCAGAATCTGAGTCAGTTTTTCAGCCGAATTAAAACAACAACCTTTATTTCGACGCGGGCGCGGGGGGCCGCAACCGGCCCCGCGCTTTTTCGTTATGAATTTTACCATCATTTGTGTTTTGAACAATAGTTCATTATATTTGTGGCAAACATTAGACCATTTAATCTTTTTATTATGTCCCAGGAAAATTCCCGATTCAATACCAAACTGATCCACGGCGGTGAGATCGACGATGCATTCGGTTCCGCCACGGCACCGATTTACCAAACCTCCACCTTTTCCTTCAAAAATGCCGACCATGGGGCCCAGTGCTTCTCGGGCGAGAGCCAGGGATATATTTATACCCGTATCGGCAACCCCACCATTGATGCCCTCGAACGACAGATTGCAATGCTGGAAAACGGGCATGGCGGCATTGCCGTAAGTTCTGGCATGGCTGCTGTCAACATCATTTACCAGGGGCTGTTATCCTCGGGCGACCATATGGTGTGCACGGGAGCTGTTTATGGTCCGAGCCGCGCCGTCATGGAAAACCATTACCCAAAATACAAAGTGGAAAGCAGCTTCGTGAACACATCCAATCTTTCGGAAGTGGAGGCAGCGTTCCGTCCGAATACAAAACTGCTGTTCCTGGAAACCCCGGCCAATCCCACCATGGATATTTCAGACATTGCCGCCTGTGCAGAAATTGCACACCGCAATGGGGCCTTGCTGGCGGTTGACAATACATTTTGCAGTCCTTACCTTCAGAAACCCCTCGACCTGGGCGCCGATATTGTGGTGCACTCCATGACCAAATTCATTAATGGCCATGCAGATATCGTTGCCGGAATGGTGGTTGCAAAAGACCCGGACTTATACCTTCGACTGCGCGGCATCATGATCAACTTCGGAATGAACATGGATCCACACCAGGCCTTTATGGTGCTAAGGGGTGTCAAAACACTTGCCATTCGGATGGACAGGGCCATTGAAAATGCCAAACGCATTGCCGTGTTCCTGGAGACCCACCCGAAAGTTGCCTGGGTCAAATACCCCTGGTTGCCTTCACATCCGCATTATAAGCTTGCGAAAAGCCAGATGAAGGGACCGGGCTCGATGATCAGTTTTGGGCTGCAGGGAGGGTTTGAAGCCGGAAAGTCGCTGATGAACAATGTTCGTGTGGCCTTGCTGGCTGTATCTCTGGGCGGGGTGGAAACCCTGATCCAACACCCGGCCTCCATGACCCACTCAAAAGTTTCTCAGGAGGGCAAGGAAAAATCCGGCATCTCCGACGACCTGGTCAGACTGGCCGTAGGAATCGAAGACATGGACGATTTGCTGGATGATTTGAAAACAGCCCTGGAAAGAGTCTAATTACAAATTACAGGGAATCGCAGCAAAACCAGCCTACGTCCTTTTGAATGGTTTCAGTGTATTGGAAATGCTCCCCAAATAACCACGGCCGAAGAGGTTGAGGTGAACAAGCAAGGGGTAGAGGTTGGCGATGCCGATTCCTTCCTCCCAGGTTTTTTCCAGTGGATATTCCCCTTGGTAGCCCTCATAAAACCCCGGTGCAAAACCACCGAACAGTTTTGTCATGCCAAGGTCCATGTACCGGTGACCGTAATAAACGGCCGGGTCAACAATGGCGGCCTTTCTGCTTTTTGCCACCATGAAATTGCCGCTCCACAGGTCGCCATGCAATAATGCCGGGGTTTCTTCAGGAAAGAAGTCGCTCAAATGGGGATAAAGATCCTGAAAGCCTTTTGCAAGCCCCTTGTCCCCTTTTCCGTTGTCACGGGCCAGTTTGAGCTGTGCCTCAATGCGCTCACTGATAAAAAAATCGATCCAGTTTGAATGAGGACGGTTCGACTGTGGCAAACTGCCGATGTAGTTTGAATGATCCAGGCCGAATTCAATCCCGGCATTCAGGTGCAGCCGTGCCAAACCCGAACCAAACGCCTCCCAAAAACCCTCCTTAATGGAACCCGTGTCCAGGTATTCCAAAACAAGCAGGCTGTAGCGGTCGTCCCCGCCCCATGCCACCACTGCGGGAACAAGTATTGGAGAAGGATTGGATCCACGGTATTCCTGACCCCGCCCTTCACCGGGCGCAGCTTCAAATCGCAGCGAATCCCCTGCATGGCCGCCTGACCCTACCCCGTCGCGCAATAAAGCCAGCCCCCGCGCCTCGGCCTCAAACATGCCAGGATAACGCCTGGCATCATTGTATTTAACAAAAAACAAACCGGCTGTGGTCTCCACCCTCAGCGATTCGTTAATGCAGCCACCCCCTAAGGGAGACATACCGGCTAAACCGACGGGCTCCCCTTTTTTCTTTTCCAGGAGCTTTCTTAAAGTGGGTTTTAATGTTTCAGGTAACATACCGGGCATACGATGCAGGCCAAATGGCGAATTTACGATTTAAAACGAAAAAAGCCCGGCAGAAACCTTTTGTCCGCCGGGCCAGGAACCTTAAAAACTAAGTCGTTTATCCCTGTTCCATCATTTGCTGAAACCTTTGCTGTAATTCCGGATCGCTTTGGATCATCATGGAGATTTCCTGGTAGCGCTCCAGACTGAGTCCCTCGGCAAGGATATGCTCTTCCATCTCGCCCTGGGAGTCCATCTGAATCTTTTCTATGCCTCCGGAAGCTTTCTCAAACTTTTGCATTTCCTCTTCACTGGCCTCCACCTCCTGGTTGGGATCCTGCATGGCCTGCATGATCTCCACAAACCGCTGAACTTCCATTTCCTCTTCCTGGATCACGGCCATCATCTGCTGCTGGGCCATCTGATCAATCCGCTGGATATGCTGGATGGCACCGATGAATTGTTTGAGTTCATTGTCGGATATTTCTTCCTGTGGTTGCACCTGGGCCATGACCGCCGTTCCTGCAAACAGGAAGAAAAGCATGAACCCGCTGAGTTTTTTTGATAATCGCATAAAAATTGAATTGGTTTTTATAAAAAATGAAACTGATTTTCAGTTCTCTACAATTATTCGCAACAAAGGTAGGGTATCAGCCAGGGAGAAACCAATAAATTCTATTAAAAAACCTTAAAAACAGGCTTTTTACTCCCGCATCCGCCGTTCATAATACCTGGCCCGTTCTTCATCGTTAAAGCGGGTGTAAATATTCCGGAGAAAACTGGCCGTTTCCCTGTCGGGATCCAATTCATACAAGCGGAGGAAATACCTCAACGCCTTGCGCAAGTCTTCATTCATTGTCTCATAAGCTTCCAGAAGCTTTGCGTATTGCCGCTGTGTCCGGTTTTGCTCATAAGCCCTGGTTTCCCGCTGGTGGATTTCTTCCGCGCGTTGATAATGCAGTTTTCCCATACGCTCAAGTGCATCCGTATTGTCCGGATTCAACTCCAGAAGTTCACTTGCCAGGCGGTTGGCCTCTTGCTCCTGACCCAGCGCCAGTTTCACGGATAGATAGCGGTTCAATAAAGCTTCATTCGCCCTGGCATCTGCTTCAATTATAGTCCAGAGCCGATCGGCCCGCACCCAGTTCTGGCTTTCGGTCAGGGTTTCAAAATACCTCAGGCGCATGGATTGCAACTCCTCCCCTTCAGGATAATGGTTCACATAGGTTTCGAGGCTGGTAATCTCACGACTGAGATTGTCAACCGCCTCATAAGCGCGGGCAAGCGCGGCGAACACCCGGGCCCCGGCCAGGGAGTCATGGCGCAGGGGCTCCAGGTAATCCAGGACCAATTCGGTTCGTCCGAGCGCATCAGCTGCCAACCCGGCCCGCCTGTAGTATTCATCCGGGATCTCCTCCTCCCGGCCCCGCTTCTGCTGAATCAAACCACTGTATTGCTCAAGAGCTTGTTCATAGGCCCCTGAGGCATAGGCAGCTTCAGCCTCTGCGGCAGATTCTGCTTCGCCGGGCAATGAACGAAGGGATGCACACCCGGCCAAAACCACCATGCTGAAAAGAAAAACCAAATAGTGAATGCGCTTCATAAACCAAGTTTAAAAAGGGCCGGATCCATTCGCACAACATCAGCTGATGGCGTGGAAACCACATCCTGCCCGGCATGATAAAAATTTTGCAAAGCGGCAAAGTTAAGTATTATTCTTCAGAAGGGCTCCCCGGTCAGGTTATCGCCAGGGAAACCGGGAAAGCCAGCAGAAGAACAAAGGCAACGTCCGAATGTTTGGCTGCTTCAAACCCGGAAAGCACTTTGAAGTGATCATTTTGTGCATTATGTTTGTAAGAAATTCCCCCCAATTGGTTCAATGGGATCGGAAAAATTAATGATGGTCAACGATGAAAAAATTAACCCATTTCTGGGAGGAACTGAACGCGAGCTTTTGGTTTATCCCGATCCTCATCCTTCTGGGTGCCATCGGGGCGGCATCAGGACTCATTTATCTGGATAACAGGTATGAGTTTGTTCCCAATGGCTTTGCGAGATACTTATTCCCGGGAAGCGTAGATTCGGCACGAAGCATACTGACCATCACAGCGGGGGCAATGATCGGAGTTGCAGGAACGGTCTTTTCCATTACATTGGTTGCCCTTACACTGGCTTCCTCACAACTGGGATCCCGCTTGCTGAGGAACTTTATGTACGACAAACTCAACCAGGTGGTGTTGGGTACCTATGTTTCAACTTTCGTTTACTGCCTGCTGATCTTAAGTGCCATCAAGGAAAATGAATCCCTCCATTTCGTACCGGTCATGTCCGTATTTGGTGCTTTGCTGGCCGCGGTGGCGGGAATTATTCTCCTTATTGTGTTCATCCACCATATTTCCATCAGCATACAGTCAGACAAAGTCATCTCGGACATATCCGACGCCATGTCAAAAAGCATCAACAGGCTATTCCCGGAAGAAATCGGCCATGGAGAGCCCAGGCCTTCCCCCGACCTGGAGGAACTAAAAGAAACATTCAAATACAACATCCAGGTCAGATGTCAGAAAAATGGTTACCTGCAGTCGGTTGACGGCGATGCCCTGATGAATATGGCCAAAAACAATGACTGGATCATCGAGCTAAAATACCGCCCGGGAGACTTCCTGGTAAAAGGACTGATGATTTGCCTGGTGCACAGCCACGATGAATGTGATGAGGAAACGGCCGGAAAAATCAACAATGCACTCATCATCGGGAAAGTCAGAACCCCTCTGCAGGATGCCGAATTCTCCATCCATCAACTCGTTGAGGTCGCAGGCAGGGCACTCTCACCCGGGGTGAACGATCCCTATACGGCCATCGCCTGCATAGACAACCTGACTGCCGTCTTATGCTATCTTGCCAAAGCCAGATTCCCATCACCGTTCCGTTACGACCAGGAAAACCGCCTTCGGATCATAGCCGACAACCTGTCATTCCGGGGCATGCTAAACGCCGCATTCAACCAGATCAGGCAGTATGGGGCAGGAAACCCCTCGGTGATAATCCGGTTAATGGAGGCCATGATTACCATCATGCGATTTGCATCCAGGAAGGAACACAAAAAAGAACTGGCGGCCCATGCATCCATGATCCTGAGGGCGGCAGAGAAAACCTTTAGCGAGAAGCGAGACCTCGAAGACCTGAAAGAGCGGTTCAGCCAACTCAGCCTGATTGAATGATTAATTCACCGTTGATATGCCCGATCCGGTTGACAATCACTTGGGACCAATGCATCCCGGACCAACCCGGGGGCGCAGCATTGGGGTCAATTTCCATAAAGGGCAGCCGCCTTCCATACTGGTCTGGGCGCCCAAAGCCCGCAGGCTGGCCATGGAAGTGGAAGGCAAGGGAATCTTCTCCCTGGAGAAAAGGCCATTCGGTTACTGGCAGGCCAGTTGCCCTGGCCTGGAACCCGGAGACCGCTACCGCCTCAACATCAACGGCAAAAAGAACCTTCCCGACCCCGCTTCCCTGTCTCAACCGGAGGGGGTGCATGCATTTTCCGAATGCGTTGACTTAAATGAGATCCGCAGCATGGGGGACAAGGACTGGAAGGGAGTGGCCGTGCAGGATTTGGTCATCTACGAGTTACATACAGCTTGTTTCTCTCCCCGGGGAAACTTCCAGGGCATTGAGGAAAAGCTTGATTACCTGAAAGATTTGGGCATCAATGCCATTGAAATCATGCCTGTGGCTGCATTTGCCGGTTCGCGCAGCTGGGGTTACGACGGTGTCTTCCCTTTTGCCGTACAGCAATCATACGGAGGCGCCAGGGCATTTGCGGCACTCATCAGGGCCTGCCACAGGCAAGGAATCGCCGTTATCCTGGACGTGGTGTACAACCACCTGGGACCGGAAAGCCAATACCTGGAGTCCTTTGGCCCCTATTTCACTGACAAATACCGCACCTCCTGGGGAAAGGCCATCAACTTTGATGGCGCCTGGAGTGACAGCGTCAGGCAGTATTTCCTTGAGAACGCAATGATGTGGTTGCGGGATTTCCAGGTCGACGGACTCCGACTGGATGCCGTTCATGCCATCAGAGACCAGGGACCGAAGCATTTTTTGCAGGTTTTAAGCGGGCAGGTGCAGGAGCTCAATGCAATAACAGGCAAGCGCCATTTCCTGATTGGGGAATGCGACCTGAACGACATCCGTTTTATTACACCGGCTGGTCAGGGTGGATTCGGACTGGATGCCCAATGGTGCGACGAATGGCATCACGCCCTGCATGCGCTGATGACCGGCGAGCGACGGTCTTATTTTTCTGATTTTGGGGGCTTGTCCCACCTGGCCAAATCATTCAACCATGCCTATGTCTATACGGGCCAATATTCGCATCACCGGAAAAAGACATTCGGAACCCCGACAAGCGGTCAGCCGGGACAGCGTTTTGTGGTCTTTTCACAGAATCACGACCAGGTGGGAAACCGGATGATGGGTGACCGCCTCAGCACGCTGCTGGACTTTGAGGGCCTCAAGCTGGCCGCCGGGGCCTTGCTTGTCAGTCCCTTTGTTCCCCTGTTGTTTATGGGGGAAGAATATGCCGAGGACAGTCCATTCCTTTTCTTTGCCAGCCACTTGGATCAGCATCTGTCCGAACAGGTGAGAAAGGGCAGGAAACGGGAGTTCCGGGATTTCATGGAGACGGCCGATCCCCCTGACCCGGCGGCCAGGGAAACCTTTGAGCGCTCAAAACTCAAATGGGACTGGACCCGGGAAGAGAAAAAAAGTCAGATGCTGGCTTTCTACAAAAAAATCATCCGCCTGCGAAAGGAGCATGCATTGCTGAAACCCGGCAACAGGGACCACGTCCGCGCCTCTGAAACCCCTTGCGGAAGGGGCATTGTCTTGCGCAGGGGAAACACAAATGAAGGCCTGAAAAAGAAACGGTCGCAGGAAGGAAGGGAACACGAAACCATTTACGCACTGATGAATTTTTCTGAAGACATGATGCTTGTCGAAATTCCGCACCGGCGGCACGATCCGCTTCCGGAACTGTTGATCTGCTCGGCCCAAAAACAATGGGGCGGACCGATCGGGAACCAGGCAATTCCTTTCAGGCAGACAACAAGTGGGCTGGTCGTGGAAACAGGGAGAAAGTCCATCCTGGTATTCAGACTGAAAGCCCGGTGAACTGGGCCCGGCCTTTTTTTACAAATCAAAACCAATGTCCCTGGCGAGGGTAAAGGTAAGGGCGAAGCTGTTTGCCAGCTGAATTCCGTTATAATGCTGATAAACAGGCATGTCAAAAATTACTGAGAAGTTCCAGGTCAGGTCCAGGTTATAATTCAGCTGGGGAGACAAAAAGAAAAGATTGTTCCCTGAATAGGCCACTGTTTGCCCATGCCGGGTGTTGCGGCCGTGATACTCGTGCCTTGCCTGCAGGATGAAGGTGATGTTTTTGCTTAGGTCCGTCCACCTGTTGGCCAGATGCTTCGAAAAAAACAGCGAGGTAATAAGGGCGTCCCCGAAACGGTAAGCCTGCCTGTTCTCCCCGAAATTGTTCTCATATTGGCCGATCAGAATCAGCCTGGCACTGATCAAATCAAATTCCTTCACAAAAAACAAACGGGCAACAGCCCCGAAGTTTCCCGTCGAAGATTGAACATCAATGGGCAGCTCAACACCGTCAACCACTTGTGGCTTGGTGGAAAAAGGGATTTTCGTGCCGGCCGAGAGAGTGAGCTCGATTCTGCGGGCCAGGTCCTGAAAAATATTGAATTTGCCGGAAATAACGGCATTGGATGGTCCGTTTCCTGTCAGTTCTTCTTCCAGGAATTTGTATTCCTGTGTCTTATTAAAAAAATACCCCACCTCCGTTTCAATGGATAACCTTCGGGTGAGCCCGTAGCCGATGCTGAACCCGGAATAATTGTAAAAAGCCGAGGATATGGCACCGGGCGGATCGTAGGCGGAGGGACGATTGCCTTCAAAATACCTGTCCGACAAGCTATACTGGAAAAATCCGATGGCCCTTACAATGCCCTTGTCCAAAATGCCCAGGTTGCTGTTTCCCGCAATCGGATTCCCGGGGGAGGCGAAGCATTGTCCATGTAGGTTTTCGCTGTGGGTCAGCAGCAAGGCCAATAGCAAAAAAAAGGCTTTTTTCATCTTTGCATACACTTTACTCAAATTCAACAAAGACGTTCACCGATTTAGTATCAGATGTACCCTGACCGTCTTTCACCGTGCAGGTAATTGTATGGTCGCCCGGCTCGCACGGATCGGTGGTATAGGTTATTTGAGCCCCGCTTCCCAGTATGGTTCCCGCCGAAACCGACCAGAAATAGGTCAGGCTGTTCCCCGTGGCCCTGGCGGTGACTTTGGTTGTTCCACCCGGTGATATGGTATCGTTTTCGGCCGTCAGCGACTCAAAAACCAGGGGCAACTCCCCGTCGGGCCCTTTTTCCTTGTCGCATGAGGAGAATCCCAGCCCCAATCCCGACAAAAGCACGAGCAAAAACAAACCAGGCTTCAAATATTTCATGTCTTTTTGTATCCGTTCAACCATATGGAAACAGCTATTCAATCGTCCTTCACGCACCGGACCGACAATCCAAACGTCTTTGGCCAACTGTTGTATCGTCCCACCGCGGAACTGTCCCCTCTTATACACCTCCTGAATGCGTAGTTTTGGTTGGCCGCTTCACTGGATGTATAAAAATAACCGAACTCATAATTGCTGCCCTCGATGAACTGCCACCCCCCGCTGCTGTTCCTGCCACCCCCAAGCAGTGCCTCAAAACCGGAATCACCCCCCTCTTTCAGCGAGCTGCCCACCCCGGATCCCCTGAACCCCGTCCTGTTAACATCAGATTCGGACATCCCCAATGCCATTTCAAGGATTTTCCATTCATCGTCGGATGGCAGATGCCAGCCCGGCGGACAAATTCCCTTTGAACTTTCAGTGGTTCCATAATCCATTGCCTGGCTCCACTGGTAAAGGCCCCCATAATCGTCGCAGTTTTCGGGATCGTTATTGTAGCAGTATTTTTCGATGTCTGCAGTATCCGCCTGGTTTTGTGAACCGCTGACCATCTCCCCTGTATTCAGGTTTTTGCCCATCCAGCATTGCTCCCCAATCAGCACGGTCGGATACGCCTGTCCATCTCTCGGATCAACCAGCAACTCACCGCATTGGAATGCCGGTACCGGCTCAAGTTCAACAAATTGAATGTCGGTGTAATACGGGGGCGGACAATCCGGATCGGATATTTTTAAGCGCAGGTAGGTGTCTTGTTCAGGATAGAAGACAAAGCGGAGTCCGTTTCCCCCTTCAAAGTCAAACCATTCATTGTTGTCAAAGGAATATTGCCACTGCAGTTCGCCCGAGATGTAGTCCAGGGCGTTCAACTGAATGGAGTCGCCTTCAATATATGGCTGACACAACCCACTGCCTGGCAAGGCAAGAAGCCAAACGATGGCGTGAAAAAGGATATGAACTGTTTTTCTCATTGGCCTGAGGGCCCATCCTGGAGCGCCGCTGATTCCAAAACTACTCCCTGGTTCGCAAGGAGTTGTCAATGATTATCTTTTTTCGCAGCACTGTGCTGCCTGAACTGTACTCAAGCAAATAAAGCCCGGAACCGAGTCCGGATACATCAATGCTTATTTGTGGCAAATGCCGGTCCGTTTCAGGCCCGGCAACAAGCCGCCCTAAAACGCTGTAGACCCTTATATGAACTTTTTCAAAACCATTGGCAGCTCCGGCTTTAACAAAGAGTGTGCCCGAGGCCGGATTGGGAAACACGACCAAATCAATTGTCCTGCCTGCAGGATCCAATGTGCCCATATGCGGACAGGGGGGAATAACAAAGTCCAGGCTGTGCTGGGAATATCCCTGCAGGGAAAGCAGTAAAATAATGGTGGTAAAAAGGAGTCGCATGGGTTTGTGAATGGTTTTGGGCATTTTCAAATCCCGACACCCGGACGCCCTGGTGGCACCCGGATCTTCATCCAGTCAGACCATGGTGTCTCCCTTCATTACCGAACGGCCTGAGGTGTAAAGATAAAAAAGATTGCATACAGATTTCCCTTAAAGCAAATGTTTTTCCCCCAAAAAGCAAATATATTCAAACAAGAAAATATGTGGATATTCAAACCCTGATCATGCTTTGACGGACCGGCATCAAAAAGGGGGACGGGTCCCCACCGGCATCTTATTGAACAATCCCGGTGTTTCAGGGTTTAACAGGCAGACGTGACCCATTGAATAATAATCCAATAAATCAAAACCCATGAGTAAACATTTTGCCAGTGCGCATTGGGAGGGCAATCTTCCCAAAGGAAAAGGAACTTACCAATTGAAAACAAACGGATTCGAGGGGATGCTTGGTTTTTCTTCCCGTTTTGAAGACGACAAGTCCAAATCAAGCCCGGAGGAATTGATCGGTGCAGCCCATGCAAGTTGCTTCTCCATGGCATTTGCCCATGCCCTGGATCAGGCCGGTTTCAAGCCCGAAAGGATCGATACGGAGGCCGAGGTAACCCTTGCCAAGGCCGGTGGAGGTTTTGCCATCAGCGAGATAAGATTGAAAACCAAGGGAAAGGCCGAAGGGGTATCAAAGGAGAAATTCCTGGAGATCGCTGCCGATGCCAAGGAAAACTGCCCGGTTTCCCAGGCCCTGAAAGCTGTCAAAATCACCCTGGAGGCCGAATTGGTTTAATGCCTGCGGGCTCCGCTCAATTGCCGTACTTGTTGAACCAATGGTACAGGTAAAGCTGCGTGCGCATATAATTCGAGGGATTGCTGCCCGTGCCATGAAACTCATTGTTAAAACGGATCATGGCCGTGGGGACCTCCAGTACTTTCAGCGCCTGGTAAAATTCTTCGGTCTGGGAAATGGGTGTCCGCAGATCATTGACCCCGCACATGAGCAAAGTTGGGGTGGTGACATTCCCCACATACATCAGGGGCGAACGCCGCAGATGCTCCGAAGGATCCTCCCAGGGGTAATGCTCAAAGTTGCGGTACCAGCTCACCCCATCGGTCGTGCCAACGAACGACAGCCAATTGGTTACCGGGAAGTTGACAGAGGCCGCTGCAAAACGATCGGTATGTCCCACAATCCATGACGTAAGGACACCACCCCCGCTGCCTCCATAAACGAACAACTTGTTTTCGTCTACATACCCGCGGCCGATCACCTCATCCACCCCATTCATCAGGTCATCGTAGTCTTTGTTTGGATAATCATTCTTGATGGCATTTCCAAAACGGCTTCCGTAGCCGGAGGAGCCCCTCGGGTTGGTATACAGAACCACATACCCTTCTGCCGCATGGTGCTGCCAGGTAAAGTTAAAGCCTACGTTGTACATGGCATGCGGCCCCCCGTGGATGACCAGAATGAGCGGGTATTTTTCCGACGGGTCAAAATCGGGTGGCTTCACGACCCATCCCTGTATATCAAAATCATCGGTCGATTTGTACCAAACTTCCTCCACCTCGCCCATGGTCACATCGAAGAATATATCCTCGTTCACACGGGTGAGTTGTTTCGGGGTCGGACGGGCCATATTGAAGATGACCACATCGGTGGGATGATGATAATCGGTAAGGAGTCCGACGGCCATTCCACCCCTGTTGATATCGGTCACATTGAGCATATGGTTTCCTGAGGTAAGCTGACGGGCGTCCCCTGTAAGAGGGGCAAAATGCAGGTTGCCGGTACCACGGTCCAGCGCATTGAAATAGACCCCCCCATTGTCAGCGGCCCAGGTCAGATTGGAGGGAGAACGGTCCAGGTTGACCGCTATCTCCCTGGCCCCTGATCCATCAATATTCATCACGTAAAGCTTCTGTTCGATATAGGTATCATCGGTAAAATCATAGCCCGTATAAGCCACCATCCGGCCATCAGGGGAAACCAAGGGTGAGTTGTCTGGCCCCCGCCTGTTGGTAAGCTGCCGGATATCGCCACTTTCAAGGGCCACAGCATAGATCTCGCTTTCCCGGTAAATGTATTCAGCCCCCTCGACGCGGTGGCTGCTGAAAAGAATTTCCCTGCCATCAGGGGTCCACGATATGCCATTACTGCCATGATCCCATTCCCCATCGGTCAACTGCCTGGGCGTCCCGCCAGAGGCAGGGACAACAAAGACATGTACCGATCCCTCCTCCAAAAAACCCACCCTGTCGCGGCGGTAAACCAGGCTTTGCACAATCCTGGGCTCTTCCGTCCATTTGGCTCCTGTCGGACGCGCAGGCAATTTGATGGGCCAGGAATCCTTTTCGGGCACCAGCATGGTAAAGGCGATCTGCGTTCCGTCGGGCGACCATCGGATATTGGAGATGGGTTTTTCGACCCGGGTAATCTGGGTCGTTCCCTCCAGGTCCGGGTATTTAACGAACAATTGCGACCCACCCGGTTCACCCTGGGCCAGGTATGCGATCCTGATGCCGTCCGGCGACCAGGCCGGACTGCTTCCGCGGGTAAAAAACCGGTTTTTGCTCCCGTCCGAATCCATCATCCACAAATCATTTACGCGCCGGTCGTTGACCTTGTCAATCCAGCCGCGGGTGTAAACAATCCGATCCCCATCGGGAGAGATCACCGGACTGGAAACAGTCTCCAGATCAAGAAAATGCGCCAGGTTCAATTTATTGATCTCCTGTGCCAGGGCGTGCCCGTTAAGCAGCATGACTAAACCCAGCATTGCCAGGCCAATACACTTCATTTTTTTCATCTTCAAAAAGCTTAATGGTGAAAAAGAAATAAACACTTCAGACGGGGAAAACACCTTTTCCCCCTATTGCAAAAATGCATACCAGTATATAAACACCAGTCCGAATCCCCCCAAAAAAAGGATCCCGGCGACCGACAATATTTTCTGCCACAGCCTCGGTTTGTATTTCGCAGGAACGTCCCCACCCAGCATGACCCTGTAATTTAAAAAGGCAAATACAGGGGCCGTCAGAAAGGAAAGGATCATGGCCAAAGCAAGCATATCGCCAAGGCCATCGACAAAGTTGGTGATCACAAGGTAACCCAACACGGAACCGGCGACGAGCCAGATATGGTGCAGCCGTTTAAAAGCAATGCGTCCTTTGGAAAACAGCAGGTTCCAGGAGGTGGCCAGTGAGCGCGGATAGGCGTCGATGGTGGTCAGCGTCGTGCTGAACATGGCTGAAAAGGCCGCAATGATAATCAGGGGTCGGGCCCATCCCCCGATGGTAACAGAATACAAATCAATTAACTGCCGGGCAAAAACAGACCCTTGCGACGACAATTCAATGCCACTTCCAAACAGCACCATTTTTCCCAGGATCAAAAAAACAAAGGCAAAAAACACGCTCGCCCCGTATCCCACATGAAAATCAAACATCACGTCCTGCATGTTGAAGGGGTTTTCCCGGGGCTTATCTTCACGCTTCCCGCGAGGCTTCATCCAAAGGGAGGGCCAAACCGACACATCAATGGGCGCCGGCATCCAACCCATAAACATGATGACAAAGCCAAAGGAGGCTAAGGTCCAGGGAGATTCGCCCTGGAATCCGGCCGGTGCCACCGGACCAATTATTACGCTAATGATCACAGCAATAAGGGTCGACACCCCAAGAATCAAAACAATCACTTTCCCAAACCGCTTTAACAAGGGGTAGCCGCCAAGGATGATCACCAAAAGGCAGATGAGCATGATCGAACCGGACAAATGCGGAACGCTGATGCCGTGCAGTCCGAAGTTCACGGCCAGGCTTCCGGCGATCATACTCACACCTGCGATGTTCACGATCCCGGAGAAAATACTCAAAAAGAAGAACAGCAGCAGGTATGTTCGTCCCATCTGCAGGTATCCCTCAAGAATCGGCTTGTCGGTTGCCGCCGTATACCGCTGGGCATACAAAAAGAAAGGATATTTGAACAGGTTGACCAGGAACAGAATACCCAGCAATGCCCATCCGTAGGCAGCGCCGGCCTGGGTGCTGGCTACAAGATGAGAGCCCCCGATGGCCGCTCCTGCAAGCAACACACCGGGGCCCAGTTTTTTCCACATAATGGATTCCTTATTTGCGTTTGCCGATCAAAAGAATGACGACACCCGCCACCATAACGCCAACCCCTGCAAGGGGAGGCCAGCTCAGATCGTGTTCTTTTTCCTGCTCAACCTCAAAATCACCGACCTTCAGAACAGTTTCCTTACGGGTAAAGCTTAGGCCCGTGAAAATGGTAATAAGAAGCCCGACGATAATCACTACGATTCCGATTGTTTTCATGCGACAATGTGTTGGTTAAAGAAGCCGGATCGAATGCCGATGAATGCCCCTCCATAATTTCGAATGGAAGGCATGGGCATGTTCCCCGAAAATACTATTTTAGCGGAACAGCCCCAAATATAACAAAACATGAACAAAGAAAACACAAAACGATCCATTGAAACACTTTTCAGACAACAGGTCAAAAAAGACAAGAAGGTCAAAAGTGCTTTTCTGCTGGTTCATTCAGACAAATCCGGTATAAGGATGAGACTGGCCGAGGGCTTGTCGGGCGGAGAGCCCGTTCACCCGGATCAGCCCTTTTACACCGCAAGTGTGGGCAAGATCTTTACCTCAACCATCGTTTGCATGTTGGTTGAACAGGGAAAACTCCGTTTTGAAGATCCCATTGGACGTTACCTGGATACCGGTTTGATGCACAAATTGCTGGTGGTTAAAGGCAAGGATTTCAGCCAGTCCATTTTGGTGAAGCATTTACTGAATCACACCTCCGGACTTTACGACAATTTCTGGCCCTTGCTTCAAAAACTGCTGGACAAAGCCGATCCGGAAATGACGCCCCGAAAGGCTGTCGAATGGGGCAAGGATAACCTCAGACCATACGGGGCCCCGGGAACCAGGCTACATTATGCGGATACCAATTACCATTTACTGGGAATGATCATTGAGCATATCACAGAACGTCCTTTTCACCAGGTCCTGAGCGACTTCATTTACGAACCCCTTGGCATGGTCCATGCTTCCATGCTGGGATATTCCACCCCCCTGGAGCAAGCGGCCCATCCCACGGCCGATTTCTTTTTGAACGGGAAAAAAATCAATGATCTGCCAGGCTATGCCCAGCTCGATTATGCCGGTGGCGGGGTGGTGGCCCCTATGGGAGATCTGCTCAAATTCATGAAAGCACTTGTCAACCATCAGCTGGTCAGCAAAAGCACACTTGATCAGATGCAGACCGGGAAACGGTTTCTGGTCTTCAATGAATACGGTTACGGCATGATGATTTTCAAGGGTTTTCCGCTTATCATGCCCGGCAAGCTTTCCGCATGGGGACATGCCGGGGCCACCGGTGCCTTCCTGTTTTACAACCCCAGGTTCGAAGCCTGCCTGGCCGGCACCTTTAATGAGTCTTCCTGGGAGCGAAAAGGCGTTCAGTTCATGTTCCGGGTCATCAACAAGCTATCAAAGCACGAGCAATAAATCCAGACAAACCGGGTCATCCCTACGCACTGCGCATTCAATTTTTTTCGCATACCAGCTCATCTTCTATCCATTCCAAAACCTCAAATCCCAAACAAAATGAACCAAACCATTACCATGTTTCTGGCCATTGCTGTGTCGGCCATGCTGGCTTTACCCCAACACACTGCTTCCGCTGCGGTTTTTTCGTCGGATAGTACAGGCTACCAGTTCACTCCGGTGGTAGAGATCCCGTCTACTTCCGTAAAAAATCAGGCCAGCACCGGAACATGCTGGTGTTTCGCCACCATTTCTTTTCTCGAGTCCGAGCTCATCAGAACCGGCAGGGGTGAATACGACCTTTCTGAAATGTTCGTTGTACGCCATAATTACATCAACCGGATGCGCGACAATTACCTCCGGAGGGGAAGGGGCAACCTGAGCCAGGGGAGCCTTTCGCACAACGTCATGGATGTAATCCGGGAATACGGCATCGTTCCAGACGAGGTATATGACGGCATCAACTACGACGCTGAAAAACATAACCACCGGGAATTGAACAGGTTCATTCAGGCCATCGGCCAGGTTCCCGTCGACCTCAGGAAGGAAAGTCCCGAGTACAAAGAACTGGTGAACAGCCTGCTTGATATCTACCTTGGCCCTGTTCCGGAATCTTTCTCCCACAACGGCAGGAATTACACCCCCACCTCTTTCGCCCGGGAGTTGGGAATCAATCCCGACGACTATGTGGAGATCACCTCTTTCAACCACTTTCCTTTTTATACCGCTTTCCCTTTGGAAGTTCCCGACAACTGGGCCCATAAGCACTTTTTCAACGTGCCGCTGGATGAGCTCATAGAAATCATGGATTTTGCCCTATACAACGGGTATACGGTGAACTGGGACGGGGACGTGAGCGAGAAAGGCTTTTCACACAAAAACGGGGTGGCCATCAATCCCGATGTGGATGCACCCATCGACGACTATGCCACCACCGACAGGGCGCGGTTCGAAAGCATGGACACCTCCGAAAAGCTCGCCGAGGCCTACAAGTTTGAAGCACCCTTCCCTGAGGTGAACGTCACACAGGAAATTCGCCAGGATGGCTATGAAGGGTTTACCACAACGGACGACCACCTGATGCATGTTACCGGGATCACTACCGACCAGAACGGTTCCCGTTACTATATCACGAAGAATTCCTGGGGTACCGAACGAAACGAGTTTGGGGGCTACCTGAACATGTCTGTCAGCTATGTGCGGGCCAAAACAATCTTTATCATGGTGCACAAAGAGGCCATTCCTCCTGCGATCAAAGCAAAACTGGGAATTTAGTACCATGCAAAACCCCTTTGCCATACAAATCCTGGCGGCAGGCGATCTTCACCTGGGGAAGGCCTCCTCAGGCCTCCCCGGGAACCCTCCCCAAGCCTCCACCAAGCACACCTGGGAGCTGTTGGTGGAGCTGGCGATTGGCCACGACATCGATGCCCTTCTGCTACTGGGCGATATCGTTGATCAGGACAATCGCTATTTTGAAGCGGTGGGTCCCCTTCTGACCGGGTTTAAGAAACTGCGGCAAAACGGAATTCAGGTGTTTATGGTTTCCGGGAATCACGACCATGA
>JAWLHS010000006.1:0-39845 GCA_041690235.1 Bacteroidales bacterium
CTGAATTTGCGGCCGACACAACATGCGAGAAAAAATAAGGCCTTTATTTTTTCGTTTTAAAACAAGTTGTCCCCTTTGTTGTTCCTTTTTTATGTTACGGATGGATGACCAGGGTGGGTGTGTCCATCCGGATTCCGGAAGAAAACTTTGATCATTGTGAAAACCTTTTTTACCTGGTTTGTGCTTGTGTTCTTTTTGCATCCCCTGCCTGGTTTGGCAGCAGGTGCTGAAGGGCAGGTGAGACACATTGCCTACGGTGTTCCTCAGCGAATGCCCGTGGGTGAGGGACATTATCTGGATGTGATGCATTTCGAAGGGGCCGTATTTGCAGATTCCCTTCCCGGGGTCCCGGCCTATACGATCCGGATGAAAAACGAGATTCCCCACTTTACGGTGGACTTCGAGCTCGTGAACACCGTGTTTGAGCCCCTCACTGAGGCGGAGCAATCGGTTCTGGAAAATTCGGGTTATCAGCCATCCGGGATTCAGATCCGGATCGGTGTTCAATGGGAACGCAACCAATCGCATACGGTGGCTACTTTCTACCCCTTTCGACTGAATCCCGCCAGCGGACGAGCCGAAAAACTGGTTTCCTTCTCCCTTCAGACCAGTCCCCGTTACGACCCTGCCTTGCGCCATGATAAAATTCAGTCGTTCGCCAGTCATTCGGTCTTGTCTTCCGGCGAATGGTATAAAGTATGTGTGAACCAGACCGGCGTGCACCGACTGACTTACGAGGACCTGCTTGAACTGGGACTCAATATGCAGGGTCTTGAAAAGAGCAGGATCCGGCTTTTCGGAAATGGGGGCGGGATGTTGCCCGAGGCCAACGATGCCGTGCGGATGGATGATCTGATGGAAAATGCCGTATTTGTTTCCGGTTCGTCGGATGGGACCTTCGGAACAGGAGACTATCTGCTGTTTTACGGGCAGTCTCCCAACCAGTGGCAGTTCGAGCCCGAGGAAGGGATTTTTCAGCACGAGGTGCACTTGTATTCCGAAGAAAATTGTTATTTCATCACCGTCGGACCCGATCAGGGAAAACGAATCACAACCCGTGCTTCAACAGCATTGCCGGCAACCCATACGGTGACATCCTTTCAGGACCATGCCTACCATCAGCCTGACCTGATCAGCCTGATTGGCAGTGGGCGGCAGTGGTTTGGCGAGGTCTTTGACGCCACCCTGTCACGGCAGTTTTCCTTTCCTTTCCCCGATATTGATCTGAGCGGTCCCGCTCATATAAGAACCAGTCTGGCCGCCCGGTCGGGCGTGGTCAGCACCTTTACGGTCAGGGCGGGGGATTCCCAGATGACCTCCTCCATCCCATCTGTCAATCTTCTGGATTATATCGGCTTTTATGCACGCCTCTCAACGGATGGCATGTGGTTTACCCCCGACCAGGCAGATGCTGTCAGGGTGAACCTTACTTACAACCGCCCGGCCTCTACTTCCCGTGGCTGGTTAAACTATATTGCCGTGAATGTGACCCGCCATCTGAGGTTCTCCGGATCACAAATGGCCTTTCGCAATACCCGGGTAAACGGTCCCGGCCATGTCGCCCATTATTTATTGGCGAACGCAAACAACCAGGTCAGGGTATGGGACGTGACCGACCGCTTCAACATCAAACACCAGGAAGTGTTACAAGCGGGAAACACCCAGGAATTCCGCCTGCCCGCTGATTCCATCAGGGAGTTAATTGCATTTAACGGGACCGCCTTCCACGAACCCAGACTGGCAGGTCGGGTCGACAACCAGAACCTGCATGCCATGGAACCGGCCGACCTGATCATCGTCTGCCCGGAACCGTTCCTGGACCAGGCTCGCCGGCTTGCCACATTCCGTTCGGAAAACGATGGACTGTCGGTAGAGATCGTAAGTCCGGGACAGGTTTACAATGAATTTTCTTCCGGTGCCCCTGATATCACTGCCATACGGAACTTTATGAAGATGTTCCATGACCGGGCCGGTGCTTCCGGTCAAATGCCACGTTACCTCCTGCTTTTTGGCAATGGAACCATCGACAACAAAGACATGCTGGGCTTTGGTGGCAACATCCTTCCGACTTACCAGAGCGATGCATCATTGTCCCCCTCCAACTCCTTTATGACCGATGATTATTTCGGCCTGCTGGCTGATTCTGAGGGACAGGGGGCGGCCGGACTTCTCGATATCGGCATTGGCCGTCTTCCTGTGCGGACCATAGAGGAGGCCGAAGCCGTCGTCGATAAGATTATCAGGTATGACAAACGCATTACGGGGGATGAGGAGGCGGACGGCCTCCATTCGTCCGTCAGAACCCCGAATTATGCCGACTGGAGAAATATGGTTGTTTTCATTGCTGATGACGGCGATTTCAACACCCACTTTAACCATGCCGAGCGTTTGGGCAGGATTGTTGAAGAATCCCACCCCAATTATAACCTGGAGAAAATATACCTGGACGCCTATCAGATGGTCACACTGGCGGGAGGATCGAGGTATCCGCAGGTGAACAGGGCCATCAACAACCGGGTCAACAAGGGCGCCCTTTTGATCAATTACATTGGCCACGGAGGGGTCAAAGGACTGGCCCACCAACGCGTGGTTACATTCGAAGACATTGATACCTGGAACAACGCCTTTAATTTGCCTGTTTTTATGACGGCCACCTGTGAGTTCAGCAGCTTCGATCAGCCTGATCCCGAGGAACTGTCGGCCGGGGTGAGAATTCTTCTGAAACCCGACGGGGGAGCCGTGGCCCTGTATACGACCACCCGCCTGGCCTGGTCGGGCACCAACCTGACATTGAACGAGAATTTCACGAAAAACGCCTTCGCCGCGGCCGAAGACGGCAGCCTGCCGCGCCTGGGCGATCTGATTCGAATTGCCAAAGTGGCCAGCGATGGCAATGTGCAACCCTGGCGGCTTAAAAACTTCGTACTTCTTGGGGACCCTTCCATGCGCATGGCCTATCCGGAATACCGGGTGATTACCGAAAGCCTGCCCGATACAGTTGGTGCGTTCCAAAAAGTCGATGTTTCCGGTTATGTGGTTGACGGGGACGGAAATTTAGCCACGGGCTATCACGGGCAGATCTATCCGACGGTGTTTGATAAAAGGAATACCTACCAGACCCTGGCGAATGCATCGGGCAGCAACAAGGCCGATTTCTCCATGCGGAATTCCATGATTTACCGGGGTAAAGCAAGTGTGGAAGGGGGCCGGTTCCGCTTTTCTTTCGTTGTTCCCAAAGACATCGCCTACCATTTTGGGGAGGGGAAGATCAGTTATTATGTGGATGACGGGGAGACCGACGGGCATGGTTCCCATACGGGATTTGTCATTGGAGGTACTCTGGATGGGTATGAAGCAGACAGTCAGGGCCCCGACATTGCCCTGTTTATGAATGATACCACCTTTGTTTCGGGGGGAACAACCAATGAAAGTCCCGTTCTGCTTGCATTCCTGAGCGATGAGAGCGGGATCAACATCAGGGGCAGTATCGGGCATGATATCGTGGCGTTTCTGAATGGGGATGTTTCCAATCCAATTGTTCTGAATGGCTACTTTGAGGCCGATCTGGACAGTTACCAGAGGGGGCGTTTACTTTACCCGTTCAGCCGGCTCGAAGAAGGCAGACACCAGCTATCTGTGCGTGCATGGGATATCCACAACAACCCATCGGTCGCAAGCATTGAATTCATCGTGGCTGGCTCTGCCGATTTGGCACTGCAGAACCTGCTGAACTACCCCAATCCTTTCGATCTGGGCACCAACTTTGTATTTTCACACAACCTGCCGTTTTCGAACCTGGATGTGCGGATAGAGGTCTTCGACCTCCAGGGGAGATTGCTGAAGGCCATTGACACCCAGGTTCAGTCGGCCGGTTTTCAGTCCCCGCCCATCTACTGGGACGGGACCAGTGATCAGGGAAAACCCATCGGGAACGGGATGTACATATACCGGCTTCTGCTGACAACGCCCGACGGACAACAACGGCAGCTGACCGAACGACTGGTGATAGTAAGGGGCTGATATGTGTCGTTTTAACGCAGGGACCGGGCCCGGGGACCCCGGAGGAAATTCGTCCCGCCAGACAGGCAATATGGTTGGGAATAATTCGTTATATTTGCGGCCTCAAAAACCATTTTCCGGATTGTATCGTTTGATTGTTTTCCTTATTCTAATAGTTGTTATTTAATTTTTTTTCGATGAAGTTTGTCTTTTCGGGGATTTTCGTAACATTCCTTTTGTTTTTCAGCAGCCCGTCAAATCAGGTACAGGCCCAGGGAGGTCCCGGGATCGGAGACCTGCTGGGTCAGGAGCGATTGAATACCATTTCGACCGCCGTTCCCTTTTTATTGATTGCCCCTGATGCCAGATCCGGCGCGATGGGCGATGCCGGCGTTTCCTCCTCACCCGATGCCAATTCCATGCACTGGAATCCCGCTAAGTTTGCCTTTGTCGAGCAGGATATGGGGTTTTCCCTGAATTACACCCCCTGGCTGCGGGCCCTTGTTCCCGATATCAATTTGTCTTATCTCAGTGGGTTCAGGCGGCTGGATGAACTTCAGACCGTCGCCTTTTCCCTGGTTTACTTTTCTTTGGGGGAGATCAACTTTACCGATGACGTAGGCAATTTTCTGTTCCCTGTCCGGCCGAACGAATTTGCATTCAGCCTGGCGTATGCCCGAAAGTTGGGAGAGCATATTTCCGGTGCCATTGCGGCCCGCTATATTTACAGCAATCTGACCCAGGGGCAATATGCGGGGAATATTGAGACCAAGCCGGGGATGGCCCTGGCAGCCGATGTATCTGTCTATTACCAGAGGGAATTGAACTGGGACCGGACCCCCGCGACTTTTGCAGCCGGCGCGAACATTTCCAACATTGGGAATAAAATATCCTATACCGATGAGATCAATTCCGACTTTATTCCCATCAACCTGCGTTTTGGGCCCCGGCTAACCTTTGAACTGGATGGTTTTAATCAGCTCTCCTTTATGGTCGACGTCAATAAATTGCTGGTTCCGACCCCCCCCATTTATGCAAGGGATGACAATGGGAGTGTTCAGATCGATGACAATGGCGATTATGTGATAGAAAGCGGCCGCGATCCCAACCGTTCTGTTGTTGCGGGTATGTTCGGATCATTCAGCGATGCCCCGGGCGGGTTTTCCGAAGAACTCAACGAGTTTACCTATTCGGCTGGCATGGAGTACTGGTATGACCAGCAGTTTGCCTTGCGCGGGGGGTATTTTCATGAGCATCAATCCAAAGGAAACCGGAAATATTTCACCGTCGGTGTTGGTTTGAAATACAATGTATTCGGACTGGATTTTGCTTATGTGATTCCGGTGGCCCAGCGCAGCCCACTTGAAAACGTACTCCGTTTTTCCCTGCATTTGGATTTTGCCGCCCTGCAGGCCGAGCAAAACAACTAATTTTTTTCAGGACCCAATTGTTTCCGTCATGAGTGCTTTCAGGATCGGTTTCGGCTACGATGTCCACCGGTTAAAGGAAGGCATCCCCCTGATGGTCGGCGGCGTTGCCGTTCCATACCACAAAGGAGCCCTCGGGCATTCCGATGCGGATGTCCTGATTCACGCCATCATGGATGCCATGCTCGGGGCCGGCGGACTGGGCGATATCGGGCAGCATTTTCCCGATTCAGACCCGGCACTGATAGGCATCGACAGCAAGGTTCTGTTGAAACGGGTGGGGGACCTGATCCGGGAACGCGGTTTTTCGGTGGGCAATATCGATTCCACCATTGGTCTTCAACTGCCAAAAATTGCCGGCCTGATCCCGGCCATGAAGAATGAAATCGCAGGTGTTCTGGGCATTGAAGCCGACCAGGTTTCTGTAAAAGCCACTACGACCGAGGGACTGGGTTATGTGGGTGCCGGGGAGGGCGTGGTTGCCTATGCCGTGGTGCTCCTTTTCAAATCCCCCGGTTTTTAACCAGGCATTGTCCGGAATGCATACCGCCTGGGCCCGTTCATGCTGCCGCCTGCGTACACATCATCCTGCCTGCCCTAACGCCTGAGCTGAAAACTGGTTCCGAGGTACAATTGCCTGACCTGTTCATCATCGGCGAGCTCATCTGATGTGCCCGACTTTAAAATGGATCCCTCGAACAAGAGATAAGCCCTGTCGGTTATTGACAGGGTTTCATGCACGTTGTGATCGGTGATCAACACCCCGATATTCTTGGTTTTAAGCTGGGAAACGATTTCCTGTATGTCTTCAACGGCAATGGGGTCAACGCCCGCGAAAGGTTCATCCAGAAGAATGAACTTCGGGTCAACCGCCAGTGAGCGGGCAATTTCCGTGCGTCGCCGCTCCCCCCCCGAAAGGGTGGTGCCCTTGCTTTTCCGGATGGTCTGCAACCCGAATTCTTCGATCAGAACTTCCAGCCGGTCCTTTTGCTCCTCCTTGCTTTTTTGGGTGAACTCCAGCACGGCGCGGATGTTGTCTTCTACGCTGAGGTGACGGAACACGCTGGCCTCCTGGGCCAGATAGCCGATGCCCCTCTGTGCCCTTTTGTACATGGGTTCGTCTGTAATGTTTTCTCCCTCCAGGAAGATCTTCCCCTGGTTGGGCTTGATCAACCCGACGATCATGTAAAAGGTCGTGGTTTTCCCCGCCCCATTCGGACCCAGCAGCCCGACAATCTCCCCCTGCTGCACCTCTACCGACACATGGTTGACCACCACGCGTTTTTTATATTTTTTGACCAGGTCGTGCGAATAGAGCTTCATTATATAATTCCCTCATTTAAAATATCATGCAGATGCACCACCCCAAGATATTCCCCATCCTCCACCACCAGCAACTGGGTGATGTTGCTTTTCCTCATCTGGTTCAGTGCGTCCACGGCCAGGGTGTTCGGAGAAATGGTCCTTGGGTTTTCCGACATGATGTCTTTTGCGAGCAGGGCACTTACATCCTTGTTGGATTCCAGCATGCGCCTCAGGTCGCCGTCCGTCACAATACCTGCAAGCCTGTTTCCCTCCATAACGGCAGTGGCACCAAGTCGTTTGCCCGAGATCTCCAGGATGACGGTTCGCAGATCATCTGCTGTATTCACCTGTGGTTTCTGGTTTTTGATGTATAGATCGGCCGCCTTCAGGTAGAGCTGTTTGCCCAGGGCGCCTCCCGGATGATACCTTGCGAAATCCTCCACGGTAAAACCCCTGCACCGGAGCAACGTGACCGCAATGGCATCTCCCATGACCAATTGGGCCGTGGTGCTGGTGGTGGGGGCGGGATTTCCGGTGATTGCTTCGTTTTCGACCGTGGCATTCACAACCAGGTCGGCTTGCCTGGCAAGGTATGACTCCAGGTTCCCGACCATCCCGATCAGCGAGGCTCCCAATGCCTTCAGCATGGGGGTGAGTACTTTGATCTCCGGGGTATTCCCGCTATTACTGATACACATGACCACATCATCTTTCTGTACCATTCCCAAATCCCCGTGGATGGCATCGGCTGCGTGCATAAAGATGGCCGGGGTTCCGGTGGAGTTCAGGGTCGCCACGATCTTGCTTGCTATGATCGCACTTTTGCCCACACCAGTGATGACCACACGGCCCTTGCAGGCCAGAATGGCCTGGATGGCCAGGGTGAAATTATCGTCGATCTGAGGAACCAACCCATTGATCGCCATTGCTTCCGCTTTAATGGTTTGGATGGCCATTTTTTTTATTTCCCTGGATGATTTCACCGATACGGAAGCGTTAAATTGTTTTGTTCAATTGGTTTTAAATGTTACATTTACTTTACAAACCTACGCGATTTTTTTCAATTCATAAAGAAACCCAAAATTTAGGCTTTTTTATAATAATTGGTTTGTTTTTTGATATGTTTGTTTAGTGCGGCTCGCCGCCATTCAATTTCCGGGAATTTATGCATACAAAAAGTGAAGTTTCCTTAAGAAACTTGCTTAAAGATATTTTTGGTTACGGGTCTTTCAAGGGCGACCAGGAAGCGATCATCGGGAGTCTTCTCGCTGGCAGGGATACTTTTGTCATCATGCCCACCGGGGGCGGAAAATCCATGTGTTACCAGTTGCCCGCCCTGATCAGCCAGGGTACGGCCATTATTGTCTCCCCCCTGATCGCCCTGATGAAGAACCAGGTGGATGCCATCCGGAATTTTGCCAGCTACGATGGGATTGCCCACGTCCTGAACTCCTCATTGTCGCGCGCAGAGATTCTCCAGGTGAAAAAAGACCTCTCCGCCGGACTGACCAAAATGCTGTATGTTGCCCCGGAGTCGCTCACCAAGGAAGACAATGTCGAGTTTTTGAAAGAAATTGACATATCGTTTTTTGCCGTGGACGAGGCCCATTGCATTTCTGAATGGGGCCATGATTTTCGTCCGGAGTACCGGCGCCTGCGACCGATCATGCAGGCTTTCGAGAAGAAAGTGCCGGTCATTGCCCTTACCGCTACAGCCACGCCTAAAGTGCAGCAGGACATCAGGAAGAACCTGAACATGCTTGATGCCTTGGTGTATAAGTCTTCCTTTAACCGGCCCAACCTGTATTATGAAATACGCCCCAAAACAGAGCAATCCAGTCGGGACGTGATTCGCTATGTCAAATCCCAGGAAGGAAAGTCGGGCATCATTTACTGTTTGAGCAGGAAACGGGTGGAGGAACTTGCCAAAATGCTCCAGGTGAACGGGGTCCGGGCATTGCCTTACCATGCCGGACTGGATTCTGCAGTCAGGGTGGCCAACCAGGACAAATTCCTGATGGAGGACGCGGAGGTGATTGTGGCCACCATTGCCTTCGGAATGGGAATCGACAAACCGGATGTCAGGTATGTGATTCATTATGATATGCCCAAAAGCCTGGAGGCCTATTACCAGGAAACCGGACGCTCCGGACGGGATGGGGGTGAGGGGAACTGCGTATCATTCTACGCCTATGAAGACATCCAGAAAATGGAGAAATTTCTGAAGGGCAAACCCGTTGCAGAACAGGAAATTGGCATGCAGCTTCTTTATGAAACAGTGGCCTATGCAGAATCCTCCATTTGCCGCAGAAAAACGCTGTTGAATTATTTTGGGGAAGTATTTGAAGAGCCGAATTGCGGGGCCTGCGATAATTGTTTGAATCCGAAAGAAAAGTTTGAAGGAAAAGAATATATTTGCCTGCTGTTAGAGGCCGTGCTGGCCGTAAAACAAATATTCAAACCCAAACATGTAATCAACGTACTCATGGGAAAGAATACCGCCACCATTAAATCCTGCAAGCACAACCACCTGGAGGTTTTTGGGAAGGGGGCCGATAAAGACGAAAAATTTTGGAATGCCGTGCTGAGGCAAAGCCTCATAGAGCGTTTGCTTGAGAAGGAGATCGAGGATTATGGGACCATCAGGGTAACCCAAAAAGGCAGGGATTTTCTCAAGAATCCCCACTCCGTCAAGATGAGCAAGGATCATGATTACGACAATCCTGCCGAGGCAGAGGGCCTTACCGGCCTTGGGCAGAAGACAAGTGCCACGGATAAGGTGTTGTTTGCTTTGCTGAAAGACCTTCGCAAGGAAATAGCCAGAAAGAACAACCTGCCGCCTTTTGTCATTTTTCAGGATCCCTCCCTGGAGGACATGGCCATTCAATACCCCATTTCCCTGGAAGAGATGAAACAGATCACCGGGGTGGGCAGCGGAAAGGCCGAGCGTTTCGGCAGACCATTTGTGGAACTGATCTCCCGGTATGTAGAGGAGAACGAGATTGAAAGACCCATGGATATGGTTGTTAAATCTGTGGTGAATAAATCCGGCCTGAAGGTCCATATCATACAAAACATTGATCGCAAGGTTTCGCTCGAAGACATCGCCGGTTCAAAAGGCATTGAGTTTGAAGAGCTGCTCACCGAAATTGAAAGCATCGTTGCCGCCGGTACAAAAATCGATATCCGCTATTATATTAACCAGGTGGTGGAGCCGGACAAACAGGAAGAGATCTTTGATTATTTTAAAACCGCCGAAACAGATTCATACGGTCATGCCCTGCAAGAGCTGGGTGAGGACGATTTCACCGAAGATGAGATCAGGCTCATGCGGATTCGTTTTCTTTCGGAAATGGGCAACTGATTCCAAACCCTAAAACCAAACATTTATGTCTACAGAACCCATGCAGCAGGAGTCGCAGCCTGCCGGACCACAAACGCCCAAAAACCGGCGGGTCCCTTACACCACGGTGATTAACCTGGTTTTATTCGTCGGATTGATCATTATTTATGCCTTGTTTTTCATGCAAAAGGGGGCTGATGAGGCAGACCAGCAAGACCAGCTGGTAGAAATGAGTGAAAGAATTTCAGAAGCTGGTGCTTCCATTGCCTATATCAATTCCGAGGTATTCATGGAAGAATATGCGCTGGCCATAAAGATGCGCGACGATTTTGAAGGGGAGCAACGCAGGTTGGAGGGTGAACTTGAGCGTCGTCAGCGCAACTTTCAGACCGAAGTGGAGCGCTTTCAGCAAAATATTTCTACTGGTGCCATCACCATGGACCAGGCACAGATCAGGGAACAGGAGCTGATGCAAATGCAGCAGGAACTCATTCAACTGAGCGACACCTATCGCGAAAGGCTGGCCGTGAAAGAATACGAAATGAACCTGGAATTGCTGGAGAATATTTCCGACTTTCTTGAGCGATATAACCTGGAAGCCGGCTACGATTTCATTCTGAATTACACACCCGGCGGAGGCATCCTTTTTGCTAAGCCCACCAATGAAATTACACGGGAGGTGCTGGACCGGCTCAATGACGAATATTTATCAACCCAATAAAACGCATACAAACCATGACTGTTATTTTTCGGATTTTTATTCTGGGCCTCTTGATCATTGGTTTTGGCCAGGCGGGTGTTTCACAGACTGATTACGCCCTGGTTATACACGGGGGCGCCGGTAACATCGCCAGGGAAAGCATAAGCCCTGAGCAGGAAAGGGAATATCATGAGAAGCTTCAGGAAGCCCTGCTTGCCGGCGAGGAACTATTGAAAAACGGAGGCACCAGCCTTGATGCGATTGAAGCCGCCATTCGCATCCTGGAAGACTCTCCCCTGTTCAATGCCGGCCGTGGCGCTGTATTCACTTCAGAGGGAAACAATGAACTGGATGCTTCCATCATGTGCGGTGCCACGCTGAATGCCGGGGCTGTGGCCGGGATTACCACACTGAGACACCCGGTATCTGCCGCGAGAAAGGTGATGGAGGTATCTCCGCATGTCATGCTGATCGGCAAAGGGGCAGAGCAGTTTGGTTATGAGCAGGGACTCGAGGTGGTTGATCCATCCTGGTTCTTTGATCAGCGTCGCTGGGAACAATACCGTGAGTTCCTCCGCCGCCAGCAGATGCGGGGAGCCATCGATTCCAACGATAAGATGGGAACCGTTGGCGCAGTGGCCCTTGACACACACGGTAACCTGGCCGCCGCCACATCCACAGGCGGGATGACAGGCAAGCAGTATGGCAGGGTGGGCGATGTTCCGGTGATCGGGGCTGGCACCTACGCCAACAATGCCACTTGTGCCGTGTCGGCCACCGGACATGGAGAATTTTTTATCCGTTATGTCGTCTCCCACGAAATCTCCTCACTGATGAGGTACAGGGGGGCCAGCCTGGATGAAGCCGCCGGGGAACTGATCAACCAGACCCTGAAGGATGCCGGTGGAAACGGGGGGGTTATTGCCATCGACCACCAGGGCAACATATCCATGCCATTCAATACCACCGCCATGTTCCGGGGTTATATCAAGTCGGATGGCTCCAGGCTTGTGAAAATATTCGCTGAATAGTTTAGGAATACGGCCTGTCCCGCTGCTTTACTGGTTGTCGTACCTGACCAGATCGTTTGAGAAGTACTCCATTTCGACACCCGCTTCCGCGAAAAGTCTTTCAGACTCTTCTCCTGCGTGGTATTTCTTCTCGCAAACCACTCGTTTTATTCCGCAGTTGATGATTAACATGGCGCATACACGGCATGGTGTCATCCTGCAATACAGCGTGGCCCCCTCTATGCTGATGCCCAGGCGTGCGGCCTGGCATATGGCGTTTTGCTCCGCGTGGACCGTCCGGACGCAGTGCATGCTGGTATGTCCGTCTTCATGCAAGACCTTTTTCAGGGTATGACCGGCATCGTCGCAATGTGGCAGCCCTTTCGGGGATCCTACATAGCCACTGACAAGGATCTGGCGATCGCGCGCAATCACGCAGCCACTTCTGCCGCGGTCGCATGTGGCACGCTTGCTCACTGTATGGGCGATCTCCATAAAGTACGCATCCCAACTGGGTCTTTGGTCATTCGTTGTTTCCATGGTTCAGGGCATTTTCATTCGTTTATGGTTTCCTCGGCGCGACAAATTTCCGGTAGAAACATTCAATCTGGAGGTTTAGTGCATCCCTGTTCCCATTGTTATTAATGGTATGGTCGGCTTGTCTGATGCATTCAGAAAGGTTTTGTCTGCTGGGGTCGTCGGAGTGCATCTCCCTTTCCTCATTGTGCAGGAAAGTGAGAAATGAAACCTGGTCGGTTTCGGAATTCCTCTTCCGGATCCTGTTGTATCGTATCCGCGGGTCTGCGTCGATGGCAAGCAGCACAAAGCCTGGTTTCTCCCTCAGGGAGGCAATTTCTCCCGGACTGCGGATGCTCTCAATGATGCAGGGGGCCCCCTTGCTGGCGGCCTGCTCATAGAGTTGCTCGATGATATGGGCAGGCCCATGGGCTGCCCTCAATTCGTTGGCGATGGCGGTCAGGCTGTCCCGGTTTACCGGCATGCCACGCCTGGCTAGTTCTTCAGAGAGAAAACCCCTCACCGAAAAATGGATAAAGCCCTTCTCCCTGACCAGGTAATCCACGACTGTTCCCTTTCCTGCACCAAGGGTCCCGGTAATTCCGACGATAAGCATGCTTTTTTTAGTAAAAATAAGGGATTTTTTCAAGAGGGGACCCTTGCATCCCCGCTTTTTTCGGGGAGAAGGGAACCCGCAAAAACCCGGGTTTTCCCAAATGGCAGCCTGAATGGAAACCACGGCAGAATATCGTTTTTAAACGATTGAAAAATAATCAGTTGCGAAAGCATAAAAAAACTTAATTATTTTATATACTTGGTTCGTCGGATGGAAAAATAATCTACTTTTGCAATAGAAACCAGGCCCTGTTTCTAAGGTGAAAATACCGGGTGGACAGGGGGCATTGGCCTTATAAAATTATGTTTCACCAAACACCGCTCATTACCAAAGCAGATGAAAGCTTCCGAGCTTAACCGGGGTCCGGTCATTGTCAACGACAAGAACGGTCCCGAGGCCAATGAGGCAGACGAACCTCCGGGTTGTCAAACCCTGTACCGGCCCGAAACAATTCCCACCCCTGGCACGATGGTCCTTTCAGACCGTTCGCGTATCTTCCTTCACCGTTTTTTTCCAAACGCTACACAGAAAGACTGGAACAGCTGGCAATGGCAGATCAGGAACAGTTTTACCCGCTTGTCCCAGCTGGCTTCTGTGATCGATCTGGATGAAAATGAAATTCGTCCGCAGGCCGGTGTCAACGACAATCTTCCACTGCGGATCACCCCATATTATGCCAGCCTGCTGGATCCGGCCGACGGTAAGCAAGCCTTGCGCAAAACGGTGGTTCCCGTGTTTAACGAGTTAATCTCAGGCCCTGGTGAGGCCTCTGACCCTTTGTCAGAAACCGGCCATAGCCCGGTGCCCAATCTTGTTCACCGTTATCCCGACCGGGTATTGTTTTTGGTGACTGGCTTTTGTGCGGCCTATTGCAGGTATTGCACCCGCTCACATATGGTGGCCAAGGAGAAATGCCATGTCGGGAAACTGGCCTGGCAACCCGCCCTGGAGTACATCAGCCGGCATGCTGAGGTACGTGACGTATTGATTTCCGGAGGAGATGCCCTGACCATGCCCGACAGCCACATCGAATACCTGCTTGCGTCCCTGCGGGCCATTCCGCATGTGGAAATAATCCGGATCGGGACCAAGGTTCCGGTGGTGCTGCCACAGCGGATCACCCGGGCCCTGACAGGGATATTGCGCAAATACCACCCCCTGTTCATGAGCATTCACTTTACCCATCCCGAAGAGTTGACACCAGAGGTCAGCCTGGCCTGCTCCAGGCTTGCGGATGCCGGTATTCCGCTGGGCAGTCAGACCGTACTGCTTAAAGGAGTCAATGACAGTGTTCAGGTAATGCGCCGGTTGATGCAGGCGCTCTTAAAAAACCGGGTGCGCCCCTATTACCTCTACCAATGCGACCCCATCCTGGGATCCGCCCATTTTCGTACCCCGGTAAAAAAGGGCCTGGAGATCATCGAAGGACTTCGCGGGCATACATCCGGATATGCCGTTCCCAGCTACGTAATTGATGCCCCCGGGGGGGGCGGAAAGATTCCGCTGTTGCCCGATTATTGCCTGGGACGGAATGGCCGTGATGTCATCCTCAGGAATTACGAAGGAAAGACCTTCACTTACCCCGATGTGGCCGGTGACTGATCCGGTATTTCCTGTTTTACTTGCCTCCTTTCTTGTATGAGGAGAAGTGCCCACTCCATTCCTGGTAATTATGTTCAGAATACGCAAAATACCCGATAACCTGTTTCCGATGAACCGTTTTGTTTTGGAACAGGTTCAGGAAATTCTCATTTCCCGGTTTTCTTCCCTGCGCGAAGACCAGGTCCGTGCCATCCCTGAACAATTACACAACCCCCTGAAGTACGGGTTTCGCAGCATTTTGTTTGTGGCCGAGAACATCAGGGGGAGGGTCAGGGGGTTTGCCATGCTGATGCACGCCCCCGATAAGAATTTCTGCTTTCTGGAATATATTGCCGCGCGACATGAGGCCACACCTTCCGGGATTGGAAGTGCCCTGTATGAACGTTGCAGGGAGGAGGCCATGATGCTCAAGACCCATGGGATTTTCATGGAGAGCCTGCCGGATGCACCGGAACTCTGTCCGGAACCAGGGATCCTTACGCAGAACAAGGCCCGCCTGAAATTCTGGGAACGCTTCGGGGTCAGGCCGGTGATCAATACTTTGTACGAAACACCCGTAAAAGCCGGTGAAACTTGTCCTCCCTATTTGCTGATCGACACCCTCGGCAGGGAGACGCCCATCTCCCGGGATTACGGAAAGAATGTTTGTGAAGCCATTTTAAGGAGAAAATATGGCGGCTATTGTCCGGAAGACTATATTCAAAAGGTGGTGCATTCGTTTCGGGACGACCCGGTTCAGCTGAGACCATTCCGTTACCTGCGCAAGCCCGGTCTTGCCAAACCTGCCGCTCAATCCCGGCAAAAGAAACCGGTGGTGCTGATTTTCAATGACAACCACGCCATTCACCATGTTCGTGAACGCGGCTATGTTGAGTCACCCGTACGCATCAAGGCCATTCTCAAAGCCTTTGAGGGATCTTCTATGGTGAAAAGAATTCCAGCCATGTCCTTCCCTGAAAAGTTCATCCGGCAGGTGCATGCCAGTGACCTGGTGGATTATCTGAAAGCGGCCTGTCAGGCCACTCCCGAAGGAAAATCCGTTTATCCCTACGTTTTCCCGATCCGCAACCCCAACCGCAAACCCAAAGACCTCGGACTCCTTGCGGGGTATTACTGCATTGATACGTTTACCCCCATTCACCGGAATGTTTGGAATGCCGCACGAAGTGCAACCGAATGTGCGCTGACCGGGGCTGACCAGTTGCTTGGGGGGCATCCATATGCGTATGCATTGGTCAGGCCACCCGGTCACCACGCCGAAACAAAGGTGTATGGCGGATTCTGTTATCTGAACTCGGCCGCCATTGCAGTTCAGTACCTCAGTCACTACGCCAGGGTGGCCTTGCTGGATATTGACTATCACCACGGGAACGGGCACCAGGAAATTTTTTACAAGCGAAAGGACGTACTGACCGTCAGTATTCACGGGAACCCATCCGACACCTTCCCCTATTTTTGCGGGTTCCGCAATGAAAAGGGCGAAGGGGAGGGACTGGGGTATAATCATAACTTTCCGCTAGCGCCGGATACCTGTCCGGAGGACTACCGTAAGGTGCTTGCAGAGGCCCTGCATCGGGTTGAGAAGTTCAAACCCGGGTTTCTGGTGGTGTCCTTCGGGCTGGATACCGCAAAGGGAGACCCCACTGGATCCTTTTCATTCTCTTCAGGGGATTTCAAAAAAGCCGGAAGTATGATCGGCAGCCTGGGGCTTCCCCTGCTCATTGTTCAGGAAGGGGGATACCTGACCCGGTCCATGGGCGGAAATGCCTTTGGTTTTATTCAGGGCATTTACGAGACAATTGCTTAAGCATTCAATGAAAAGAAAAATGCGTATTGGGTTTACATATGATTTAAAAAGCGATTATCTGGCCTTGGGGTTTACCCCGGAAGAGGTCGCTGAATTTGATGTTCCGGAGACCATCGAAGGGATTTGTGCCGCCCTTGAGGGCCTTGGACACCGGGTTGACAGGATCGGCCATGCACGATCCCTGATCGAAAGACTTCAGGGGGGCGCCCGGTGGGATCTGGTTTTTAACATTTGTGAAGGGGTCAGGGGCGTCGGCAGGGAGGCCCAGGTTCCTGCCATACTGGATGTATATGGCATTCCCTATGTGTTTTCTGATGCATTGGTGTTGTCGCTGACTTTGCATAAAGGCTTGACAAAGCGGGTGATTCGTGATTTGGGAATTCCCACCGCGCCATTTTTTGTGGTGGAAGGGGTGTCTGACATTGATAAGGTCGATCTGGCCTTTCCCCTTTTTGTGAAGCCCGTGGCCGAGGGCACTGGAAAGGGCATCGGGCCGGACTCCAAGGTGTTTGACTTCAACCAGCTTCAGCAGGCATGCCTTCAGCGCCTGAAAGACTATGGGCAGGCCGTGTTGGTTGAGCGCTTCCTGCCGGGAAGGGAAATCACGGTTGGAATAGTGGGCAACGGGGAACGCGCCAGGGTGATAGGCATGATGGAAGTCGTTTATCTGGATTCTGAATCTTCGGGCATCTATTCATACGAAACCAAGGCCAATTATGAGGCGGCTGTCAGGTACCGGGTACCTGAACAGGAGGTCTTTGAATCCTGTGCCCATGTTGCTTTGGCGGCGTGGAGAGGACTGGGTTGCCGGGATGGGGGACGGGTGGACCTGCGGATGGATGAGAATGGATCGCCCAATTTTATGGAGGTGAATCCCCTGGCCGGACTGAATCCTGTTCACAGCGATCTGCCGATACTGGCGGGACTGGCGGGACTGGGATTTGAGGAGTTGATCGGTTTGATCATGGAAGAAGCCCGGCTTCGTCATTTTGTCCCGGCCAACGGATCAGGCGGAGAGACTCCCCTGGCGCTGATACTGCACAGTCCGCTGAAACCGGACGCTCCAAAGGATGAGCTTGATGTGCTGGACCAGGTTCAGTTTTTTAAAGAAGGGCTTGTTGGTTTGGGATACCGGGTAGAGGCCGGCCCCTTCCCCCTCGACTTGTCCCGTTTGGGAAAGAACCGGCCGGATTTTGTGGTCAACCTGGTTGAGACGCTTTTTGGCAGCGGCAGGCTGGTCCATATGGGACCCGAGCTGTTTGAAGCCCTCCGGATACCCTATACGGGCTGTCCCGCCACGGCCATTTACATGACTTCACACAAGATACTTGCGAAATCCATCATGAAGGAGCATGGCATTCCGACACCCGGATACCTGGACTGGGAGCAGGTGACGGATGGCCATGTGCCCCCTTTTCAACCCTATTTGATCAAATCCATATGGGAGCACGCCTCTTTCGGACTGGATGAAAGAGGCAAGCTGCTTTTTTCGGGCAGGAAAGAGCTCTTTGAGGGGTTTGGCCAGGCCGGCCGGACCCCGGGTGATTTCTTTGCCGAGGCATATATCGGGGGAAGGGAATTCAACTTGTCGTTACTAGGGGGTGGCAGTGGTCCCGAGGTGCTCCCGCCGGCCGAGATTTGCTTCAGTTATCCCGAAGGGAAACCCAGGATTGTTGGCTATCGGGCCAAGTGGGATGAATCTTCGTTTGAATTCCAACACACAAACCGAACGTTTCAATTTGGCGACTCCGACAGGTCCCTGCTTGACCGATTGACTGAAATCAGCCTCACCTGCTGGAAGGTATTTCGCTTGAAGGGATATGCGCGTGTTGATTTCAGGGTGGATGAGGGGGGAAATGCTTTTGTGCTGGAAGTGAATGCCAATCCCTGCATCTCACCCGATTCCGGTTTCATGGCAGCTTGCAGGGAATCCGGCTACTCCGATTCGGAGGTGATTGAGCGGATTCTGCAGGATGTCAACCGCTGATCCCAAAGAGTACGCCAATGCAAACCGGCAAACCATTCAATGAACCCACCCATCAAGCAATCTCAAAGACAATGACAGATACAGTTCAAGTAAGGGAAGGCATCACTGCCGGGGATATTCTGGCTGTTCGTGATATCGCCGGGTCTTCCGGTTTTTTCAGGAAAGACGAAATAGAGGTTGCCGTTGGCCTGGCGCAGGAATCTTTGGAAAAAGGAGGAGAAAGCGGGTATCATTTTCTGTTTGCCGACCTGTCGGGAAAACCCGTCGGGTTCATCTGTTTCGGCCCGATTCCATGCACCATCGGCAGCTTTGATATCTACTGGATGGCTGTCATGGAAGAGATACGCGGACAGGGTTTGGGAAATAAACTTCTTGGCGAAGCCGAACGGGCCGTCACGAGATCAGGGGGTCGGATGATCTATATTGAAACATCCTCCACCGAAAAATATGAACCCACGCGCAGGTTCTATCTGAAGGCGGGTTACGTGGAAGAAGCCCGGCTGAAGGATTTTTACCTGGAAGGGGATGACAAGCTGATTTACTCCAGGGCTATTCCCACTTCATAATCCTGCCAATGGGATACACGTTGTGCTGCTGGTCGTAATAGGGGGTCTGCATATAGAACCAGTTCAGAATGGCTTGCGGATTGGAGGCAAATGCCTGGTCCGTTCTTTTCCGCTCTTCGAAACGCATTCTCAGGCCGGGATCATCTTCAAGCATTTGCCGGGCCATATTCTCCATCATATAGCTTTCAAAGTATTCGGTTCGCTGAAAAATCGTGTTGAATAATCCCCAGTAGGCAAACGAGGAGGGGGCATCGGGTTCCAGGGCGTGGGCGATTACCCGGGCGGTTGCCTGGTTCATTTCAATAATCACGGAGCCGGCAGGAAAGGTGCGGGTTTCGGTGGTGGGGATGGCCCTAAACCTGGCTGTCTGCCTGCCTTCATTGACCGAGGCAGAGAGACGCACATTCTCAAACCGGTAAGAACCCACCTCTATGGTCAGATCCCCGCCAGTGCGCTGGGTGGCCACCCCATGGTGCTGAAGGCGCCGGATGACCTCTTCCCATTCAACGGGAATGATATAAGCCTCCGGAAGCATCACCTCCCTGCTGACGACCATTTTGTTAAACCAGGGAATGGAATAGGTGACCGGTTGGTCCTTCTCGTAAATAAACCATTGTCCCCCGCTCAGGCTGCTTGTTTTTTGCCGGTATTCAACCCCCAGAAAATCCACCATGACACTGTCGCCTGAATTGGTAAAATCCAGTGGAAAGGGCTTTGTCCTGAACCCGGGACTGGCAGAGAGTGCGTCAGCCTGCTCAACCAGCTTTTTAAACTCCCGGTGTTGCTGGTTCAGCAGCTTCATGGTTTCCAGTATGGTCAGGTAGGTGGATTCAACCCGCAGCGGATACGGCTTAAGCATATGTGTTTCGAGCAGGAGCCCGGGACGGTTTCGCTGGGGGGTGTACCCTGTCGACAGGGCCGGGGGGGAAGGCCTGCTAACCAGCCCACTGCGCGGATCATGCCAGTTGCGGTAACTGACATATGGAAAAACCGGATACCCGCCTTCTTCCATGGCTTGCTCCCAATGAGGCAGGAACACCTGTTCACACCAAGCGGTAAGGGCCTCGTCCATATTTCCCCAGGTCTCCAGCATATACGTCATGGTATACTGGTAATCTCCTCCGTTGGTGGAATGGGTATCGATAAAAAAATCCGGTTCCCATCCATTCCAAAGGGCGAGCCAATGGCGCATCTCGTCACTGTCTGCCTTCAGGTAGTCGCGGTTCAGGTTCAGATTCAGCGCATTGGTGCGCCAGCCCATCTCCTCGGGACCATTTTGGTTGATGCGGTTGAAGGGGCCGAAACGCTCGTGCCCGTCGACGTTGAATATGGGGATGAACAAAAGCGTCAGGTGTTCCAGAATCCCCTGGTGTTTGTTATGGATGACCATGTCGCGTAAAAGGCGCAACCCGGCATCCTTGCCCGCAGGCTCACCGGGATGTATGGCGGCCTGCACCAACAAGACAATGTTCCCTGAAGCCCTCACTTCCCCTGGTGTGGTGTGGCCGTTCCTGTCTACAATGATCAGTGGCAGGTCGCGCAATTGGTGACTTTTTCCGAAGCTCGTGTAAGTGACCATTGGAGAGACCTCTGCCAGTCGCCTGCAAAGCTCTATGGTCTCTGCATAAGAAGGGGTGGTGTTCAGATCCTGGGGTCCTGCCGTAAGGGTTTGGCCGAAGGAGGGGACGGGAGCTTGTGCCAGCAAAAGAAGTAAAACAAAACCGGCAATGGTTAAGAGACGAGACATGGGAAAGGTCATTGAATGAGAATAAAAAAGCCTTGTAATACCAAAAAATACATTGATGAAAACCTGGGATGCACCCGGCAAAAATAACCAATGAAACGGCTGGGTGCACCTGGTAGGGTGTTTTTTTTTATTCAGGCAACAGGACTGATGCCATTTCAATGGGGCCCGGGATCAGTTTCGGGCGGGATGGGCCCTGATGAAGCTTGCATGAATCACGCTTTTTTTGTAAATTTCAAAGCCGGGAAATGTTCAGGTTTGCCCGGCGCACAAAAGATGACACCGGGCATGCATCGCGGCCCGTCTTTGAAAAGGAACAATGCTATGAACCCTAAATGCCCCCGCTATGGAAGATCGAATGATTACAATTGCAACAGACCATTACACTTCAGCGGAAGTGTTGAAGGCGCGGTTTGAAAGTGCCGGTATCAAGGTGTTTTTAAAACACATTAACCTGCTTCAGGGTGCCGTTTCGGAAGGGGTTCAGGTTCAGATCAGGGAATCGGATGTTGAAAATGCCTTGCGGCTGATGGCAGCGTGGAAAAGCCAGAGGGAGCAGGCAGAAAAAAAAGAAGCGAAAACCATTCGCAGAATTCTTGTGCCGGTCGATTTTTCCGATCATTCGAAGAACGCCTGCTTGTTTGCGTTGAACCTGGCCAGGGAGTTTGAAGCCGATTTGAAGATTCTTCATGTGTATTACGCCCCGATTGTTGACCTGGTGCCAATTACCGATGCCTACAGCATCCAGATCGATATGGACATCAACCTCAGGGAGATGGAGGCCAGGGCCCGCAAAGGCCTGGTGACCTTTGTGGGTGAGATCCGTCAGGAGGCAAAGAAACTGGGCGCAGAGGGGGTCAAAATCGGGTACAGCCTTCGGGAGGGAATCGTTGAGGATGAGATTGCCCGGGTTGCAAAGGATTACAAACCGGGAATAATTGTTTTGGGGACCAAAGGCAAGGGGGAAAAGCAGAGCGACATTATTGGCAGCGTTGTTTACAGGGTGCTGGACCGTACCCGGGTCCCGGTGCTGGCCATACCGGTAAAATCTGCCTACGAAGCAGACAGCAAAGTCAGAAACATAGTGTATGCCACCGACTTTGATGATTCGGATTATGTCGCCATCAGAAGGCTGATCAACATTGTTTCCGCATTCAATGTCAAGATCCATTGCATCCATGTTTCAAAAGATGCCAAAAAGTCGTGGGATGACGTTAAAATGGAAAACCTGAAAGACTACTTCAAAAAAGTGCACAAAGGCCTGAAAGTTGAATGCCACTTTATTGAAGGAGAAAACATTATACAAAAGGTCGATGATTTTTCCACATCCCACCAGATCGATTTGTTTGCCCTGACCAACCGCAAGCGCGGATTGATATCCAGGCTGTTTTATCCGGGCATTACCAAAAAGCTGATCCATCAAAGCCGGGTACCCTTGCTGATATTCAGGGCCTGAACCGGGTGCCGGGACTTTCTTAAGAGCTCCTGATCACTTGACGCGAAGGTTCTCATCCATCCAGTTCAATAGGAACAGTTGGGTCTTTTCCTTATCGGCCTCGCGCAACAACTCATGTCTTCCGCGCATGACCTTCAGGGTCAGGTTCTGAAACTTTTGTTTGTAAAACGTTTCGTGAATCTTCAGGGCGTCCTTTCCAAAGCTTCCCACCGGATCATCTTGGCCACTGAGTATCAAAAGGGGAAGGGTTTTGCGGTATTTCAGGTTGTGCTGGGCCTTCTGCATGGCGCCAATTCCCATAAAAAGGGAATGATAAAAGCCATTGCTGCAGTGGAAACCACAGGCGGGATCGGCATGATAGGCGTCGACCTCCTCCCTCACGGATGATATCCATTCAAAAGGGGTCGGCCTGGGCTTAAAATGCCGGTTCAGGTTGCCATAAAACATCTTATTAAACCACTTGTTTTTTGCCCTGGATCCCGAGGAGAAGATCAGCAGGCGGTTGAATGTCCTGGAAATGGTCAATGTGAAGGGGTCCGTTTCAAAAGGGCCGGAAAGGATAAGGCCCTGAAGGTATACGGGATAAACCGCGGCGAAATGCCTGGCGAGAACAGAACCCATGCTGTGCCCGAAAAGATATACGGGAATTTCGGGCCTGGTCTTACGGATATGGGTATACAATGCGCGGATATTCTCAAGCATGGACTCCCATCCCCTTGTTTTTGAAACCAGTCCGAAATTGGATTCATCTCCTGCGGTCAAACCTTGGCCGGGATGGTCTGCCGAGAAGAAGCCGTATCCGTTCTCAGCCAAAAAACCGGCAAACGCCCGATACCTTCCTGCATGTTCCGCCATGCCCGGGATCAGCAAAATAATGGCTTTGGAATTCCCTTCGGCAGGCAAAAGGCTTTGCACAGCGAATTTCTGCTTGCCGGAACTGGTCAGAAAAAAGGTCTGTTGGTTGGTGGCTGCACTGTCCATGGGCGGGAAATGAAAAGAAAACCGGGTGGCCGGTTCAGAATGTTTCCCGAAATTATAAAACTTTATTAGATTTGCGCCTTTTGTTACTTAAAAACGACGGAATGCCACATCCCCGGATCCCACGCGGACAAACCATGCCAAACAGGCAGGGCCAGCCCGATTTCGGGAAAAAGCGATCTCGGTTTCGGCGGACGCTATACCTGGTGGCCGGAACCCTGTCACTCGGACTCGGCATTTTGGGCATTCCGCTTCCACTGCTTCCGACAACCCCCTTTCTGCTGTTGTCGGCATGGCTCTATTCCCGCAGCTCTGAGCGGTTCTATCACTGGCTGATCAACCACCGGACCTTCGGTAAAATTATCCGCAATTACAGGGATAAGGGGGGTGTAGAAGCGAGGGTAAAGGCCGGGGCCATTGCCCTTTTATGGGTAAGCATTGCCATCTCCTGCATATGGGCGGTCAGCCTCTGGTGGGTTCGCGGTGTACTGGTGGTGATTGCCACAGGGGTTACCTGGCATATCGCCTCTCTGAAAACCCTGAAATAAAAAAACGAGGCGGGATCAGTGCCCGTCCTGTCCGGTGTGAACGTGGCCGTGGGCGACCTCATCGGGTGTGGCGTCCCTGCTGTCAATGACCTGCCCTTTGAAATGCAGGTCCATTCCTGCCAGGGGGTGGTTGAAGTCCATCTTCACGGTTTCCTGCCCCACTTCGAGAACCATGCCGCGGTGCGGATTGCCTTCCTGGTCTTCCATGTTCAGAACCTTTCCCACTTCAAGCAGGTCCTCAGCCAACTTGCCGTCCAGCATGAAGATGCTTTTGGGCAGGTCAACCACCGCCTTATCATTCACCGGGCCATAGGCTTCCTGGGCTTTTATTGTAAATTCGAAACTTTCGTTATTGCCAAGCCCCTTCACATTCTCCTCAAACAAGGGGATCAGTTTACCTGTCCCGATCAGAAAATCGACGGGTTTTTCCTGCTGAACGGATTCAATAAGTTCTCCGTCAGGCCCTCCTTTGCGTAATTCGTAACTCAATGATACTACTTTGGCTTCGGATTGTGTCATAGTGTATGCTTAAAATGAAAAATTGGGGTCAGGTGTGCTCCCCACGCCATCACCCGTTTTTGTTCTATCTTGCGAAGGTATATAAAATGTTGAAATTCACCAATTTTTCCCTGTAAGGCCAGGCGGTTCGCGGCCAGCCCGGCGGATGGGATCGGGCGGCTGGTTTTTTTTACGTCCTTTCGTGGCTCCGGCAAAATTAATTTTGGAAATCAATAGCGGATTTAAAGAAAATTATGTAATTTTGCGCTCCTGAAAGAAAAATAAAGGCGAACCAATCATGGCAAAGAAATCAAAAGAAGCACGTGTGCAGGTAATCCTTGAGTGTACCGAGCACAAGAACAGCAATATGCCCGGAACCTCCAGGTACATCACCACCAAGAACAAGAAGAACACCCCTGAGCGACTGGAAATCAAGAAATACAATCCCATTCTCAGGAAAATGACTGTTCACAGAGAAATTAAATAACACCAGATATTATGGCAAAGAAAGTAGTTGCTACCCTTAAAATGGATACCGGAAAAGGTTTTGCCAAGGTAATCCGAATGAAAAAGTCAGAAAAATCAGGGGCCTATACCTTTGATGAGGACATCATTGCATCCGACAAAGTAAAAGATTATTTTGCGGAGAAAAAGTAGGTTTTGTTTTCATTGGAACCCGCTGCCAGATCTGTCCCAAGCACGGGGTCAGGTCTGTTTTTTTTTGGGATGCGAAGCTTTCGTGCATTTACCGGAATTAGCGCCACATAAAGAGCAATGTCATGGGCCTTTTTGATTTTTTCTCAAAGGATAAAAAGGAAAACCTCGATAAGGGCTTGTCCAAAACACGCACTTCAATTTTTTCCAAGCTTTCCAAAGCGGTTGCCGGAAAGTCCAGGGTCGATGAGTCTGTGCTGGATGAGCTGGAGGAAATCCTCATAAGCTCGGATGTCGGCGTCCCCACTACCATAAAAATCATTGAAAGGATCGAAGAACGGGTAGCCCGCGATAAATATCTGGGAACGGAGGAGTTGAACCGCATCCTGAAAGAGGAAATTATCGCCCTGCTTACGGGCAAACCCGGAGAGGATTTTTTTGCTCCGGTCGGGCACAGCGGCAATGGACCCTACGTTATCATGGTGGTCGGGGTGAATGGCGTGGGCAAAACCACCACCATTGGCAAACTGGCCCATCAGTTTAAATCAGCCGGGAAAAAGGTGGTCCTTGGTGCCTCCGACACATTTCGTGCCGCAGCCGTTGAACAGCTGATCATTTGGTCTGAAAGAGCGGGTGTGCCTGTTGTTTCGAAAGGAATGGGGGCCGATCCCGCTGCGGTAGCCTATGAAACCATGGTGTATGCAAAGACGAACTCGGCGGACGTGGTGATTCTGGATACGGCCGGAAGGTTGCATAACAAGGTAAACCTGATGAATGAACTCTCCAAAATCAAGCGGGTGATGCAAAAGGTAATCCCGGGAGCCCCCCATGAGATTCTCCTGATTCTTGACGGGTCGACCGGCCAGAATGCATTTGAACAGGCGAAACAATTTACGGCAGCCACCGAGGTCAATGCCCTGGCGATTACAAAACTTGACGGGACAGCGAAGGGAGGTGTCGTTATCGGGGTGAGCGATCAATTCAAGGTGCCGGTCAGGTACATCGGTGTGGGCGAAGGACTGGGTGATCTCCAATTGTTCGACAAGGAAGCCTTTGTTGAAACCTTGTTTTCCTGAATGCGGCGCTCCAAAAACAGTCCATGAAAAAAAAATCCATCAACATCATCACCCTGGGGTGTTCCAAGAATCTCGTCGACTCTGAGAAGATTCTCGGGCAGCTTTCACCGGATCACTATGAATTAAGGCATGATGCGGACGGCCCTGCTGATATTGTGATTGTGAATACCTGCGGCTTTATCAGCGATGCCAAGCAGGAAAGCATCGACACCATCCTCCAATATGTTGAGGCCAGGAAAAATGGCTTGGTGGGGGAGTTGCTGATCACAGGCTGTCTGTCACAAAGATACCGGGATGAACTGAAGAAAGAAATTCCTGAAGTGGATGCCTGGTTCGGGGTGTTTGACACCGATGCGCTGTTTGATCATTTAAGGGAACCCTATGCCGCGACAGATCCTTCCCGTTTGCTGACCACCCCTTCCCATACCGCCTATTTGAAAATATCCGAGGGCTGTGACCGTCGCTGTGCTTTTTGTGCCATTCCCCTGATCCGCGGAAAGGCCCGGTCCGCGACCCTTGATGAGCTGGTGGCAGAAGCCCGTCAGCTTGCCGCAAAAGGCGTGAAAGAACTGATCCTGATTGCCCAGGACCTGAGCAGTTATGGATTCGATCTGGAAGGAAAGTCCTTGCTGGCCCCCCTGGTCCAATCGCTTTCACAGCTTGAAGGCATCGCCTGGATACGGCTCCACTATGCCTACCCCCTGAATTTTCCACCTGAGCTGATTCAGGAAATGGCAAACAACCCAAAGGTTTGCCGCTACCTGGACATACCCCTCCAGCATATTCATGACAAGGTGTTGCGGTCGATGCGCCGGGGCCACGGCAAAAAGGCCACCCTGGAGCTCGTCGAAACCCTTCGCAGGGAGATACCCGGCGTGGCACTGCGCACCACATTGCTCGTCGGTTATCCGGGAGAGACCGAAGAAGCTTTTCAGGAGCTGGCGGACTTTGTTCGCCGGACCCGTTTTGAGCGGCTCGGCGTGTTTACATACTCTCCTGAAGAGGGAACCCCTGCCTTTCACCTGGGAGACCCTGTACCAGAGAGCGTAAAGCAGAAAAGGGCCGCGGAACTGATGCGCCTTCAGGAAGCCATATCGCTGGAGATCAATGAAACCAGAATCGGACAAACCCTCACCGTGCTGGTCGACTGTGAAGATTCCGAATATTTTACCGGCCGGACGGAATTTGACTCGCCCGAGGTCGATAATGAGGTCTTCCTGGAAAAAGTTCCGGGCATCTCACCGGGGGATTTTGTCCAGGCCAGGGTTACTGCCGCCGGTGCGTTCGAATTATTTGCCACACCGCTGCTTCCTTAGTTCAGCAACCCTGCCCTGGTCTTCCCCATGCCCGGGCTTTCTAGTTCAGCATCAGGGCATTAAATATCAGTTTGCTGGACACTGGGGTGGATCCCCGGAAATTGGGTGCGAATGAATACAGGACCAATTGTCCCTTTCCCTTTTTGACCCAGACCATGGCCGGCCTTTTTTCCAGCAGTTCTTCCTTTTCCAGGTAGCCGCTCATCAGAATATCCCCTTCCGGGAACATGCCGATCACCCGACGGTCCATGCCAAACACCGGTATCGAGGTGGAAAGCACCGGGTTGGAGCGTTGGAATACCCCGATTTCAGGTGGCATGCCCAGGCTCAATGGATGGTCGGCCAGCAATTGCATCCGAAGCAATGAACCCGGACAAACCAGTCCCTCCCGCTCCAGGCCGGAAGCCACATTTCCCACGGGCAGGTTAAACGCCTGTTGATCCGAACCGGGTTCCATCAGTCCCGTGAACAGGTCAACCGACCGGCCCCACGACAGCACATTTCCACCCTGTTCAATAAACTGCAGGACTTTCTGCCACCCTTCCTTGCCCATGCCCTTCACATCCGCAGGATTGTAAAAGGGAATGAAGACTTGTCCGCCCCTCTCCATGCGCCCTTGCATGATCTGGTCTTTCGAAGCATCCGGGAAAACGATCACGTCATAGTTCCCGTTCAGGTTGGCCCCCGGAAAATCGCCCGGGTTCATTACATCGTAGGGGATGTCGTAAGTGTCGAAGAGCCATCGGGTCCAGCCTGCGTCCATGTCGTGCATATTGGTTTCGCACAACAGAATCCGTGGAAGTTTCATGGCGGTGAATGGCACTTCGGGCCGTTCACCTGCCACTATTCCGGGGCTCACCAGCCGGGAGGCAATTTCTTCCAGTGATGATCGGTTGCCGCTGGTGGGTTCCACCAGAAAGCTTCCGGCGGGAATTTCGGTTTCCCCGGTTTTGAAGGCCTCCTGGAGGCGGTAGACGCTCAAGCCCTTTCCCAATGCGGCAAATGCAAAATGGTAGCTTTCATTGTTGTTGGCACTCAGAATCCAGTAATTTTGGACCGGGGGCAGGACTTCCACATCGAAGTCCTCCGGCGAAACCCTTGAGAGAATCGGGAAAAGCTCAGGGGTGGGGGTGTTGATCTCTATACTACTTACGCCCATGTGCAGGGGCAGAGACCAGCTGGTGATGTCGTAAGGCCTGATGATGTCCCCGCCCGGGGTATACCTTCTGACCGGGTACTCCTGCTTTTCCATGACTTCCTTGATAAACGGGCGGTAGGCCTGGTTCATGGGGATGACAAAGTCGCCCTCCCTGTATTGACTCCCACGGATCAGCACATCCCTGTCCAATTGGTAAATGTCTATGCCGTGGCGCTGAAGCAGCCGGAGCATTCTGAGGGTTTCTCCGGGGTCGTGTTGTTCCTTTGGCACAATATAATGGAAGGGGGCTTCCGTCAGTCCTTTGTTAACTTCCCTAACACAGAGGTCGTTGCGGAAGTTCAGGATGTCTTTTTTGAACAGGGACGCGGTTTTGACCAGGGAATAGACCGATTCCACTTCGTAGGTCACAATGTCTCCGAGTGTCCACCACCCCCCTGGCCACGGGGCCACGAAGTTGATGCCTTTTTTGTACTCGGTAATCCCCTTTCCCGATACCTGGAGTTCGCCGGGCTCAACAAATACGGGCGTGGCGAGCTGAACGCTTGCCGCCTCGGTAAGCAGGCTGATCACATTTTTCCATGCCGAGGTTTCGGTGGATCCGGGCCAGTAATTATCGAAGAGGTAATTCTGGCTGATCCCGGTGAGGCCTTTGGCCGTCATGTCAAGGGCCATATTTGAACCGAACACCCAGGTCCAGCTCCATAAGTTCTCGTCAATGTTTTGGGCGATGGGATCATGGTTGGGGGGCACGAAATACCGCACGCCCGTAGCCCCCATCTGATGCTTCTCAACCATTACCTGCGGGAACCAGTCCAGGTTATATGCATCTGCGATGGCCTGGTTTTCCTTTTGCGTCAATGTGATGAAATCCCTGTTGATGTTGTGGCCGACATATTTGTGGTAAACCCCTGGCAGGGAGCTTCCTTCCAGCGGAGTACCAAGGTTCTGGTTGTAATGGTTCACCACCATATCCATGCCGTCGGGATTGTGGCTCGGGTTCATCATGTAGACCACATCGTCCAGGTAGGCATGGAGTCCTGGCTCAGCCCCTGTGATCAGGTTATACGCCATCCAGGGAGCGGCCTGCGAGGGGCCCACCTCCGTAGAGTGCATGGAAAGGGTGGCCAGCACAAACACCTTCCCCTGGTCAACCAGGACCTGGCGATCTGCCTCGGGAATGTCCGGGTCCAGCGCAAGGCGCTGGTTGATCTGTCTCAATTCTTCCAGCCGGCCGATGTTTTCCGGTGAAGAGATGAATGCCATATACACTGGCTTGCCCAGCTCAGATTCGCCTGCCTGTACAAGCCGGATCATGTCCGATTGGTCCTGCAATATTTCCAGGTAGTCGATCAGTGCGCTGTAGGTAAATAATTTTCGGTCGGCCCCCGGTTCAAACCCAAAGTAATCGGATGGATGGGTAATGGTTTGGGCAGTCAGGCCTTTTAAGGTAAAAAAAGGCTGAAGAAGAATAAATAAGGCAAGGAGCAGAAGATGTTTTCGTGACCTCATGGCAGGAAATTTAGAAAGATGAATAATAATTGGAATTAAAAATAGACCAAATGAAAGCTCAGGCCGTGCATGCTGTTGTATTCAATGGCCGGAGCCGGAAATTTAATAAAATTCAAACTGGCAAAGAGTCCGCCGAGAAAGGGACTTTTTACCGGAATTCGCGCAAAATCGATGTCGGGCGAAATGAACCACCTACGGTATCGTTCGAGATGTGGTAATTCTTCGCCCTGGTGGTGTGTCGGGTTTTCGCTTCCCCCCAGCATTCCGTAAGCTCCATATCCTGCTGCAATATTCAGCCAGGCGGGGAAGCCCTCCCAATGGTTGAAAAAGGAGTGGATGTTCATGGACAGCCAGAAACCCATTCCGTTGTAATCCTTGATCACTTGTTCAGCCAGGCTGGAACCAAAGAGGTCGGGCCGCTGCCTGGCCAGGCCGGTTCTGTGAAAGGAAAATTTCCAGCCAAAGCGCTGTTCCTCCCATAAGAGCTCCTGTGCGACATAAGAGGCCGAACCGATGGTGTTGGCAACCTGGTCACCAACAGAAAAACCCCATTCGGCAGATAAGCCGTCGAGCATTTCAATCACCGTCATGAAACCCAGGGCAGAGGCAGCGCCCATCCAGGCGGTTTTTCTTCTTCCCATCCCGCTGAGGCGGAAGGCCCCCGCACTTAAACGGTTTAAATGGTATGTGGTGTTGATGTGTCCCATTTTATCAGTCTGGAGCCAATCGCCCATGTCATTGTGAAAATGCAGGGAAGTCCGCGGGTGATCCTTATACCACGCCTGGTTCAGGGCCACCAGGGCCGAGGTATAACCCACCGCCTGAATGCCGGCAACCAGCCAGAAAACATTCTTATCGACGGCCCTGCTGCCTGTTTTCTCGTTGGATGCCTGGTGCAGGGGAACTTCCTGTGCGTGAAGTTCGGTTGGGATAAGGGGTGGAATCAAAAGAAAAATCAAACACAGGGAGCGCATCCGTAGCTTATTTGGACATGATGGTCTGAAATCCGGCTTCAAGAATTTGTTTTGCCTCTTCAGGGTGATGCCCTTCTGCATAGGTTCGCAAGACGGGTTCGGTACCGGAGGGCCTGATCATGAGCCATTGGCTGTCACTGAAATAATACTTAAACCCATCCAGCGTTTCGGTTTTTGTGACTTCCCATTTACCAAATCGACGATAGTAAGAATTCTCGCAGTTTTTAACGATCCGCTCCTTGTCCCGGCTTGAGATCTTCAAATCGGCACGTTCAAAGGCGAATCGTCCGGTGATGGCATAAATCTCCTCAATCAATTGCCTGATGGATTTCTTGGTCCTGACCATGGCTTCCCATAGCAGGATGCCATTATAAATTCCGTCACGCTCCGGTATGTGTCCGGTTACGGCAATGCCTCCTGATTCCTCACCTCCGACAAGGACGTTTTCTTTGAGCATCAGGCTGCATATATGCTTGAAACCAATTTTCACAACCTCAAGGGGAAGATTGTATGCCCGGCAAAGTGTATCGATCTTCACCGTTGAACTAAAGCCGGTGGCCACCTTGCCGGTTTGCTTCTTGTAATGGTGGAGGTAATGGATGAGCAAGAGAATGACATGGTGGGAGTCGATGTAATTGCCCTCCTGGTCAAACAGCGCAATCCGGTCTGCGTCACCATCGACCGCCAGGCCGCAGTCAATGTTTTCGGCCAGATGAATGACCTCAGCAAACTCCCCCAGGTTTCTCAACAAGGGCTCGGGAGGGATGCCATCAAACAATGGCTGCCTTTCGCAGTGCAGGAAGGTAATGTCCGGGAACAGGCGTCGCATGATGTTTTGTCCCGATCCGTACATGGCATCAAAGGCGAATTGCAGCCCGGATTGCCGGATGGCTTCCAGATCGAAATGATCCTCCATGTATTGGCAATACAGGGTCTCCAGGTCCACCGAAACCACCAGGCCTTCTTCTTTCAGCTTTTCAAGCGGAACGGCTTCGGGATCCGTTGAGGGACTTCCGGGTATCAGGTCTTCAACGGCGAGGATGTCCTCGTCAAAGAGGGGCCCGCCATATGGGCCTTTCAGTTTGTAGCCGTTGTATGGGGGCGGGTTGTGGCTTGCGGTGATGACGACCCCCAGGCTGGCTTCGTAGTGTTTGACCGCCAGGGAGACCATGGGGGTGGAAACGAAGCCATCGGCCAGCAATACACGAACTTTGTTGGCGGCCAGCACTTTGGCCGTCGTTTCAGCGAACAACTCCCCACCGAAGCGGGTGTCGTGTCCGACGACAACCGTCGGTTGCCCGGATTTCATTAATGCAAATTTGGCCGTGGCCTCTGCCACCCGGGCCACGTTATGGGTGGTAAATTCCCGTGCGATGACTGCCCGCCATCCATCGGTTCCAAACTGTATTCGGGTCATGGAAACTAATTTGATTCAAATATATCAAAAATATATCCGACAATAAAAAAAAGAAATCGGGGAACAGGGGAGCAGAGAAGGGAACTAATTCATGATGCCGCGTTCGTTCAGCGCACGGTGGTATTTTCTGGCATTGATCAGGTGTTCACCGTAGGTTTCGGCAAATGCGTGGTAGCCGCTTAAGTCGGCCCTGGCGCAAAAGTAAAGGAAATCGTGGTCTTCGTACTGCAGCACCTTATCAATCACCCCCGGTTCGGGAAAGCTGATCGGTCCCGGGGGCAGTCCCCTGTTTATATAGGTGTTGTAGGGCGAATCAATAGCCAGGTGCCGTGTCAGAACCCGGGTGATTCCAAAATCGCCCAGTGCGAAGATGATCGTCGGATCGGCCTGCAGGGGCATATTGCGGCGAAGCCTGTTGATATAAACACCGGCAACCCGGTCCATTTCATCCGTCCTTGTTGTTTCTCTCTCGACGATGGAGGCAATAATGCCGACCTCTTCGGGCGAAAAACCCATGGCGCCGGCTCTTTGTTGTCGGGTCTCGTTCCAGAACGCCTGGTATTCACGCTGCATGCGGTCAAGGATTTGCCTGGCTGAGGTGTCCCAGAAGAACTCGTAGGTGTTCGGAATAAATAAAAGGGGGATGGTATGGACGTTTTTTCCGTAGTCAGACAGAACGGCCGGGTCATTCAAAAGGCGGATGATGGACAGGGAGTCAGGCTCAAGCTGTCTGGACAGGATGCCCGACAATTGTTCCTTGGTACGGACGTTGTTAAAGGTTACCATGACCGGATCCTGCTTGCCCGAGCGCAGCAGGTTGATCAGCTCATTGTTGCCCATGTCCTGGTGAAGCAGGTAACGGCCGGGCATCACATGCCTGGGATAATTCTTTTTCTCTGCCATCCAGGTGAAACTCCTCATGTTGCGAATGATCCCATCCCGGATGAATTGTTCGCGCACCTCTACGAAGGTGCTGCCTGTCGGAATATATATATGAACGGACGGCCTGCCTTTCAGGTCCAGGTTTGATTTGAAAATGAAGGTATAGGCCATAAACATGCCCGCGGTCCCGACAGCAACAAACAATAGGATCATACCGGCAATCAGCCTGCGCAGGCGGGTCTTCTTCTTTGATGTCATTCTGCTGTTCAATCGTGTTTGGTTGGTGACGGATTTGCCTGAATTATCGGGGCGGCTCAGAAAACCAGCTGAAAAAAGTCCTCGTCGGTCCATTCACGCCCCCGCAGATTCCATTGTTTGCGTTTTCCAGTTAAAACAAACCCTTTTTGCAGGAAGAGCGCTTTGCTGGACTGGTTGTTATCATCCACCGTGCCATACAGCTGCTTCAGGCCCAGGGTGTTTTTTCCGTAGTCAATGATCAGTTCCATGGCCTCCGACGCGTAACCCTTTTTTCTGTGGGCCTTGCCGATCAGGATGCCGATTGCCGCCCGCCTGTGGTGGGGATCGAAATCAAACAGATCAATCAACCCGACCACCTCTTTTTCACGGTTTTCAATGACAAGCCGCAATTGTTTGTCCTCGTAAATATTGTTTTTCGCACCCAGGATGTATTGTTCAAGAAAGAAACGCGAAAAGGGGGTCAGGTTATTGCCCAGCAGCATAACCTCCGGGTCGTTCTCCCATTCGGATAAAACGTCCAGGTCTTCCGGCTCAACCGGTCGCAGCCCAATTTTTTCACCTGTTTTAAAAGTCATTCAGTTGTTCATTAAATGATCCAATTAATGGGGGATCTGACCGGTATAGACCAGCCTGGCCGGTCCCCTTAGCCAGACTTCCGGGTATGCTTCCCGGGGAGGGGATGGATGAATGAACGAAACCCTCAGTTCGCCCCCCGGGGTACGGATGTCAAACGCGGTGGCCTGTTTCCTTCCCTGGTACTCGGCGGCAGCGATTGCCGCGGCCGTAACCCCTGTCCCGCAAGAAAGGGTCTCTCCCTCCACCCCGCGCTCAAAGGTTCTGACAAACAAGGTGTCCGGATCCAGAAACTCCACAAAGTTTACGTTGATTCCCTCCCGGATGTAAGGATCCGAGTTGCGGATCAGCCTGCCTTCGGTTTCAACCGCCAGTTTTTCGAGGTTTTTGGTAAAAACCACCAGGTGGGGTGAGCCGGTATTCACCAGGAAGTATTCCCGTTCCATAACAGGCCGGGATGGGGCGTTCAGGCTCAGGCTGATCTCCCATAGGTGGGCGTTTTTTGCCTCGATGGTCGCCCGGTGTTTGCCATCGACGGCCACAAATGAGGTTTGTTCATGGATCATGCCCAGGCGTTCTGCAAACGCGACCGCACAACGCCCCCCATTTCCGCACATGGAACCAGGCTTTCCATCCGGATTATAAAATACCATTTCAAAATCACCCTCCGGGGAATCCCTGAGAAAAATGACCCCGTCGGCCCCGATGCCCAGGTGCCGGTCGCACCAGCCTCTGACAAGTTTTTCGATGAGGGAGGGATCCATGATGAGGGACTGCAGGCGATCATCAATCAAAATAAAGTCGTTTCCCGTGCCGTGAAATTTGCAGAAGTCTATGGCCATTGCTGCTCCAGTTTATGAATCAGTATTGCATCGCTGAGGGGCACCAGCGGAAGGAATTCGGAGGTCGGCTCCAAAGGGAAAAAAAATTCATAGTATTTCAAAAAAATGTCCTCATCAAGTGTAAGCAAGCTGACGGATTCAATCTGATCCAGTCCGTAGATCACCACTTTGTTCTTGCCCATTTTGTATCCCGTAAAATGGAGTGGAGACTCCCAGAATTCGATGGTGATGATTCGTGGGGAGTACTCATGTGTGTTCCCCAGCAGTGAATCCAGTCTTTTGGTTGTTTCGGAATGGGCCGGGTTCAAATCCGAATGGGTAAGGGCAAACCCGATGGTGCTGATCAGGCGGTCCCTTTTCAGGCGAATCTCGTCGTCCACCACTTCCCGTGTGTAGTGGGATGGTCCTTCAAATCCGGTTGTTTGCATCCCGATGGAGTCGGTTGTTGCATGGGCGCTCAGCGACCCTGAGGCGGGCTCTTCTTCATCCGGGAGACCTGCTCCGGAATCCGGAATGTTCATCCCTGTTTGATCAAGGCTGTCGGTTGGTATCCCGGAACCCGGCGGTGGCGTCAAATCTGCGACCATCTCCCGAGGCGGCACAGGCGCTGAGCCTGTTTTGGCACCGGCCGCCGGGAGCTGGGATTCCTCCGGCTGAAATAACCTTGAAATCCGCTCCAGTGCCGCATTGGTCAACAGGTGATCATCCGGCCGGCTGGAAATCAGGTACACGATTCCCGCACCGAGAAAAAACCCGATGAGCAAACCGGCAACCACCAGGGAAAAGCCATATGTGTCGTTTTTCTTATTGGTCATCGGCGAACAAATCCTTTTTCAAAGGTACAAAAACCTGATGAATTCTTTTTTCGTTTGTTTTTTATCCCTTGCTGATAAGGCCATTGACGAATTTTGGGTATTTTTTATTTTTATTAACACCTGGTTCAACCCATGAGGCATATTTATTGCGAAATTGCCTTCGAAGGCTTTTTGACATAATGGCCAAAAAGCCTGTTCTGTTGTAAACAAATGGACCGTGTTTACGTTATTCATTTTGAAAACAAGGATTTGCTATGAAAAGATTTTTTGGATTATTACTTGCAGCTTTAATTGGTGGGGCTTTCAGCCTCATGGGGTATTTGTATTTTTTTAACCCTCAGGCAGACTCGGGTGGCCTGTCTAACCCATCTGGAATCCTGGAGAAGCCGCCTGCCACCCTGGCAAGGTATATGACAAAATTGCCGACTTCGTTGCCCGACTTTACGCTGGTTTCAGAAATGACCGTGAACGGGGTTGTTCACATACGAACCAGGTATGAGAGCCGCAGTTCGGCTTACGATGATTTTTTTTCAGACCCATTCAGGGAATTTTTCTTCGGGCCGAGGCAGCGTACACCCCAGCAGCCCAGGGAAGCATCGGGGAGCGGGGTCATTATAAGCGCTGATGGTTACATTGTTACCAATAACCATGTGGTTGCCGATGCCGACCTGATTGAGGTTACCCTGAACGACAACAGGATCTATGAAGCGGTAATCGTTGGCAGGGATCCGACCACCGATTTGGCCCTGATCAAGATTGAAGAAACCGGGCTCCCTTTCCTTGCTTTCGGGGATTCAGATGATGTGCGTGTCGGCGAATGGGTGTTGGCCGTCGGAAATCCGTTCAACCTGACCTCTACGGTGACGGCAGGCATCGTGAGTGCCAAAGGGAGAAACATCAATATTCTGGGTGGCAATACCGCCATTGAATCATTTATTCAGACCGATGCAGCGGTAAATCGTGGCAACAGTGGCGGGGCACTGGTGAATACCCAAGGCGATCTGATCGGAATCAATGCAGCAATTGCCTCCACAACAGGCGCTTTTGCGGGCTATTCTTTTGCCATTCCCTCGAACATTGCCAGTAAGGTGGTTGAAGATTTGATCGAATATGGGGAAGTTCAACGGGGCCTGCTGGGCGTGACCATTCGTGAACTGAACAGCCGTGAGGCTGAAGAAAAAGGAATAGCTCCCTTCAGGGGGGCTTATGTTGAAGAGGTGCAGGAGAATAGTGCGGCCGCTGAAGCCGGCCTGCAAAGCGGGGATCTGATTGTTGGTGTTAACGGCCAGCCCATTGCCAACCCTTCCGGTTTGTTGGAAACCCTTGGTCGCATGCGACCCGGCGATGAGGTAACTATTACGTATCAGCGGGACGGCAATTCACGGGAGGCGAGGGCCACCCTCAAGAATATCTACGGAGAAGAATCGCTGGTTACAAGAGAGGATGTCGGCGTCATAGACAACCTTGGTGCCCGCTTTGAACCGGTTCCTGCTTCCGAGTTAAACCGCTTAAATATTGATCAGGGGGTCATGGTTTCCGGCGTTGAGCGCGGCAAGTTGATTGCCAATGCCGGTATAAGGGATGGGTTTATCATCACCCACCTCGATAACGAACCGGTCTCCTCGCCCCAGGAGTTGACGCGAATGATCAGAAACAAGACCGGAGGAATCCTTATTGAAGGGGTTTATCCAAACGGGCGCAGGGGATATTATGGCATCGGGATCAAGTAAAGCCCCGTGCTGTTGTTTGTTTCGGTTATTTTTCGTACCTTTGGGGGCTTTTTCGAAGAAGATTCCCCTTAAAGGTACTTCCACATTTTCAAAAGCTTAGGTTACTTTTTCTTCCACTTCCTTATAATATATGAGACAACTAAAGATTTCCAAGTCCATTACCAACCGCGATACGGCGTCGCTGGACAAATACCTTCAGGAAATCGGGAAGGTTCCCCTGATTTCCGCCGAGGAAGAAGTCCATTTGGCCCAGCGGATCAAGGCAGGGGATCAGGATGCACTGGAAAAACTTACAAAGGCAAACCTCCGGTTTGTGGTTTCCGTGGCCAAACAATACCAGAATCAGGGTTTAAGTCTGCCCGACCTGATTAATGAAGGCAACCTTGGCCTGATCAAGGCGGCCAAGCGTTTTGATGAGACCCGTGGGTTCAAGTTTATTTCCTATGCGGTCTGGTGGATTCGCCAGTCCATTCTGCAGGCCCTGGCCGAACAATCCCGTATTGTCAGGCTCCCCCTGAACCAGGTCGGCTCCCTCAATAAGATTAAAAAAGAAGCGTCCAGGCTGGAGCAGCGCTTTGAGCGGCCTCCCTCTACCGAGGAACTGGCTGAAGCCCTCGACGTTAATGAAGACAAGATTGCTGAGTCCTTCCGTATCTCCACACACCATGTGTCGGTGGATGCTCCCCTGATTCAGGGTGAAGATGCCAGTTTGCTTGACGTATATGTCAACCAGGATTCTCCCAATGCCGACTCCAGCCTGATCCATGAATCCCTTGCAAGAGAGATTCAGCGTTCCCTTGCCACCCTGACTGAAAAAGAGAGGGATGTCATCAACCTGTATTTTGGCATCGGCATGAACCATGGCCTGACCCTGGATGAGATCGGGGCCAAGTTTGACCTGACACGCGAACGGGTCAGGCAGATCAAGGAGAAAGCCATCAGGCGCCTGAAGCACACCTCAAGGAGCAAGCTGCTGAAAGCCTATCTCGGTCAGTAATCTTTTCCGGATCCAATACTTGAGGCATCTCTGCGGATGCCTTTTTTTTGATCATCATTTGCCCAATTAGCTGATTTTACCATGAAGAGCCTTCGTTTTTATTTTCTGGCCGGTGTTTTTTTCCTGGCCGGGTTTTCTTTTCAGACCACTGCCAGGGAGATCAAGATCCAGATTGCTGTGACCTCCGATGTGCACGCCCGGATTTTTCCCTACGATTTCATCAACGATCGTCCGACCCAGACTTCTATGGCCAGTGTCCATTATTTGATGGAGTCGGCCCGGACCAGGTATGGAGAAAACCTGATCCTGCTGGATAACGGGGATATGCTCCAGGGAACGCCGGCGGCTTATTATGCCAATTTTGTTCAGGATTCCAAAAAAAACCTGTTCAGCAGGGTCATGAACCTGATGAAGTACGATGCCGCCACCGTAGGAAATCATGATATTGAAGCGGGACCGGCTGTTTATAACCGCCTGAAGGAGGAATTCGATTTCCCCTACCTTGGCGCCAATGTGCTGGATGAGGCAAGCGGGAAACCCCATTTTCAGCCATACATTGTCATCAAAAGGCAACGCATGAATATCGTGGTGCTGGGATTGACCACGCCCAGTGTTCCCAACTGGCTTCCTCCGCATTTGTGGGAGGGCCTGCTCTTTCAGGATATGGCCGAAGCAGCCGCCCATTGGGTAAGCCACATCCGCGAGCATGAGGCACCCGACGCCATTATTGGCTTGTTTCACAGTGGGTATGGTTCCATAGATCCCCCTTTGTCGGCCCATCCCCTTGAACAGGCCTCGGCTTATATTGCCAGAACTGTCCCCGGGTTCGATGTGATTTTTACAGGGCATGACCACCGGGAGCGTATTGAGCACATTACCAATATTGAGGGAGGGGAGGTGCTGGTGCTGGGGCCTGGTCATTTCGCTGAAAACCTGGCTGTTGCTGAGTTGGTTTTTGAGCGGACGGAAAGCAGGGAGTACGAACTGACCCAGTCAAAAGGCGAAGTGGTTTCCACCAGGAATGTTGCCCCAAGCCAGTCATTTTTCAGGGAGTTTGAGAAAGATGTGGCAGAAATCATTGAATTCAGCCGGGAACCGGTAGGAATCCTCGGCATCGATATGCACTCACTGGATGTGCTTTTTGGCCCTGCTCCGTTTTCAGACCTGGTTCATAAAGTCCAGCTGGAACTGACCGGGGCGGATGTTTCCTTTACCGCTCCCCTTGCTTTTGATGAAACAATCAAGGCCGGAACCTTGTTGGTCAGGGATTTTTTCAGAATCTACGAATACGAAAACTATTTATATACCATGGAACTATCCGGACAGGAGGTGCTCGACTACCTGGAGTTCTCTTACGGTTTATGGCTGAATGAAATGCAAAGCGAAGACGATCACCTGCTGAGTCTCCGGGTCAATGAACAAGGAGAGATCCCGGAGGGGACCCAACCCCGGTTCAGGCTGCGCAATGCCTTTTACAACTTTGATTCGGCTGCCGGAATCCGCTATGTGGTTGATGTCAGCAGGCCTGTTGGTGACCGGGT